>NZ_VJZE01000310.1 GCF_009377205.1 Streptomyces phyllanthi
CGCCGGCGACCACCACCCTGAGCGCCGTGAGGAGTTCGGCCGGCTGGGCGTCCTTGAGGAGGAAGCCGGAGGCACCGGCGCGCAGGGCCTCGTAGACGTAGGAGTCGAGGTCGAAGGTGGTCAGGACGAGCACCCGGGGTACGTGGCCCGACGTCGGGCCGGTCAGGAGACTCGTCGCCGTCAGGCCGTCCATGTCGGGCATGCGGATGTCCATCAGGACCACGTCCGGGGACAGTCGGCCGGCCAGCGTGACCGCTTCGGCGCCGTCACCCGCCTCGCCGACCACCACGAAGTCCGGCTCCGCGTCGACGATGGCCGCGAATCCCGCCCGGACCACGGCCTGGTCGTCGACGACCAGGACCCGGGCGGGGGTGGAGGGCGAGGTCATGGGGCGTCACTTTATCGAGCCCTCGGCAGGGACCGTGGGCGGGGCGTCGGCAGGGGTGCCGTCGCGCAGGTTGCCCAGGAGCTCGCGCATCGCCGCCAGCGACTCACGGGCCGCCGGGGCCACGTCGTCGAGGCGGCCCTCCTCGGCGGCGCCGACCACTTCGGCGGTCCGGTCGAGGACAGCGGCGCGCAGCCCGGCGGCGATCCGCTGCCGTTCCAGGTGCGCCGCGGCGAGCGCCTCGTGGACGACCGCGCCCAGCTCGCCGTTCTCGCGGCGGGCGACCTGCCCGCGCCGGGACCGGACAAGGAAGCCCGTCAGCCACGCGCCGCCGAACAGCGGCAGCAGCAGCACCGTCAGGGCGAACACGGTGACCCCCACGACAGGTGCTCCGGCCGGATCCCCGTCGATCGTGCCGTCCCGCGCCGCTGTCACCGACACCGCGCCGGCCAGCACCGGCGCGGCCAGCGGCACCGATGCCCAAGTCGCCCACGGATCACGGCCGTACGCCCCCACCGCGTACACCCCGCCCACCAGCGCGCAGGCGCCCGCGGTCAGGGCCAGCCAGGGATCCGCGTCCGATCCGGGCGCCCACGGCCACAGCCAGGCCCCCGCGAGCAACGCGGCCAGCACCGGCCAGGGCACCGCCCGCCGCCACAGCAGCGGCAGCAACTGCGCGATCAGCAGCGCGCTCAGCAGCAACAGACCGGGCGCGTCCCGGTCCTCGGCGAACAGGAACACCGCCGGGAGGATTCCGGCGGCCGGCAGCATGGCGTGCGAGGCGAGGCGCCAGTCCAACGCCCTGCTCCGCCCCGTCGAGGGACGTGTGCCCTGGGCCGGGTGAGCCGGCAGTTCCGCCCGTACCGACCAGCCTCTGGACGGGCCCGCTCCCGGACCGGCGGTCACCGTGCCGCCGACCGCCTCGGCGCGCTCGCGCATACCGGTCATGCCCCGCCCCGACCCGAGACCCCGGCCGCCGGCGCCGGGTGCACCGGCCTCCAGGTTTGTACGGGCCCCTCCGTCGTCGTCGACGGTGAGCGCCAGCCACCCGTCGCCCAGGTCCCGCAGGCCGACTCGTACGACCGCCCCCGGGGCGTAGCGCAGCGTGTTCGTGAGGGCCTCCCTGGCGATACCGAACACCGCCTCCGTCACCTGTGTGCCGGCTACCGCGGCGCCCGTGACGCTCGTGATCTCCACTCGCTGCCCGAGGCGGATGAAGCCACTGGCGAGTTCCTCGATCCGGGTGCCCAGCGGGACGTCGTCGCCCTCCTCGGCGGCCCTCAGGGAGGTGACCAGGCGCTGCACGGTGGCCAGGGTCTCGCGGCCGGTGCGGGCGGCGAAGTCGAGGGCCTCGGCGGCCAGTTCGGGACGGCTGGCGGCGAGGTGCCGGGCGGCCTCCGCGGTGACGACCACGGAGGTGAGGTGGTGGGCGCTGACGTCGTGCAACTCCCGTGCCAGCCTGCGTCGTTCACTCGCTCCCGCCTCCTGCCCCTCGGCACGGGCCCGGGCCAGGCGGGCGGCGGCCCGGGCTCGTGCGGCCGACTGGTGGGCACGGCCGCGGCCGATCCCGACGACGCCCAGGTGGAACGCGACGTCGACGATCAGGCCGACGCCGGCCGAGAGGCTCGCGCCCTCGACGGCGAAGCCGACCAGGCCCTGGTAGCAGACGAGGACGCCGACCGCCCGCAGCGTCACCGGCAGGGTGGTGCGGGCGGCGACCGAGTACACGGCCACCAAGTCGGCCACGATGAGGAACACCTGGACCGCGTCCGAGGCCTCCGTGAACAGGGCCAGCCCGTAGAAGGCGGAGACCCCGGCCAGTGCCGCCAGCGGCACCCGCCGTCGCAGACCCAGCGCGATGGTCGTCCCGGCCGCCACGACCAGGGTGAGTTCGAGGTCCGCGCGGGAGACGTCGTGGCCTCCGTCCAGCGCAGCCGGTCCCGGCCACAGCAGGAGGCAGGCCGCGAGGGCCAGCGGCAGCAGCCAGTTCCGTAACGTTTCCATGAGGGCATGAGCCTACGACGTGCCCTCCCGCCGGTGCGTCCTGCGTCGGACCGACCCGTCCCCCGCCCCGGCCCGACGACGCTGACGGCATGCGGTTCACCACATCGCCGTACCCCTTCTCGTCCTCGTCGCCGCTTCCGGCCTCCTCCGGCGTCGCCGTTGCCCGTTCGTCGACGCCGGAGGAGGGGCGGGAGCCGCTGTCAGCTCAGTCCTTGCCGGTGAGCCTCCAGATCTGGTTCTTCTTGGTGGTCAGGGTGCTCGCCGCGTCGCATGGCCACTGGTGGACGAGGGCGCCGGATGCGGTCGAGATGGTGCTGACGTCGACGCACTTGCCGCTGTGCACGGCGACGAGCTGGTAGTCGTGGCTGTTGCCGAGCGCGGTCACCGCCGCCAGCCTGAACCGCTGGTTGGTGTCGCCGTGGCAGGTCCACTGCTGGACGGCGGCGCCGTTGGCCGTCGAGAAGGCCGAGACGTCCAGGCACTTGCCGCTGGAGTGGTTGACGACGGTGTAGGTGTCGGTCGTGCCGGAGACGCGGTGGAAGTCGAAGATCTGCTCCTGGCCGCTTCCGCAGGTGTTCTGCTGGTACTGGGTGCCGTTGGCGGTGGACTTGGCGGGGTCTTCGAGACAGAGCCCGCTGTGCTGGGCCACGGCCGTGGAGGAGAAGCCGGCCGAGGCTCCGATGTGCAGGCTCGCGGGTGCGAAGGAGACCTGGTCGAGGTGGGGCGCGGAGCTGGAGCGCATGGGCTCTCCGATGTCGCTGCCGCCGCCCGAGTAGACCTTGCCGATGGTGGTGCCGTCCCAGTCGAAGAGCTGTGAGGAGGTGAACTTGACGGTGTTGGCGCCCTTCTTGAGGGTGACGTGGGCGGTGTAGTCGGTGAACTGGTTCCAGTGCAGGGTGCTGGCGAAGTTGACGCGGGTGGCGTCACCGCCGTTGACGCTGACGTCGGCGTGCTCGGCGTACAGGTCGGGGTTGTAGTGGTGGGAGGGCAGTTCCTCGGCGTTCGCGTAGCGCATGGTCATGGCGTAGGTGCCGGCCGAGGGCGCGTCGACGTCGAGGGTGAGGGAGTTGGCGGTTCCGTTGCCGATGCCGGTGACGACGCCGCCGTTGGCCTGGCTGTAGCTGGTGGAGACGTCGGCGGTGCCGGTGAGGGCGCCGTCCTCGGCCTGGTAGGTGACGACGTTGCCGGTGGTGACGGCGGAGGTGGCGCTGAACGGCGTGACGGCCAGGTCGTCCAGGGCGAGGGTGCCGCCGGTGCCGGTCACCTTGACCTTGTTGATGCCGCCCTTCAGGTAGACCCGGTTGGTGGAGGTGGACCAGGCGCCGGTGGTCGCGCCGGAGAGGGTCTGGTCGTCGGTGGCCCTGCCGTTGACGGTGAGGCCGGCCTGGCCGGTGTTGCGGAAGCGGGCCGTCAGGTCCGCGTATCCGTCCCGCGCGGAGTAGACCCAGAACGTCGCGGACTTGCCGGAGGTGAGGTTCACCGCGCCCGCGCCGGACTGGCCCTGGGAGGTGTAGGTGGTGCTGCCGTTGTCGGAGAGGGTGGCCTGCTCTGCCTCGTAGAGCGTGGTGCCCTGGACGGCGGCGTCCTTGTACCGGAGGTCGATCTTGTCGATGATGGCGTCGCCGACGGTCGCCGCGCCGTTGTCACCGGTGGTGGCCAGGGTGATGGTGTGGCTGCCCGAGGTGAGGTGCACGGTGGTGTCGCTGTGCCCCCACACCACCCACTGGAAGCCCACCGGGATGTCCATCCGGGTCGATGCGCCGCCGTCGACCCGCATGTACACGTTCGTCGGGCCCTTGACGTCGGCGTCCTTGGCGTAGCTGTTGCCGAACACCGACAGGTCGTAGTCGCCGGTGGTGGGGACGGTGACGGGGAAGGAGATCACCGTGGTCGAGCCGGTGCGCAGGCCCCCGACGTCCTTGGTGCCCGAGGTGGCGAACTTGTCGAGTCTGCTGGTGGTGCCCTCGGTGTTGATGTTGTAGCCGCTGCCGCTGAGCGTGGCGTTCTCGGCCTCGTACGTGGCCGACCAGGTGCTGTCGGCGGCGGTGGTGCTGCCGCTGCCGCCGGGGGAGACGATCACCTGGTACGCGGACATCGCGTCGAGAGTGATGGGGACGGTGATCGAACCGTCGGAGCCCACGGCGACGTCGGCGTCGGAGAGCCGGGTCGGGGTGGCCGCCGCCCCGATGTAGCCGCTGTAGCGGTCCTGGAACACGCTGACGTGCACGGTGCTGCCGAAGACCGCGGGGTCGATGTTCTTGATGACCGTGTCGGAGTCACCGCTGGTGCCGCCCCCGGCGAGGATGACGCGGGCCTGCTTCTTGGCCGTGTCCAGGCTCGCCAGGCCCTGGAGGGTGTACGCGGCGTCGTTGGCGGCGCCGGTGACCTTGACGGTGTTGCCGGTCATGGAGCTGTACCAGTTGTACAGCCACCACTGGGCGTTGGGGGTGTTCTGGCCGGCGGCGGAGTCGCCGAGGTTGCCGTTGATGTTCCAGTACGGCAGGTTGCCGTCGATCTTCTTGTCCTCGAGGGCCGCGATCCACTGCACCATCTGGCCGGGGTCGGTCAGGTGGTAGCGGAAGGCGTACTCGTTGAGGTTGATCGGCAGGTGCGAGGGGATACCGACGGCGGTCTCGGCCGCGCGGTAGTTGTCGGTGGTGGTGCGTACATCGGCCGGGCTGCCGAGGGTGTGCCAGGTCATGATGTCCGGCAGGCAGTTGTTCGCCTTGCAGTAGGTGAGGAAGCCCTTGTAGGCGAACTCGGTGTAGCTGGAGAGGTTGGGCCCGGCTATCCGTGCCGCGGGCCAGAGACCCTTGATGAAGTCGTACGTCTGGCGCCACTCGGAGTTGAAGTTGGCCAGGGGTGTCGCCTGGGTGCGCATGCCCGGGTACCACATGCCGTCGGGCTCGTTGTAGGGCACGAGGACGACACGGTCCTTGTAGGGGCTTGCCAGCACCTGCTCGATCTGGGTCTTCATGGCCGTCTGGTAGGCGGCGTAGCTGGCCCGTTCGTAACTGAACGTGCGGTACACATCCGTCATGTAGATGTAGATGTCCTTGCCGCCGCTGTCCACGAACGGCTTGGCGATCTCCAGCGCGTCCGATCCGGGGTGCTGCTGTCCGTCCTGGTACTTGGTGTTGGTGGTCTGCACCCCCATTCCCTCGATGAGGTTGTTGGTCGGTACGTCCGGGCCGTACAGGCCGTACAGCACCCCGGAGGCGCCTCCGTGGAAGGCTCCGGTGGTGGTGCCCAGGTCGACGCTGAGGGTGGGGGTGGCGGCGGAGGCGGGCGCTGCCGTCACGGTGGTGAGGCCGGCTATGACGGTCAGCGGAAGCAGCGCCTGTGCGATGCCGTGGAGAAGACGTCTTGAGGTCGAGCGTCTTTGCCCGATTCTTGGCATGTACTTACGTCCTTTCAGGGGTGGGGCTGGTTGGTGCTGCGCCGGCCTCCCCCCGTGCCGGACGTGTGGATGGGTTGCCGCCTGCGGCTCAGGTGAGGGTGGCGTCGGTCCTGGCGTCCGCGCGGCGGAGGACGTGGTCGCGGGCGAGCAGCAGGTAGCTGCCGGCGGTCCAGGTGTAGGCGCGGTCGCGCAGGCCGGTGCCGGTCAGGGCGTCGAAGTTCTCGGCGAACCCGTGGGTCTCGCACAGGGCGCGGAAGCGAGCACTGATGTCGTCGGCGAGCCGCTGGTGGCCGGCGCGGCGCAGGCCGTCCTCGATGAGGACCGTGGCGGGGGCCCAGATGGGGCCGCGCCAGTAGCCGTCGGAGAGGTAGTGCGGTGAGGTGGGCAGTTCGGTGGCCAGGCCGTACGGGGTCAGATGGGCCTTGATGTGGTCGGCCAGCGTGCTGCCGATCTCGGCGGGCAAGTGCTCGCCCAGCGCGATGGGCATCAGGTCGAGGAGACTGGCGCTGCTCCAGGTCTCCCCGGTGCCGGCCGAGCGGGCGACGAACCTGTTCCCGGTCCAGAGCTGGTCGAGCAGCGCCGTCTGGATCTCCTCGGCGACTCCCGTCCACCGGTCGGCCTCACCCGGCCTGTCCAGCTCCGATGCGAGCTCGGCGAGTTCATGGAGCTGGAGGACGAGGAAGGCGGCCAGGTCGGCGGTGACGACGACGCGTTCGGGGTCGAAGGTGGTGGCGTTGTCCCAGCCGCTGTCGTTGCCGTGCTGGTAGTGGGGCAGTTCGGTGCCGGGGGCGCGCCGGGCGGTGAGCCAGAAGCCGGTCCAGCGCTCCAGCCGCTCGTACACCTCGGTCAGTTCGGCCCGGCCGAGGGGTGTCGGCAGACTGCGGCGCAGGTGGCCGAAGGCCCAGCCGTGGATGGGCGGTTTGACGAAGTTGTAGAGGACCTCGGAGTGGGTGACCGAGTCCGGCAGGGCGCCGCTCTCGTCCTGGTGGTCGAACGGCAGCTGGAACTGGTCCCAGGCCAGCGCGGGCGCTCCGGGCGCCAGGGCGAGGGCGTTGAAGCAGTGGTCCCAGCTCCACACCTTGTCCATCCAGTGCTTGGACATCAGCACGCCGGGCCGGGTGACCAGGCCCTTCGCCGCCACGGTCGCCGACCAGACGACGTAGGCGGCGAGTTCGACGGCCGGGGTGGCGGCCGAGCGCCAGGGCGCCACGGCGTCCACGAAGTCCGCGAAGGCTTGCTGGGCCGCCGCCACGATGTCGTCGAAGGCCGCCGAGGGCGCGTAGGGCGGACGGGCGGTGTCGAGTTCCTCGATCGCGAGCTCCCAGACACCGTCCCCCCGCGCGGTCACGGTGACACCGCGGTCGCTGCCGCCCAGGGCCTGGTCTCCGGCTGTGTCGGCGAGGATGCCGGACAGCACGGTGACGCGGTAACGGCGGCCGGTCTCGTACGAGGTGAACACGTGCGCGTTCGCCGCCGGGTCGTGGAAGAAGTACGTGCCGCTGAACGGGGTGAGGGTCCGCGCGGCGGCGAAGATGCCGAAGTCCAGGCCGCTGCCCCGCAGGCGTACGGTGTCCGGCGACTCGTAGGCGAGCTCGACGCGTCCCTTCTCGCCGACCCAGCCGAGCAGGCCCGGTATCGCCTCGACGCGGGTCTCGGCCCGCTCGCCTCTCGCCGCGTCCAGGGGGACCAGGCGCAGGACGCCGTGCATGCCGTTCTGGTGCGAGACGAGGTGGAGGTCCTCGGCGTGTGTCTTCTCGGCCACCACGGGCGAGATGTCGAACCAGGAGCCGTACGCGCTGAACGGGATGTCGTGGACGGAGAAGGCCGGGCCGGATCGGGCGGCGGTCATGTGGCGTGACTCGTTTCTGGAGCAGGGGGCGCCGGCCGGCCGGCGTGGCAGCGCGCCGGTCGTCGTGGCAGGTTGGGGGGACTCAGTCCTTGACGGCGCCGGTGGTCACACCGGCGGCGACGTAGCGCTGGGCGAGGACGAGGATGACCGCGGCGGGCAGTGACGCCACGACGGCGGTGGCCATGATGGCGTTCCACTCCTGGTTGTTGTTGCCGATGTAGTGGTAGATGCCGAGGGTGATCGGCTCGTGGGTGCCGCCGTTGACCAGGGTGTTGGCGAAGACGAAGTCGGACCAGGACCACAGGAACGCGAACAGGGACACCGTGACGATCGAGTTGCGGCTCATCGGCAGCACGATCGACCAGAAGGTGCGCAGGGCCCTGGCTCCGTCCATCTGCGCGGCCTGGAGCAGCTCGCCGGGGATGCCCGACATGAACGCGGTGAAGATCAGCACCGCGAAGGGGACGGCCAGGGTGGAGTCCGCGACGATCAGGCCGGGGACGGACTGGAGCAGGCCGAGCTGGAGGTAGATGGCGTAGAAGCCCATCGCCATGATGATGCCGGGGATCATCTGGGCGGCCAGCAGGACGAAGCTCAACAGGCCGCCGCCGCGTGGGCGCAGCTTGGCCAGCGCGTAGCCGGCGGGGGCGGCCAGGGCCACGGTCAGGACGACGGTGCCCAGGGCGACCACGAGGCTGGTGCCGAGGTAGGGCAACTGCTCGTCGAGCACCTTGCGGTAGCCGTCCAGGGTGCCGTGGGTCGGGAACAGGTCCGGCGGGCTCTTGCGCATGTCCTGGTCGCGGGTGAAGGACACGTTGAGCATCCAGTAGACCGGGAACAGCATGACCCCGGTCAGCAACAGGCCGACGGCCGTCTTCCAGCCTGTCCTCATGGCGCCCTTCCTCGTGGCAGCGCGCTTCTTCATGACAGCGCCCTTCTTCGCGACAGCGCCTTCTTTCATGACAGCGCCTGCTTTCGCTGGGCTCGGACGTAGACCAGGCCGAAGACCAGGGCGGCGACGACGAGCAGGTTGCCGACGGCCGCGCCGGGGCCGAAGGCGGGCACCAGGTTGCCGAAGCCCAGCTGGTAGGACCAGGTGGCGAAGGTGGTGGACGAGTCCGCCGGGCCGCCCTTGGTCATGATCCAGATGATGTCGAAGACCTTGAGCGTGTACACCAGGCCCAGCAGCAGCGTGATCGCCGAGACCGGGCGCAGCAGCGGGAAGGTGATGCGCCAAAAGCGCTGCCAGGCACTCGCCCCGTCCAGGGCCGCGGCCTCGTACAGCGATTGGGGGATGGACTGCAGTCCGCTGTAGAGCACGACCAGGTTGAAGGGGACACCGATCCAGATGTTAGCGATGATCACGGAGGTCAGTGACCAGGACGGCGAGGTCAGCCAGTGCACCGGGCCGATCCCCAGGGTGTGCAGGGCGGCGTTGACGATGCCGGAGTCGCTGTTGAGCATCCAGGACCAGGTGGAGGCCGACACGATCAGCGGCAGCAGCCAGGGCACCAGGAACAGGGCCCGCAGGCTCGCCGAGAGCCGGAAGTGCTGGTTGAAGAAGACCGCCAGGGCCAGACCGATGGCGTACTGCAAGACCAGGCACACGGCCGTGAACACCACGGTGTGCAGCAGGGCCGGGGCGAAGGCCGGATCGTCGAAGACGGTCCGGTAGTTCTCCAGCCCCGTGAACGGCGCGTCGCCCTGGACGAAGGAGCGGACGGTGTAGTGGCGCAGGCTCAGGTCGATGTTGCGGTAGAGCGGATAGGCGTAGAACAGGACGAGGTAGAGGGCGACCGGGGCGAGGAAGGCCCAGGCGGCCCACTGCCGGGAGACCGGACGGCGCCGTTCTCGCACCGGGGCCGGGGGCGGGGCGACGGTGGCCGCCCCGCTCCGGCCGCGTACGGACCGGCGGTCCGGCAGCTGTCTCGTGTGGTTCATCTGCGGACCGCGCATCCTCTTCTACTTGACGGCCGACTGGGCCTTGGCCAGCGCGTCCTTGGGCGACTGGGCACCGCTGAGGGCGGACTGGACCGCCTTCCACATCTGCTCGGAGATCTTGGGGTACTTGGTGCCCAGATCGTCACTGGTGCGTCCCTTGGCCGCCTTGACCGCCTCGACCCAGGGCTTGAGCTTGGCGTCGGACGCCACCTGCTTGTCCTGCACCTCACTGGTGGGCGCCACATAGGACAGGGTGGTGTCGGTGTCGTACAGGTTCTCGGTGCTGGTCAGACAGGTCACCAGCTTCTGGGAGGTGGCATAGCGGCCGGTGTCGCCCTGGACCGGGACGGTGACGAACTCACCACCGGTCGGCGCCGCGGCGTTACCCCCGTCCGCGCCGGGGATGGGCAGGACGCCGTACTCGAAGCCGGCCTTCTCCGCGTTGGCGAGCTGCCAGGTGCCGTTCTCCGCGAAGGCGTAGTCACCGCTGGCGAACTCCTGCCAGCTGGTGGTCTGGGTGTTGCTGATCACCGAGTTGGGGGCATAGCCCTTGTCCAGCCAGCCCTTCCACAACGCCAGCGCCGAGACGCCCTCGGGCGAGTCGAGTCCGGTCAGCTGCGCACCGGATCCCCAGAACCACGGCAGGAACTGGAAGCTGCCCTCCTCCGTGCCGATCGCCGAGAACGTGATGCCCTTCTTGCCCGCCTTCTTGACCTTCCCCAGCGCCGCCGTCAGCGACTTCCAGTCCTTGACCGAGGCGATGTCCACCCCGGCAGCCTCCAGCACCTCCTTGTTGTAGTAGAGGGCGAGGGTGTTGGCCCCGATCGGCGTGCCGTAGGTCTTGCCGCCCGACTGGCCGGCCGCGAGCAGGTTGGAGTCCGTCTTGGAGGTGTCCAGCTTGTTGTCGTCGGTCGTGGTGAGCACGCCCGCCTCCGCCAGGGTCGACACCACCGGGTTGTCCACGATCAGGACATCCGCGGAGTTGTCCTGCTGCGCCGCCAGCAGCGCCTTGTTCGACAGATCGCTGGTGTCGAAAGCGGTCCGCTTGATCTTCACGCCCGCCTTGGTACCGCAGTCATCCAGCAGCTTCGCCCAGGCCGAGCCCTTGTCGAACTGCGGGTAGGGGTCCCAGATGGTGTACGTGCCGCCCTCGGAGTCCTTCGCTGCGGAACTGCCCGAGCCCGAGGAGCAGGCGGTGGCGCTGACCGCCACGGCCAGGGCGGTCAGGGCCACGGCGGTCAGACGGCGTTGTCTGGAGGTGCTGTGCATTGCGGGTTCCTTAGTTCTTGGCACAGGTGTGCCGTGAGAGGGATGACGGGGGGGAGAGCCGGGCACACCGAACGGCGCCGGTGAGGAATTCGGGTGCTCGGTGCGCTGGGTCGGAGACGCCCGTGGGG
>NZ_VJZE01000311.1 GCF_009377205.1 Streptomyces phyllanthi
CTCCGGCACCCACCCGGCGCCCGCCGGGGCCTGCGCCGAACTCCGGGCGGCCGGAGGTGACTTCGACGCGCTGTCCGGCGGATCCGAAGGACTGTGCACCAAGCAGTACGACCCCGTGACCGTCACGGTCGACGGCGTCTGGCAGGGCCGGCGTGTCGCCCATGAGCGCACCTTCGCCAACGAGTGCCTGCTGAACTCCTCCGAGAGCGTCCTGTTCTCCTTCTGACCACCCTCCTCTCCTTCGGAGGGTGAGGGACCGGGATCGCGCGGTCGACGTGGGCGTCGACCGAGGGCTCGCGGATGGGGAGCGCGAGCCCGCCCACGGAAGACCACGCGATTCCCGCACCGGGGGCCGGCCGGACAGAGTGGGGCTGTCGGCCGGCCCCCGGATCACTCCGACGCGATGGTCCAGCGCCCCACCTCGCGGTAGCCGGAGTCGTACACGGCCGAGCCGTCCCCGGGGCCCAGGTCGTAGTGGTGCAGATTGCCGCCCCAGTAGCGCAGGATCCGGCTCAGTTCCTGGACCGTGGTGCCCTCGTTCCAGTCCACTCCGTCCAGCTCGACCTCGAGAACGAACTTCACGTACGCGCCTCCCTCTCCGGATGGTCCCGGCGCCTCCCGGCACCCCTTCAATCGTTTCATTGAAGTCCCTTTTGAGGGTTCCGATCGCTTCGGCGGAGTTCGCAGTGATGTGAGCGGCGCACGACGGGCCGTCAACTCCCGGTCTTGTCAGGAGTGTTGACCCCGCTCTGAAAACGTTTTAACTTCCCCTCACCCGACACCCCGAGGTGAGGAGGCTCCGTGGCCGCGTTGCTGCGGGAGCGCGCTGGTAGCACGTCGGCGACCCCTTCCCGTCCCGGCCCGACCCGTGCGCGTACGAAGCGAAAAGGTTTTCACGGACGCAGGAGGCAGACGCTGTTCCTGCTCATGCTCCCCGGGCTCGTGTACTTCCTCGTGTTCCACTACGGAGCACTGGCCGGCAACGTCATCGCCTTCAAGGACTACGTGCCGTTCGACGGCATCTGGGGCAGCCCCTGGGTGGGCCTCGGAAACTTCCAGCGGATGTTCGAGGACGGCGCGTTCTGGGACGCGACCCTCAACACCCTCTGGATCGCGCTCCTCCAGATCGTCTTCTACTTCCCCGTCCCGCTCGCCCTCGCCCTGCTGCTGCACACCCTCACCTGGAGCACGGTCCGCCGCTTCGTGCAGTCGGTGGCGTATCTGCCGCACTTCATCTCATGGGTGATCGTCGTCGCGCTGTTCCAGCAGGTCCTCGGCGACACGGGCCTGGTGAACGGCTACCTCGGCGACGCGGGCCTGAGCACCGTCGACATCATCGGCAACCCCGACGCCTTCCAGCCGCTCGTCGTCGCCCAGGTGATCTGGAAGGACGCGGGCTGGGGCACGATCATCTTCCTCGCCGCCCTCTCCCAGGTCGACGAGCAGCAGTACGAGGCCGCCGCCCTCGACGGCGCCGGACCCTGGCGGCGCTTCTGGCACGTGACCCTGCCCGCGATCCGCCCGGTCGTCGTCCTGCTGCTCATCATGCGGCTCGGCGACATCCTCTCCGTCGGCTTCGAGCAGATGCTGCTCCAGCGCGACGCGGTCGGCCCGGAGACCGCCGAGATCATCGACACCTTCGTCTACTACCAGGGCATCGTCGGCGGCGACTACGGATTCGCCGCCGCCGCGGGCCTGTTCAAGGGCGTGGTCGGCGCCCTGCTCGTCTACGCGGCCAACAAGGTCGCCCACCGCCTCGGCGAACAGGGGGTCTACAAGTGAGCGCCCATACGGAGCGACCGCGCAGGCCCGGCTGGATGGAGAAGCCGAAGCCCGTCACCCAGGCGGCCAAGATCCTCGCACTCGCCGCCGTCGTCCTCCTGGTCTGCGTGCCGTTCCTGGTCATCCTGTCCACCTCGCTCGCCTCCCAGCGGGAGGTCATCGCGAACGGCGGCTGGGTCCTGTGGCCGACGGACCCGACCCTCAAGGCGTACGAGGACATCCTCGACGGCGGCATCGTCACCCACGCCCTCGGCGTCAGCGCGGGCGTGACCGTGATCGGCACCCTGCTCAGCCTCGCCTGCACGGTCACCCTCGCCTACGCCCTGTCCCGCCCCGGCGTCTTCGGCGGCAGACCCGTCCTGCTCCTGGTCCTCTTCACCTTCCTCTTCCCGCCCGGCATGATCCCGAGCTTCCTGCTGGTCAAGGAGCTCGGACTGCTCGACTCGTACGCCTCGCTGGTGCTGCCCGTCCTCGTCAACGTCTTCAACCTGGTCGTCCTGCGCGGCTTCTTCCAGGGCATCCCGGAGGAGCTGTACGAGGCGGCCCGGCTGGACGGGGCGGGGGACTGGCGGGTGCTGTGGTCGGTGGTCCTGCCGCTGTCCAAGGCGGCGCTCGCGGTCGTCGGGCTCTTCTACGCGGTGGCGTACTGGAACTCCTGGTTCTACGCCTCCCTCTACCTGGAGAGCGACCACTGGCCGCTCCAACAGGTGCTGCGCACCTATGTCGTGGCCGGCTCCGGGATCACCGACACCACCACCGGCGAGGCCACCGTCAACGCGCCGCAGACCGTCCAGATGGCCGTCCTGGTGATCGCCACCGTGCCGATCCTGCTGGTCTATCCCTTCCTCCAGAAGTACTTCACCAAAGGCGTGCTCACCGGCGCCATCAAGAGCTGACTACTCGTCAAGAGCCGCTACGAAAGGTCGCCCATGTCCTCCCTGTCCCGGCGCACCCTGCTGCGCTCGATCGCAGTCGGCACAGCCACGCTCGCCGCCCCCGGCACCCTCACCGCCTGCTCCTCCGGCTCGGACGACGGCGACGTCTCCAACGCGGGCAAGAAGCTGGCCCCCTGGCCCTCCTACGTCCCGTTCTCCGGACCGAAGCCCGACCTCGCGCCCACCGACGCGGGCGTCCAGGCCGGCTACACCTCGTACCCGTCCGACCTGGTGACGGCGGTCAAGGACACACCAGGCGACGGGTCCACGATCAAGGTCATGTCGGTGTCCTTCGGCGTACCGCCCAAGCCCGCGTCGGCCAACAGGTTCTGGGCGGCCGTCGAGAAGGCGCTCGGCGTGAAGATCGAGTACACGATCATCTCGCAGACCGACTACCAGAAGAAGATGGGCACCGTGATGGCCGGCGACGCCGGTGACCTGCCCGACATCATCAACATCTTCTCCGGGTTCGTCCTGCCCCGCGAGGCCCAGTTCGTCCAGCGCCGCGCCGAGGACCTCACCCCGTTCCTGTCCGGCGACGCGGTCAAGGCGTATCCGAACCTGGCCAACATCCCCGTCCATGCCTGGCAGGACATGGGCCGCGTCGGCGGCCGGATCTACGGAATCCCGCTGGAACGCCCGCTGCCCGGCTCCACCCTCTGGGTCAACCAGGGCTTCTTCACCGGCGCGGGCATGAAGGAGGGCTGGACCTCCCAGGACTTCGCCGCCGTCGCCAAGAAGGGAACGGGCGGCAGGAAGTACGCCCTCGGCGCCGCCACCGGATCCGTCTTCGGCAACGGCTACCACTCCGCCGCGCACAACGCACCGCAGGGCTGGGCCGTGGACCAGGACGGCACCTTCCGCGCCAACTTCACCGACGAGCGCTACAAGGCCGCCGTCGCCTACCAGGCCCGGCTGCGCAAGGACGGCTCCTACCACCCCGACGCCACCTCGCTCTCCCAGCCGGATCTGACCACCCTCTGGCTGAACGGGACCGTCGGCTCCATGCAGGACGGCTTCGGCGCGTACCTGCCCAAGTTCCTCGACTCCAAGGGGCTGCTCACCCCGGCCCCGGCGCTCCCGTACGGCGTCGGAGGCGAGCCGGGCGGTATCGTCGCGGCCCGCCGCTCCTTCGGCTACACCATTCTGAAGAAGGCGAAGAAGGAACGCGTCGAACTGCTGCTGCGCATCCTCGACTACCTCGCCGCGCCCTTCGGATCGAAGGAGTGGGAACTCGTCCACTACGGCGTCGAGGGCACCCACTTCACCCGCGCCGAGGACGGCTCGCCCGAGGCCAACGAGCTGGGCAAGGTCGAGAACAACACCAACCTCCCGCTGAAGTACCTCGCCGAGGGCCCGCAGGTGCTCTTCGTGCCGGGCATGCCCGACGCCGTGCGCGCCCTGCACGCCTGGCAGCAGAAGACCGTCCCGCACGCGATCCGCAACGCCTCCTACGGCCTGCAGTCCCGCACGTACACGGCCCAGGGCACCACCCTGAAGGCCCTGATGGACGACACCGCGACGGGCATCATCGCGGGCCGCGTCCCGCTCTCGGAGTACGACGCGGCCGTGAAGAAGTGGCGGGACCGCGGCGGCGACAGAATGGCCGAGGAATTCGCCGAGGACCACGCGGCCAACAGCTGACGTGCGGCGACGGACGGCCGGAGGGAGACGCGGGGGATGGGAAGCGACATGGCGTCGAAGGGACGGGTCACGATCCGCGAGGTCGCCGAGCGGGCGGGTGTGTCCGTGGCCACCGTCTCGCGCGTGCTCAGCGGCAACTACCCGGTCCCGCCCGCGACGAGGGCGCGGGTGCTGCGCGCGGCCCGCGATCTCGACTACGTCGCCAACGCGCACGCCCGGGCCCTGGTCGGCGGCGGCCGCAAGATGGTCGCCGTCGTGCTGCGCCAGGTCACCAGCCCCTTCTACGCCCAGGTCGCCGAGGGCGTCGAGGCGGAGGCCGCCGCCCGCGGCTGGCTCTGCCTGGTCGGCACCACCGGCGGCGACCCCGCGCGCGAGCTGGAGTTCGTCCAGCTGATGCGGGAGGAGGGCGCCCGGCTGGTGATCCTCGTCGGCGGGGTCGTCGAGGACGACGCCTACCGCGAGCGCGTCGCCCACTACGCTCAGGCCCTCGACGCCGCCGGAGCCCGGCTCGTACTGTGCGGACGGCCCGCGCCGGACCCCGGCATCCCCGCCCTCGTCGTGGAGTTCGACAACGAGGCCGGTGCCCGCGCCATCACCGCCCATCTGCTCTCGGCGGGCCACCGCCGCATCGTCTTCCTCGGCGGACTGCCCGGCAACACCGCCCTCGACGCCCGGGTCGCCGGCTACCGGGCCGCGCTCGCCGAGCACGGGCTGCCGGCGGAGGCCGCCCAAGTCGTCGACTGCGGACTCGGCCGGGCGGCGGGCCACCGCGCCATGACCGAACTCCTCAAGAACACAAGGGAGTTCACAGCGGTGGTGGCCGGGGACGACATGGTCGCGGCCGGAGCCCTGCGCGCCATCACCGACGCGGGGCTGCGCGTGCCGCACGACCTCTCCGTCGTCGGCTACAACGACATCCCGCTCGCCGAGGACTTCAACCCGCCGCTCACCACGGTCCGCACCCCCGCCGAGGAACTGGGCCGCGCCGCCGTCCGCATCGCCCTGCGCGACCCCGACCACACCGCGGGCACGCACCATCTGCTCGGCACCCACATCGTCGTACGCGACAGCGTCCAGCCACCCCCGACCGACGGAGGGCCCACCCCCGCATGACCGCGCCGCATGTGTCGCTCACCGGCCTGCCGCCCCTCGACCGCACCCGCTCACCCGTCACCGGCTGGACCCGCGCCCACTGGGAGGCGACGGCCGACCGCCTCCTCGAAGGCCTCCTGCCGTACGCGTCACCGGGATTCGCCCAGTACCGGCTGCCCGGCCGCGCGAGCCACTCCGGCCCCTGGTCCGACGGTCTGGAGGGCTACGCCCGCTCCTTCCTGCTCGCCGCCTTCCGCATCGCGGGCTCCCGTGGGCGGGTCGGCCCGGAACTGATCGAGCGGTACGCGGCCGGGCTCGCCGCCGGGACGGATCCGTACGGCGCCGAGCGCTGGCCGCCCATCACGGACCGCGCCCAGCCCATGGTGGAGGCCGCCTCCCTCGCGATCGCCCTGCACGAGTCCCGCCCCTGGCTGTGGGACCACCTCGACGACGGCGTGCGCGGGCGGGTCGCCGACTGGCTGGGCGGTTTCGTCGGCGCGAGAGCGAACGACTCCAACTGGCGCCTCTTCCAGGTCATCACCGAGGAGTTCCTCGCCTCCGTCGGCGCCCCGCACCACCGAGCCGAGATCGACGCGGGGCTCGCCCGCCTGGAGGACTGGTACCGGGGCGGCGGCTGGTACACCGACGGCGACGGCCGCAAGTTCGACTACTACAACGCCTGGGCCCTGCACCTGTACCCGGTCCTGTGGGCGCGCATCGCGGGCCCGCGCGCCGACGCCGCCCAGGTGGAGCGGTACCGCGCCCGGCTGCGCGAGTTCCTCACCGCGCACCAGCACTTCTTCGGCTCCGACGGCGCACCCGTCCACCAGGGCCGCTCGCTCACCTACCGCTTCGCGGCCACGGCCCCGCTCTGGGTGGGGGCCCTGGCCGACGCCACCCCGCTGCCGCCCGGCCGCACCCGCCGCCTCGCCTCCGGCGCCCTCAGGCACTTCGCGGACCACGGAGTGCCCGACGAACACGGCCTGCTGAGCCTGGGCTGGTACCGCCCGTTCCTCCCGGTCACCCAGCGGTACTCGGGTCCGGCCTCCCCGTACTGGGCGAGCAAGGCGTTCCTCGGACTGCTGCTGCCCGCCGGCCACCCCGTGTGGACGGCGCCCGAGGAACCGGGCCCGGTCGACACCGCCGACACCTGTCTGGCGCTGCCCGCCCCGGGCTGGCTGCTGCACTCCACGGCCGCCGACGGGATCGTACGGCTCGTCAACCACGGCACCGACCGGCTGCCGCCACCCCCGTCCCCCAAGCTCCCAACTCCTCCCAGGGGGGACTCCCCTGCGCGGGGAGGTGCCCCCACGCCCGAGGACAACCCGCACTACACACGGTTCGCCTACGCGAGCGCCGCGGCCCCCGACACCGCGGGTGAGGCGATCGACAACCACATCGCCCTGGTCGCCACCGACGGGACCGCCTCCCGCCGCGGGCGCATCCACCCCCTCGGTGTGACGGGCCACCGGGCGGCCTCCTGGCACATCGCCTCGCTGGCGGGGGAGGAGCACCGGATCGAGACCGTCAGTGTCGTGCGCGGCCCCTGGGAGGTGCGGGTGCACCGGGTCGGGGGACCGTACGGAGCGGTCGTACGGGAAGGCGGATGGGCCCTGGCCGACGACACCCGCCCTCCCGAGGCGGCGACGGGCCCGGGCTGGGCGTGGGCGCGGCGGACGGACGGGCTCGCGAGCACCGTGGTGGCCCTGCACGGCTGGGACACGGAGGCTGAGGGGACGGTCTCCCAGGCGCAGGAGGCCAACGCGTACGGAACGTACTCGGCGACTCCCTCTCTTCTGCTGCCCGTTCACCCGGGAGGCGTGCACGTGCTGGTCACCCTGGTGGTGCTCGGCGCCGATCCGGAGGGAGCCCGCCGGGCGAGCGCGAGGGTCACGGCGGAGGGTGCGGTGCTGATCCGTTTTCCGGACGGCGCGGAGGAGGAAGTTCCGCAGGCGGCTCCGCCAGCGGGGGGAAACGACTGAGCAGGCCGGCGGCGCGCAGCAGGGTACGCATGCAGGGCTGGTCGGAGACGATCCGCAGCCGGCCACCGCGTGCCCGCGCCCTGCTCTCGGCCCGGCAGAGCACACGCAGCCCCGAGCAGTCGAAGAACGTCACCCCGCGCAGATCGACCAGGACATCGGGTTCCGGCGCGGCGGTGGCCGTGTCCAGGTGCTCGTCCACGAAGCCCGCGGTCGCCATGTCGATCTCGCCCGAGACCTCGACGACGGTGTACGAGCCCGCCCGCCTGCTGTGGGCGTAGGGGTTCGCCGGTGCGGGCCCCGACGCGGCAGCCGTACCCTCGGGCGGGTCGGCGGCGCGGTCGTGGGTTTCCGGTGGCATCTCGGCTCCACCTCGGGACGGTAGGGCACATTCGATCTCGGTAGCTACCCAGGCCGTAGAGCCACCATCCCTGCCGTGCCGCCCGCGAGATTTAGTTCACTCGACAAGGTGAAATTCGATCCGAACTGTTGACTTTTGCGGGGAGGTGTCGATCCAAGGCGCCCTGGCCAAGCGGATATTGACCCCATAGAGTCGTCGCTGTGCTGCCCCAGCCCCCGGCCGCATGGATCCGAACGCACGGCGAGAAACACAAGGAAGCAGGGGGTTGGCACTGGTGTCCCCGGTTCGTACGCCCGTCGAGGGACCGTCACTGCTGACCGAGTGCGGGCTGATGGTCCCCGCGCTGGAGATGGAGTTCGCCGCCCACTTCGCGCGCGCCGACGGCGAGCCCGCGGCGGAGGCGGCCGTGACCGCGGTGACACGGGTGATCGACGCCCCCGGATCCTTCCTCGAACCGATACGCGAGGCCGGGCGTGCCGTGACCCGGGAACTGCTGAAGCGCACGACGGCCGGCCTCTGCCGCGTCGTGCTCAGCGCAGACGAGTCGGGCATCACGCTCGCGGCCACCGATGACACCATGATCGCCCTGGATGCCGCACCTCACGCCGGCATACGGAAACAGCCCCTCCTCGCCGTGATCGACGACCTCCGCGTCCACCACGGCCCGGACGGGCACCGGTGGGTCGTGTGGCAGGGTGCGTGGGCGGCTGGGACCGGTTCTAACGGCCAGGATCGGTAGCCGGAGCGGTGCGGCGGTGACTGGTGTCGCACCACGGGTAACGGCGGCTGCGGCGGCAGGTGCACAAGGCCACACGGAAGCGGTCCGACGAGACGACCGTCCCGTCCTCCAGCTCGACCTCGACCGGGCCCTCGACGAGCAGCGGACCCCGGCGCCGTACGGTGATCCGGGTCGGATCGTCAGTGCGGTCGTTCGGCACGGATGACCACCAGCTCTTCCTTCTCGTCGGTACGGGACAGCAGTCCCTGGGCCCGCAGCCAGGTCTGCCGGGCGCGCAGCACCGGACCGAAGGCGATCCAGCGGCGCTCCACCACCGCGGCCTTCAGTCCGGCCTCTCGCAGGCGGCCCACCGTGCTGTGCGGACCGCTCAGCACGGAGTGCACCATCAGCAGAACGCCGCCGGGGGCCAGCAGCGCGGGGGCGTCCCGGCAGATCCGGTCCAGCACCATCCGGCCGTCCCGGCCCGCGTCCCAGGCCCGCGCGGTACCCCGCGGCTCCCGCTCGGCGGCCGGAGCCGGTACGTACGGTGGGTTGGTCAGGATGAGGTCGAAGGACTCTCCCGCGACCGGCCGGAACAGGTTCCCTCGCAGGACACGGACGCGACGCCCGGCCAACCAGGTGTTCAGCCGGGTCGTGCACACGGCCCGCCGTGACACGTCCACGGCGGTGACCCGGGTGCCCCGGCGGGCGGCCGCCAGGGCCAGGGCACCCGACCCCGTCCCGACGTCGAGCACCCGGGCACCCCTGCGCAGCGGTTCGGCGGCCAGCGCGTCGGTGAGCAGCGCGGTGTCGTCCTGTGGGGCGTAGACCCCGGGGAAAACCAGAGGATTCACGTGAAACAAGTACCCGTATTATCCCGAAATAGCATGGTCGGCGACCGAGAGGCCGACGTCGGGCGTCGCCTCGCGAAGCGCCGACCGTCCGGCCCGCCACCGCGCGAGGAGGTACGCGGCGAACCGGTCCTCCAGATACCCGGTCACGTCGACACCGAAGACCACGTCGTCCGCCAGGTCCGGCTCCTGCGCCAGCAGCCCGCCGATCACGTCGTGCCGTACGACCTGTTCGTGCACCGCGTCCGCCTCGACGTGCTCGTCGTAGAAGAACTCGGCGGCAGGGCCCGCGCCGGTGCGCCGCATCGCCTCCGCGAGCCTCCGCGAGCCCGGTGACGAGGTGATCTCGACCGCCGCGAAGTGCCCGACCAGGGCCCCGCGCAGTCGCCGGTGCAGCCCGAGCAGGGACATCAGGTTCACTATCGCCAGCATCTGCGGGGAGCTCGCGTCCAGGTAGTGGCCGTACGAGGGGTTCAGCCCCAGGTCGTCCATGAGATCGGCGAAGAGCCGCGCGTGGACGCGTTCCTCCCGGCCGCCGCCGTACTCGTCGTACTCCACCGCCGCCATCCCCGCCTTGGCCCGCCCCCACAGCCGCGGCAGCACCCAGGCGTGGGGGTCCGCCTCCTTGAGGTGGTACAGCGACCGCTGGGCCGCGTACTCACGCACCTGCCACAACCGGCCCTCGTCCCGCAGATACCGGCTGACACCCGTGCCGCCCGAGGGCTCCACCAGCAGCTCCTCCACGGCGTCCGTGACGGTCTCGTGCACGGGGGTGTCCGCACGCAGGGCGTCCAGGAAACGGGCTTCCAGCACCTTGCGCGTCCCAAGGAGCGCCGGGTCCCACTCGCGGTCCGGGTCGACTCCGGCGAAGCCGCGGTAGTGCAGTTCGTAGCACAGGTACAGGGCCAGCTGGAGGTCGTCGCCGTACGGGTCCGTGGCGTGGACGTCCGCGTCGCGGGGGAGGGGGCTGCCCGCATCCCGCAGATACGCCCCGACCGCCGCGGACAGCGGCCCCCGGCTCTCCGGCAGCCCCGGTCCTTCATGGTCGGCTGTCATGGGGCGCGGGTACCCTGCGCGCCCCATGACTACCCGTCTGCCGGGTTCTGCCGGGTCTGTCGGCGGCCGCCCGCGGGTTGGTCGTGGCTGGTCGCGCGGTTCCTCGCGCCCCTTGGAAGCCTGGGCGTGTCCCGGCGTGGCCGAACCGCGAGCGGCCAGGCCACGACAGTGCCAAGGCGACCCTGGGCCTCGGCCCGAGCCACGACGGTGCCGCGGCGGAGGCCCGGGCTCCGCCACGACGGTGCCGCGGCGGAGCCCGGGCCTCAGTCGTGGCGCGACTGCTCCTGTGCCCGGCGATTGGGTGTGATCGCCTCACCCGCCTCGCCGCGGCGACGGCGCTGCTCGTCCGTCTCCTCGACGTGCGTCTCGGCCTCCTCCACCTCACGGAGTACCTGCTCCGACGCGGTCTCCGGCTGCTTCTTCGGGTGACGTTCCCGACGTTCCCGGGACATGAGGGCTCCTTTCTCTCGTCAGCGTGCGGGCGTCTCTCCCGTCAGCGTGCGGGCGTCGCGATCCGCAAAGGCACCGCACCACCCGACCCACCACCC
>NZ_VJZE01000312.1 GCF_009377205.1 Streptomyces phyllanthi
CCCACACCCCACGCCGTGACCCGCCACAGCGCCTCCACCAGGATGTCCCGGCTCATCTTGGAGTCACCGAGCTCCCGCTCGACGAAGGTGATGGGCACCTCCACCACGTGGTACCCCGCCCTGATCGCACGGCGGGCGAGGTCGACCTGGAAGCAGTACCCCTGGGAGGCGACCTCGTCGAGGCCGAGGCCTTCGAGGGTCTCGCGGCGGAAGGCGCGGTAGCCACCGGTGACGTCACGGATCGGCACATCGAGCAGGACGCGCGAGTAGAGACTGCCGCCACGGGAGATGAACTCCCGGGACCTGGGCCAGTTCACCACCCGCCCGCCCGGCACCCATCTGGAGCCGAGAACCAGATCGGCACCCTTGAGCGCGGTGAGCAGACGAGGAAGCTCCTCGGGCTGGTGGGACCCGTCGGCGTCCATCTCGATCAGTACGCCGTAGCCGTGCTCCATCCCCCAGCGGAAGCCCGCGAGGTAGGCGGCCCCGAGCCCCTCCTTGCCCTTGCGGTGCAACACCTGGACATGGTCGTCCTCGGCGGCCAGCTCGTCCGCGAGCTTGCCCGTGCCGTCGGGGCTGTTGTCGTCGGCCACGAGAACGTGCGCCTCGGGGACGGCCTTCCGCACCCGGCCCACGATCGTCCTGACGTTCTCCGCCTCGTTGTAGGTGGGGATGATCACCAAGGCCGTGCCGAGCGGACCGAACTGCCTCTGCTGGGCTCCTGCCGCGAGGGTCCCGTCGCCGTCGTTCACTAGTGCCCCTTCATGTCCGTACGCAAGGGACCACCATAGTGGCCCCGGCCTGCACCGACGTATCGGCGCATACACACGGGGATGTGGATTCGCGAGAGCCGGTTGCGCGTGCGCCCCGAACATCCGGTGCGCTGACCGGCGCGCACCGCCGTGCCTCCATCATGCGCCGCCGGGATCCGCGCTGCCGCTGCGGGATCGGGGCCCGGCACCCTTCGGGCCGACCTGGGACCCGCTGGCTGCGAATCGACCGAAAGCCGTTGTCTACTGAGCGTCCGGGCCCCACCCGGGTCACACCAAGCCGACAGACTGAACGTTCCTCGCCGGGACTCCGACGCTGGGCCTGGCTCCCAGTAGTGGTGCGCCGGCGCGGCACACCACCCCTGACCCAGCGGCGTCCCGACGACCGCGCGGAAGTTCCCCGGTCGGACGTCCGGTGGTGGACCCGAGCGAACCTACCCGCCCCCCGCCGTCAACTGTCAACTGCCCTTCGACCTGCGGGTTTTCCTTCAAAGTCCAGGTCAGACGGAGGATACGCAGGTCGCACGACAGGGCTACGGGCACCGATCGGAGCCGTGCCGCCCCGGGAGATCACTCGCCCGGCCGTACGAACACCGTCCGTCCACCCACGACGGTGCGCAGACAGACGGGCAGGCCGGTGCCAGGGCTCAGATCGGGCAGGCCAGGGGTGCCGGAGCGCGGGTCGGTGGACCAGCGGGCCACCCGGTCGTCGGGGGCCTGGACGACGAGTTCTCCCGTGCGCCAGACGGCGTAGTCCGCGGGCGCGCCCGGGACCAGGACACCCGCGTCGTCCCGCCCGATCGCCCGCCACCCGCCCCGCGTGTGCGCCGTGAACGCGGCGCGCACGGACACCCGGTGCTCCGGCGTCCGGTGGAAGGCGGCAGCACGGACCGTGCCCCACGGGTCGAGGGGCGTGACCGGACTGTCGGAACCGAAGGCGAGGGGGACCCCGGCGCGCAGCAGCGCCGCGAACGGGTTGAGCGCACGGGCCCGTCCGGCACCCAGGCGCTGGGCGTACATGCCGTCCTCGCCACCCCACAGCGCGTCGAAGGCGGGTTGGACCGAGGCGGTGAGGCCGAGTTCGGCGAAGGCCGCGATGGTGTCGGGGGTGAGCATCTCGGCGTGCTCGACGCGGTGCCGGGCGGCCCGGACACGAGCGAGGCCGACCTTCTCGGCGGCGGCACGCACGCCCTCGACCACGGTGGTCACGGCGGCGTCCCCGATGGCGTGGAAGCCCGCCTGGAGGCCCGCCTCGGTGCACGCGACGACATGGGCGGCGACGGCCGCGGCGTCCAGGTAGGCGGTGCCGGTGTGGCCGGCGTCGGCGTACGGCTCGCGCAGGCACGCGGTGTGCGAGCCGAGCGCGCCGTCCACGAAGAGGTCGCCCGCGGCGCCGATCGCCCCCAGGCCACGCGCCTTCTCGATGTCCCGCTCGGCCCAGTAGCCCACGACACGGGGGCCGGGCTCCTCGGCGGCCAGCCGCAGCAGCCCGGTGAAGTCGTCCTCGGAGGAGATGTCCGGGCCGGCGCACTCGTGGACGGAGCCGATGCCCAGCGAGGCGGCGTGGGTGAGCGCGGCGCGCTGCGCCTCGGTGCGCTGGGCGGGGCTGATGGCGGCCAGCGCGGTGGCGCGTACGGCGTGGTGGTCGTCGCGGGTGAGCGGACCGTCCACGAAACCGTTGCTCCCGGGAACCATGTCGAGCAGTGCGGTCGTGACGACGGCCGAGTGCACGTCGATCCGGCTCAGATACAGGGGACGGCCGCCCGTGGCCGCGTCGAGCTCGGCACGCGTCGGGGGCCTGCCACCGGGCCAGCGGGCCGCGTCCCAGCCATGGCCGATGAGCACACGGTCGTGCGCACGGGCGGCCGCGAACTCGCGTACGAGAGCGAGGGCGTCCTCCAGTGAGGGCGCGCCGGACAGATCGAGCCCGGTGAGTGCCAGTCCGGTGGCCGTGGTGTGCACATGTGCGTCGGTGAACGCGGGGGTGACGAGGGCGCCGTCGAGGTCGATCACCTCGCCGACTCCCTCGGCGAAGGCGTCGGCTGCTCCCTCGGAGCCGACCCAGGCGATCTGGCCGCGTTCCACGACCATCGCGGTGGCGAACGGGTCGGCAGGGCTGTGGACTTCTCCACCGCGCAGCAGCACGGTGTCCGGCGGGGCGGTGCGCTCACTCATGGGGAACAGTCTCGCGCCTCAGGGGCGGCGTCCGGAGCGCGGGGCGCCGGATCCGCGACCTCGCGCGCGGGGCGCCCTCTACGACCCCGCGCGGGGCCCAAGGCGAGTCAGATACGAGGCGGCCGCGCCTCGTACGGTGTCGACAGCACCACGGTCGTACGCGTCGACACCCCTGCCAGGGCCCGCAGCCGCGCCAGCAGCTCCTCCAGTTCGTGCGGGGTGGCCACGCGGACCTTGAGGATGTAGTTCTCGTCGCCCGCGACGCTGTGGCACGCCTCGATCTCCGGGACGCCGGCG
The DNA here is from genome assembly GCF_009377205.1 of Streptomyces phyllanthi. Taxonomy (GTDB): domain Bacteria; phylum Actinomycetota; class Actinomycetes; order Streptomycetales; family Streptomycetaceae; genus Streptomyces; species Streptomyces phyllanthi. The sequence goes on from NZ_VJZE01000312.1 coordinate 3,243, forward strand.
AGGCGTTCGGCGATGTCGTCGGGGGCGCTGGGGTCGAACGGCTTCACCGAGATGAACGCGGTCAGGGGCAGCCCGACCGCCTCCGGGTCGACGACCGCGGCATAACCGCGGATGACGCCGCGCTGCTCCAGCCGGCGCACCCGCTGGTGCACGGCGGACGTGGACAGGCCCGTGGCCTTGCCCAGGTCCGTGTAGCTCATCCGCCCGTCCTCGACGAGCAGCTGCACGATCTGTCGGTCCAGCTCCTCCATGGCGCAAGAACCTACAGTGCGGTTGATCACCTCGGATAGCTGAGCGGCACAGGTCACACCCGGTTCGTGATGTGGCCGAGAGCTCACTGTGAGCCGCCCGGGTGACAGGACCGGCACATGGGGCACCTGCGACTGGCATGTGACGAATGCCACAGCGCTCGAACAGGGTTCGTGATGTCGTCGTGATTACCGCCGAGACGGGACGGGAAGTGCTTGCTGTGGTCGAGGCCGCAGCGCCTTCACGGCCCAGCCCGAGGGGGAGTAACCCAATGCAGAGTCTTAAGCGCCCTGGTCGTACCGCACCCAAGCGCCTCCAGCCGGTCGTCGAGCCCGAGCCGGAGGGCGTCGAACCCGACGACGAGCCCGACGCGTACGACGCCTTCGAGATGTACCGGGTGATCTGCCCGGACTGCGCCCAGCCCATCGCGCTCCTCGCGGACGAGGAGATCCTGCCGGAGCACGCGCTGTGCGCCTCACCGTGGAACCCGTTCGGGCTCACGGTCTGTGCCGGTACGGGGCGCCCCGCGGCCGACGCCCGGTCCGCAGACGAGTCCGTGGGTCTCCAGGAGCAGGACACCGCCCTCCTGTTGACGCTCCCGCAGACGATCGACTGGCGGATGCAGCCCTTCTCGCACGTCGGTGGTCCCGGCTCGCGCCCGATCCGGGTGCCGGTGATGGGCCGTCCCGCCGCTCAGCGCCAGGCCACGCACCGCCAGGCCGCCTGAATCCAGGGCTGTTCGGCCCGCTCCTCGCCTTGCGACTGCCCCGCGCCACGGTGGGCACACACCGCCGTGGTGCGGGATCAGTGCGTCCGGGGCCCTGGCACTCCTCCGCGAGGAACTCGGCCTCGTCCGGCGGCACTTGTCGCGCAGGGAGACGAACAGCGCACGGAGGCCGCCTTGCGGCCGCCCCGCCCCTCGCCTCCTCGTCGCTCGCCGCGTGCGGCGCCGACGCCACTCCCCCGCACCTCACCGCGAGGTACGTACGGCGTGTCGTCGGGTCACCGGATGCCCCGTACGAGGCCGCCGTGAACACACAGCCGATTCCCGGAACCGGTGACCGGTCCGCCCGCCTCCGCGTTGCCCCGGTATGACCCCCACTTACTCCGCGACCGGGCGTCACCGCCAGCTCTTCGTCCCGGCCCCGGCAGAATCGATTCCCCGACGACGCGCGCAGGACCCGCCCATCTACCGAGCCCTGCTGCGGATCTGGGCGGACCGGGGACGCACGCTGCCGGGGCGCCACGACCCGGAGTGGGTCCGGCTGGCGGCGCCCCCGGCCGTCCTCGGACGGCTCGGCACGGGTGCCCCGTTCAGCGGGACTCGGGACCCGCGAGGTGACGGGCGATGACCATCCGCTGGATCTGATTGGTGCCCTCGACGATCTGCAGCATCTTGGCCTCGCGCATGTAGCGCTCGACCGGGAAGTCCGCCGTATAGCCGTACCCGCCGAAGATCTGGACGGCGTCCGTGGTGACCTTCATCGCGGTGTCGGTGCAGTGCAGTTTCGCCATGGCCGCCTGCTTGGCGAACGGGCGGCCGGCGTCCCGAAGCCGCGCCGCGGCCAGATAGAGCGCCCGGCCCGCCTCGATCTGCGTCGCCATGTCCGCGAGTATGAAGCGCAGCCCCTGGAAATCGGCGATCGGCCGCCCGAACTGCTGCCGCCCGATGGCGTACGCGACCGCTTCGTCGAGGGCCGCCTGCGCCAGGCCGATCGCGCAGGCCGCGATACCGAGCCGCCCCGAGTCGAGCGCGGACAGAGCGATCGCGAAGCCCTGTCCCTCGTCACCGAGGCGCCGGTCGTCGGAGATCCGCACCCCGTCGAAGTGGACCTGCGCGGTGGGCGAGCCCTTCATGCCCATCTTCTTCTCGGGTGCCGCGGCGCTCAGCCCCTCGGCGTCACCGGGGACCAGGAAGGCAGTGATCCCCCGGGCACCCTCGCCGCCCGTACGCGCCATGACCGTGCAGAAGTCGGCGATACCACCGTGCGTGATCCAGGCCTTGGTGCCCGTGATCACCCAGTCGTCGCCCTCGCGTACGGCCTTGGTGCGCAGCGAGGCCGCGTCCGAACCCGAGGACGGCTCGGAGAGGCAGTACGCGCCGAGCAGGCCGCCGCCGAGCATCGCGGGCAGGTGTTCGACCTGCTGCTGCTTGGTGCCGTACTGGGCGAGCGCGTGGCAGGACAGGGAGTGGACGCTGACGCCGAGACCGACCGTGAGCCGGGCCGCGGCGAGCTCCTCGAGAACCTGGAGGTACACCTCGTACGGCTGGTCACCGCCGCCGTACTCGGAGTCGTAGGGCAGGCCGAGCAGTCCCGACTCGGAGAGGAGGACGAAGAGCTCGCGCGGAAAGCGGCCGGCGTCCTCCTCCTCGGCCGCATGGGGGGCGATCTCCCGCTGGGCGATATCACGGACGAGCGAGATCAGATCCCGGGCCTCGTCCGTCGGCAGCTGCCGGTCCACCGGCTGCGGGGCGCGGTCGGGCATGGCGACACTCTCCTCCCTGTCGGGCACTGCGGCGGACGCGCACCAGGGGTGGGAGGCGCCACCGGGTCTCACTGGCCACGGCCGTGGTCCGCTCTCCCGGGTCACGGAAGTCGCTGATCAGCGGCTCTGGCGGTGGGAGTATGCCCGCTCCGCCAAGGCCAGTCACTAGTTAACGACCGTTTATCAGGCCCATTGAACCACAGTGGCCGATCGATCCAATTGGTACGAACCATTGACGCTACTGGTCTAGTCCATCTACCTTTCCCGGCAACGCAATTCCGCGTTCATGCCACTCGGCACAGCAGGTCCAGGCACCATCCCTTTCCCAAGCTCCCTCTCTCCGGAGTAACGATGCTCAGACCCCACCGCACCCCTGCCCGCTCCCGGATGCCGATAGCGGTCGCATGCTCCGCCGCCCTCGCGGCCGGACTCCTGGCCGGAGCCGGCACCGCGACCGCCAAGCCGGCGAAGCCCGGCCCCAAGGCAGGCTCCAAGGTCGTCGGCTACTTCATCGACTGGGGGATCTACGGCCGCAATTACTACGTCAAGAACATCGAGACATCCGGTTCGGCGGACAAGCTCACCCACATCAACTACGCCTTCGGTAACGTCGTCGACGGCAAGTGCGCGATGGGCGACCCGTGGGCGGACACCGACCGGCCGCACAGCGCGGAGGAGTCCGTGGACGGCGTCGCCGACACCGCGGACCAGCCGCTCGCCGGCAGTTTCAACCAGCTGCGCAAGCTCAAGGAGCTGCACCCGGACCTCAAGGTCATCTGGTCGTTCGGCGGCTGGACCTGGTCCGGCGGATTCGGCGAGGCGGCGAAGGACCCGAAGGCCTTCGCCGAGTCCTGTTACAACCTGGTCGAGAACTCCAAGTGGGCGGATGTCTTCGACGGCATCGACATCGACTGGGAGTACCCCAACGCCTGTGGCCTCACCTGTGACACCAGCGGCAGGAAGGCCTTCAAGGACCTGATGGGGGCGCTGCGCGAGCGGTTCGGCAAGCGCCAGCTGGTCACCGCGGCCATCACGGCCGACGCCTCGCCCGGCGGCAGGATCGACGCGGCGGACTACGCAGGCGCGGCGAAGTACGTCGACTGGTACAACCCGATGACGTACGACTACTTCGGCGCCTGGGACGCGACCACGGCCCCGCACTCGCCGCTGTACCCGTACCCCGGCATCGCGAACCCGGTGTTCAACGCCTCGTCGACCATCGCGAAGCTCAAGAGCCTCGGCATTCCGTCCTCCAAGCTGCTGCTCGGCCTCGGCTTCTACGGGCGCGGCTGGACCGGCGTCACCCAGTCGGAGCCCGGCGGCACCGCCACGGGCGCCGCGCCGGGCACGTACGAGGCCGGCTACGAGGACTACAAGGTGCTCAAGACCAAGTGCCCGGCGAACGGCACGGTGGGTGGCACGGCCTACGCCAAGTGCGGGGACGAGTGGTGGAGCTATGACACCCCGGAGACCGTCAAGGGGAAGATGAAGTACAAGAACGCGCAGGGCCTGGGCGGCACCTTCTTCTGGGAGCTCAGCGGTGACACCCCGGACGGCGAGCTGATCAAGGCGATCAACTAGCAACCGGCGTACGACACTTCGGGGCGGGGGCGCGGCGGCTCCCGCCCCGAGGTGTCAGATGCCCTGGCGGGCGTCCGGTGGGGCCACGTACTGGGAGTCCAGTTCCTCTATGACGCGCATCGTGCCGCCCAGTGTCCTCACCAGGAGCTCGCACATGGCGTCGCGGGACAGGACGGGGTGGTCGATCCAGTCGAGGGTGGTGCCCTCGACACTGCACACCCAGCCGAGAAGGCCCATGCGGGGCAGCGGTGCGATGTCGCGCCGGCCGTAGGCGCCCTCCGCGATGGTCGCGACGATCGCCTCGCGCACGCCGTCCCGGATGGCATGCACCTGGGTGTCGAAGCCGACGCCTCCGCTGACGATCGTGCGGTAGGCGGCCTGGTTGTCCTGGGCGTAGCGGAGATAGCAGTCGATGGTGCGGTGCACCCGCTCCACCGGCGGCAGTTCGAGGCCGCTCGCCGCGAGCGTGACGAGGTCGGCCACCGAGTCCTCGACGATGGCGAGGTAGTAGCCGCGCTTGGACTTGAAGTAGTAGTAGATCAGCCCCTTGGCGACATGTGCCTGCCGTGCGATGTCGTCCATCGACAGCGCGTCGTAGGAAGTGTCGGCGAACAACTTCCGTCCGATGGCGATGAGTTCGGCACGGCGGGCGAGGGAGCGGTCAGTACCGCGCGTCCTCGGACGCCCGACCGCGCGCTGTTGACTACCGTTCAATTTCTGCCCAAGTCTCCAGCGGCCAGCGGGACATGGGCAGTATGGCAGACCGGTATCACCTGCCTGTTCGACACTGATCGCCACTCGCCGACCGGGACGGGGCACGCGCGGGAGCGGAAACCGCCGGTTCAGAGCAGGCCGAGCCGGGTGACCAGCATCGCCAGCACCATGACGAGGATCCAGCCCGCTATGTGCTCGACGATCTTGGGACCGTCACCCTTGGGGCCGCCGGTGCGGACGCGGGCGGCGATGGCTGAGGCTGCACTCATGGCTTCTCGCTGGTGTCGGCGCGGTCGGTGGACTCCCCCCACCGTTCTGTCCACCACCTTGCCACCGGGGGCGGCGGTCGCCGCCGAGACGTTGCTCACACGCAGGACCCCCGGCGGACCGGGGGCCCTGCTGTGCGGGGACGGATTCGGCTGTGCCGGTACGGGCGCGGGTCAGCGCACCCCCACCGCCGCGAGGGCCCTGCGCTGCCGGGCGGTCGGGTACGCCGGGAAGTACAGGTAGCAGACGCCACCGGTGCCGGAGACGACCTTGCCGGAGGCGTTGTACCGCTTGGTCCTGAGCCAGATGTTCTCGAACTCGCGCCGCTTGTAGACCCGGCGCACCGCCTCGTTGGTCGGGGAGAACGGGTCGTTGGCGATCACGTCGCCGTCGGCCGTGAAGCCGATCACGGTCATCAGATGGCCCGCCGTGCCGTACCCCGCTCCGGTCAGCTCGGTGATGAGGAACGACTGGGACGTAATGACCGGGATACCCGCCGCGATCAGCGTCTCCAGGTCGGTGAGCGAAGCGAGCCGGGTCACCACGCCCTGGAAGTCCCGGTACGTGGCGGCGTACGCGGCGTTGAAGGGCCAGTTGCCGCAGCCCGCGTACTGGTAGTCGTACGTGAAGCGGGCCGCGTGGCACACCTGCGGGTCGGCGTAGTCGGGGTTGACCCAGGCCAGGTCCTCGGCGGCGGGTTCGCGCCCCCAGAACTCTATGATCATCTGCGAGGAGGTGGGGCTGCACCAGGCCTCGCCGCCGTTGTCGTACTCGGGGTACTGCCCCTTGTGGGTCTCCTGGGAGTAGCGCGGGACGTTCAGTTCCCTCGCGAGTCCGGGGGCGGACGCCGGGACGTCGAAGCGGTCGGGAATGTCGGAGCCCATCGCGCCGAGCCGCCAGACGGTGGGCGTGAGCCTCGTGCCGGGCTTGCGGAAGAGGGTGAGCCGCAGCTGGTACGAGACGAGCCGCAGGCCCGAGGCGGGGTCGTCGACGGCGAAGGTGTCCGTCCAGATGCTGCTCTTGCCGTCGCTCTGGTCGTCGACGGAGGTGCGCCTGATGTCCTGGTCACCGGCCGCCCACCGCCCCATCACGTACCAGGGCGTGTCCGTCCCGTCGGAGTACGTGCCCTTCAGTTCGATCTGGAGCCAGGTGCCGGCCGGGGTGCGGGCGTTCCAGGAGGCGATGACCTCGGTCGAGGGGACGGCGAGCCGGTGGACGGGGGACGTCCACGTCGCGTACTCCCAGGCGGAGGTCGTGCCGGTGTGCGGGTCCGTGTAGTCGACGGTGCCGGCGGGTGCGGCGATCTCCAGGCCGGGCCGTTTTCCTCCCACCGCGCGCGTTCCCTTCGCGCTGCCTCCGCGCCAGTCGGCATACGAGATCCAGGCATGGTTGTCCACGAGTGGGGCCGGTGCTTTCACGGGGAGGGCGGGAGCCTTCGCTGGAAGGTCCCCGGCGGTTGCGGGGCGGTGCGCCGGGGCGGCCTCGGCCGGGCCGGCTGCTCCCACCGCGGCCGCCGCGGCGGCGGCCAGGACGACTCTGCGGGACGGCTGTGGTGCTCTGGTCATGAGCGGGTGACCCCCAGTGGTCCGGAAGCACGGTTCAGACGACGATGTGCGCCAACTATGGCCGCCGGAAGCCGACTTCTGCCAGCACCACGGGCCCGCGGCGCCCTCCAACATTGGTCGGGACCACTGGCACGGGTGGCGGGCGGCGGCCCCGGGCCTGTGGGCCGGGGGAAGGCCGGCGGCGGACGCCGGCGGGGAAGGCCGACGGTGATGCCGGATGGTTGCGTTTCCGGTTGCGCTTCCGAATGGGCGTGCTTCCGAACGGTTGCGCTTCCGAATGGGCGTGCTTCCGAATGGGCTCGCTTCCGAACGGTTGCGTTTCCGAACGGTTCCGCCGTCGTCCGTGACGTCCACGTCCGCAGTAGAGTCGGCGCCCCAGCACCTCACCGCACACCCCGGGAAATCGCCATTCACGACCTCGCCACCCGACTGAGCCGGCTGTCGGCCTCCTGCGGCCCGGTCCGTCTGATCGGCGTCGACGGGCACGCGGGCTCCGGAAAGTCGACCTTCGCCGGGCGGTTGGCCGCCGCGCTGGATGGCGCTCCCGTACTGCATCTGGACGACATCGCCACCCACGAGGAACTGTTCACCTGGACCCGCCGGCTGCTGCACCAGGTGATCGAACCGCTCAGCCGCGGCGAGACCGCCCACTACCTCCCCTACGACTGGCGCGCGCGGGCCTTCGGCCCCGCCCGTCCCCTGCCTCCGGCACCGGTCGTCCTCGTCGAGGGGGTGGGGGCGGGCCGCCGCGTACTGCGGCCGTATCTGGCGCGGCTGCTGTGGATGGAGGTGCCGGCTGAGGAGGCATGGGCGCGGGGGCGCTCGCGGGACGGGGAGGAGCAG
>NZ_VJZE01000313.1 GCF_009377205.1 Streptomyces phyllanthi
GTCTGGGCCGGGGTCGGGGACGCGGCCGCAGTTGCGGTTGCGGTCGGGGTCAGGGACGCGGTCGCAGTCGCAGTCGCAGTCGGGGACGTCAGGATTGGCGCCTGCGCCGTCAGGATCGCCGCCGGGGCCGTCAGGGTCACCACCTCGGTGGAAGGACCTGTACGTCCCTCCCGGCCGGCCGGGGAATCCACGCCGCTCGCCCCGTCCGCGGCCGGCTCGGGCCTCTGGGCGGCCACCGGCGGGGCGGACTCGTCGGCGCGTCGCGCTCCCCGTCCGGCAGGCTGCTGCCGCCCGGTTCGGGAGCGGCGCTCTCGGGCGGAGTCCCGCCCCGACAGGACCTCCGTCCGGGCGCCGGGCGGGACAGCCGCCGTCGCGGGCGCGGTACCGCTCACCGACGTGACGGCCGCCGCGGGCGCGATGCCGCTCGTCGCACGGCTTGCTGTACGGCGGCGCTGGAGGGCGTAGCCGCCCATCGCGCCGAGCAGCAGGGCCGCGGCCCCGGCGCCCAGGACGGGGGCCAGCCCGTTCGAGTCGGCGGCGCCCGGCGGCGAGTCCACAGCCTGCGGCTGAGGAGTGGCGGTCGCTCGGGGCGACGGCGGCGGCGACGCGGAACCGGACGTCGGGAGCTCGCCGACCCGGACGCCCTCACCCTTCGCGTCGGCCGGCAGCTGGAGAACCCAGCCCGCCTCGATGGCCGTCGGCTGGGTCAGTACGCCGCCGTCGGCCTGGACCCGGTTCTTGTTCAGCTCGAAGATCTCGCCGAACCTGCTGCCGTCACCCAGGACCTTCTCCGCGATGGAGTACAGGAACTCGGGCTTGCCGTCCCGTTCCTTGCCGACGATGTAGTACTTGACCGGGTCCCCCGCGTCCATCGGAGCCCCGGCCCGGACGCCGTCCGGGAACGGGGAGGCCGACGCCGGTGGGGCGCCCCCGGCGGCCAGCAGGAAACCCGCCAGCACGGCTGCGGCCGCCTCGGCCCGCAGCACTCGTGCCCTGTGCCGGTTGGGAGTCATCTTCGTGGTCCCCTCAAAGACTCTGAACTCGTGATTTCTCTGACGCGTGACGCGGTTGTCGGCCGTGATCCCTGGCGCCCCGGCGCCCGGCGCCTCGTCGCCTCAGCCATGTCACGAGCGACGTCACCGCTCGGTTCGGAGCGCGTCGTTGAACCCCTCATCCACGAACTCCGTTGCTTCAAGGGAGAGGTTCGTTTCCTTGGAGTTCCGAGTTCGTGAAAGGTACGTTCGTTGGAGATCCCGATGGTGATGCCGCCGGACGAACCGCGTCCCGAATCGGGCGCGTACGTACTCGGGATTCTCGAACCAGCCGAAACAGCGGATTTCGAATCCCATCTGGTGACCTGCTGGATCTGCCTGGAGGAGGTCCACTCGCTGGGTGAGATCAAGCGCATGCTGGACTGGCTGCTCCACCGCCGTCCTGATCCGGGCGGACACTGGCCGTGAGTGCGGTGCGGGAGGGGGACGGCACGTCGTGCCGTCCCCCTCCCGTACACCCTGCCGGACTCAGGCCCGGAGACTCCCGCGCTTGGCGAAGGTCACCGCCCGCAGGTCCGGCAGCCGTCCTCCGATGGCTTCCACGGCCTTCTTCCGCTCGGTCGTCGTCAGGACCAGGGTCCAGCCCCGGGGTATGACCACCCCGGAGGGCCAGACCGAGTACCGGCCCTCCTCGTCGACGAGCATCAGATAGGCGCCGTCCGCGCACTGCAGGGTTTCCCGGGCCTCGTACTCGAGTGGTGCCTGCATGGCCAACTCCTCATCCTGGGAACGTATGGGTTGATTCACCATCAAAAGCAACGAGGCGAACGCGGTCACGGTTCACAGTCCGTCGATGACGTCGGCGATGGAGCGACGTCGCGGCGCCTCGGCATCGACGGCGTCGCTGCCGCTGTAGTGGGTGGTGTTGTAGAAGAACTCGATCCTCGGGGCACCCTGCGGGCCGACCGTCTGCACCGGCTGCGCGGAGCCCGGGCCGTCCGGACCGTCGACGCGCAGCACGTTCACCTGCCGTTCGAAGGCATGGGCCATCAACGGCAGGAAGATCTCCCCCTGGTCGGTGGCCCACATGGTGTTCCAGTTCTGCACCGCGTGCAGAATCGTCGCGAACTCCTGGTCGTTCAGCGGTGCCGTGCTCTGCGGATACGCGGTCGACAGCACCTCGCGCAGCCCGTCGGACGAGAGCGTGTCGAGCGAGGGCAACTCGCCGCGCGCCTGGAGGTAGTCGAACTGTCTCCGGGGGCTCAGGGCGTCGTCGGACAGACTGAATCCGCTGCCTGCGGCGTCGCCCTCGCTCCGCACGGGGACCTCGGCCTCGGCCATGCCCCGGGCATCCTGCGGGGACATCCCCGTACCGATGAGCTCCTGGGTCCGGGACTGGATGTAGCCGGCGCGCAGATCCGCCGGGTTGATCGCCTCCGGGTGGGTGAGGTGCTCGATGCCGAGCCGCTGCGCCTCGGCCAGGAGCTGGTCGTGGCCCATGGACTCCAGACGGCCCGGGTACCCCTGCGCCACCGTCTGCCGGAACTGGCCGACCACTTGCGGGGGAAGCGTGCCCTGGCTGTCGGTCAGATAGTTCTCGACCACGTTCCGTACGGCGCCGATGGTGGCGTCCGCCGCGCTCGGTGCGGGCACGAGGCCGGTCGAGATGGCCTGTGCCCGGTTGTCCAGTTCCTGCCGGACCGCGGCCGGGTCGCTCAGCCACGCGTACGCCGCGGTGGAGAGGTCGACGCCCTGCTGGGAGAGCGTGTCGCGCACATGCTGGGGGTCACTCGCGACCAGCGAGTAGATCAGGCAGTAGCCATCGGCCGGAACTCTGAGCTGTTGGCCCCTCGGTCCGCTCTCGGATGTCGTCGGCACCGAGTCGGCTACCGGGGTTGATACGGAGTCCGATACAGGGTCCGGTACGGAAACCGATGCGGAGACCGGCGAGTTCGGACCGCCCGTGTCGCTGTCCGTGCCCAAGGGCTGCTTCGGCGCCTGCGGCGAGGACGTCTCCACCAGTCCGGGGGCGTCGTCCGACGTGGTGGAGCCGTCGGCCTGCTCCTCCCGCTTGATCCCCTCGAAGGTCGAGGTCTCGGGAGCGCCGAGGCCGCTCCCCATGTCCTCGATGCGCTTGTTCCGGGACACCGGCTCCGCCGTCCGCGGCGATTGCGTGACCGGGGAGCCTCCGTCCTCCGGGGTCACCCGGCCGGACGGGATCTGCACGCTCGGCTTCGATCCGAGCTCGGCGGCGGTGTTCTTCGAGGGCGTCTGGTCGGTGTCCGACTCCTCCGGCGACGACAACTCGACCACGTCGTCGAGCTGCTGACCGGACGGTTCCACCGCTCGTGGGTTTTCCACGCTGCCGCCGCCGGTCTGCTCGCTGTCGTCCGTCTGCTGCTTGTCGTCGGCCTTGCTGCCGGCCTCCGTCTCGCTGCTGTCCTCGACCTTGTTGTTGTCCCCGGCCTTGTTGCCGGCCTCGGCCTCGTTGCCGTCCCCCGCCTTGTTGCTGTCCTCGGCCTTGTTGCCGTCCTCGGCCTTGTTGCCGTCCTCGGCCTTGTTGCCGTCTCCAGCCTCCTTGTTGTCCTCGACGTCCTTGTTGGCCTCGACCTGGTTGCCGTCCTCGACCTCCTTGCCGTCCTCGACCTCCTTGCGGTTCTCCGCCTCCTTGCTGTCGTCCGCCTTGTTACCGTCCCCGGCCTCCTTGCTGTTCCCTGCCTCCGTGCTGTCCTCCGCCTCCTCGGTGCTCTTCGGCTCCTTGCTCTCGGGCTGTGTCGTCTCCCCGTTGTCAAGCGGAATCTCCGTTGCGTCCAGGGTGTTCTGCGGCTGCGTTCCGGGGGCCTTCGGGAGAACCGCTTCGTCGCCGTCCGGGTTCTCGGGGCTGAAGGTCATGTAGTGGTCGCTCAGGACCGTGGCGTCCGTGGTCTCGCTCTGCGGGATATCGATCATGATGGGCACCAGGCCCTTCTCGACCACCTTGCGCTTGCCGTCGACGAAGGTGAGCTGGACCTCGGCATAGCCGGTGTACCGGGCCAGGGGCATCGGGAACTGGCTCACCGCCATCGACTTGCCTCCGGTGCCCTGCGGCGACCCCTCACGGTGCTGCCGGGTGACGGACCCGGTGGCGGCGAACGTGCCCTGGGCGGCGCCCACACCGTCCACCTTGACGCCCACCTGGCCCCGTCCGTTCCACATGTTCCAGTCCAGTACGGCCCGGCCCGACGTCGTCGACACGTCGTTGGACACGGCGAGCTGCGCGTTGTCGTCGGTGCTCTGGTACTCCAGCTGGACGATCTTCATCGAGGTCTCGACGCCCACATTGGACGTGAAGAGGCGGCGGCCGGGAGCCGGACTGACGAGGGGCTCCCCCCGGGACGCCGAGCCGAACCGGCCGGAGAGCTGGCTGTGGCTGTTGGTGTTGAGCAGGACGTTCTTCACCCGCGACCACGTGGACTTGCCGAAGAACTCCGGTCCGCGGGTCCGCAGGATGTCCTGGACACCTGAGACGTCGCCGAACCAGCGCATGACGTCCAGGTCACGCAGGCCCTGCTCGAAGACGCGCCGTGGCGGCACCTTGACCGGCTTGGGCTCGGGCGTGGCCGACACCGGCTCGGGCGGGGCCGGGAGGCGGTGCTTGGGTGCGTCAAAGCGCTGGGGCGTGTCGGTGGGGCGGCCGTCGGCGGCTTCGATAGCGGCCGTGAACCCGACGTCGGCCGTGACGATGGTTCGGTTGGCGGTGCCGATCCGGCCGACGGTCTCCTTGGCCTTGCCGGCGAGGGCGGACACCGGGTTGCCCGGCCCTTGCGTCGGCTGCGCGCTGGGGTCACCGTTCGCGCTCTGCTCGACGGAGTACGCGGAGAAATTGTGAATGGCGGACGTACTCGGCGCGGACGGGGGCACCACCCGGTTGCTGTCGCCAAGGGTGACCAGCGGCTTTCGCTCCATCTTGAAGATGAGCCGCGCCTGCCCCGTGTAGGCGGTCGCGGGGGACTTGCCCTTGCGCGTCACACCAGAGGACACCGACTTCCCATGGGAGTCCGTCCGGTCCTGTCCCCTTCCATGGGTCACGGTTCCGCCTCCGGTGGCGGCCGGTCCGGCCGGCAGGGAGTTCGCCTGGACTCCCACCGAGTAGAGGTTGGCGCCCCGGCCGCCGGACGAGTTGAGGCCGTCCGCGCCGGGCAGGTTGCGCGCGACGCTGGTACCGCTGGTGAAGTCGGTCGGTGCGAGCTCGCCGGTCTGCTCCAGACTCGACACCGCGGCCGAGATCCGTACGGTGCTCCGGCCGTGCTTCAGGACGATCTCGTGCCCGGCCATCATCGGCTTGAGCTGAGCGTGAAGGTTGTCCGGGTCCAGCTTGGCGAGGATCTTCTTCTGCATCCCGGGCCAGTCCGAGCCCAGCGTCTGCTTGCCGTCCGCCGCGATGCTCTGGACCGTGGCCTTCATTCCGCCGCCGTCCAGGGCGAACACATTGGTGACCACATCGGAGGATCCCAGCCGCTGCGTCTGCTCGATCCGCTGGGGCGGCGCCAGGTTCTGCTGGACGGGCGCCGGGGCCGTGTCTCCCTTCCGCGGGGCATCGCGCAGTGGTACGGCCACGGTGGCGTCGACATCCACCGCGGTGTTCTGCATGGGGAACCGCTTCCCCAAGGTCGACTTCAGGTCGAAGTCGATGCTGTACTCGGCGGTCCCCGAGAACAGGGCGCCGGGTTCCACCGTCTTGCTCTTGCTGACCGTTCCGCCGCCGCTCTCCACGGTCACGCCGGTGTTGGCGCTGTCACCGAGGCGTCCGTAGCCGAGCGTGATGTCGACCTGCGGGGCCTTGGCCTTCACCGTGAAGGAGGTGGTGTTGCGGGATATCTCGTTCCTGGCGATACCGGAGGTGTCGCGCAGCTGCGAGCCGCCCTCGAACTCGAACTGCTCCACGGTTTCGGTATGGGTGAGGTCCTTTAGCTTGGCCGTGACCGTCACCGAGCCCTTGTAGCCGCCGACCGAGATGTTCTCGCTGATCTGGCCGCCCCGGCTGAGTTTGGACAGCTGCGACTTGATGGCGAAGGAGTCGAACGCGTCGTGCAGACGCATCCGCAACTTGTCCGGAATGGTGCCGGCGTGCTTGGTCAGGGTGCTCTCGATGGTGTTCAGCACCGCCGTGTCGTTGCCGTTGAGACTGAGGACGATGTCCGAGGCGCTCAGCTCCCCTCGCTCGGCGAGGCGCTGCGGTGGATCGTGCAGTTCCGCGGGCGGCTGAGACTCCTGCGGTGTGCCGGAACCGGGGCCGGTGAAGACCGCGTGCCCGTCCTCGCCCACCTTGAAGGTCTTGGCGTCCGCGGCCGGAAGACTGAGTTCAACGGGCAGATCGACGCTGAAGGGCTGCGTCCTGCCCCCGACGGTCATCTTCAGATCGACCTGGATCTTGGAGGTGAACAGCGCCTGGGGCTGGGTGAACTTGGCGTTGGAGGAGATCTTCCCGGAGGTGCTGTTCTGCACGGCGCCGCGCTGGATCTCAAGGCGGCTGTAGGCACCGCCGACGGCGACGGGGGATGTCCCGATCGCCCCCTCGACCGAGCCCTGCACGGTGCCCGAGGTGGCCAGTCCGGCCCGGTTGCCCGAGGAGACGGCGTTCTCCAGGATCGGGTTGACGCGGGCGGCGTCGTCGTAGCGTTTGAACTCCATCTCCACCACGCGGGCCGTGGCGGAGACCTTGACACCCGATTTCAGCAGCGCGGTCGACAGTTGTGGCGTCTCCAGCTCCAGGCCACGCGTCATGGAGGTCAACCGTGCCGCGACCTTGGTGATGTTGAACGCCTGCTGGATCTCCTGCCGGACGTTCTTCCAGTCGCCGCCGAGTGCCTTCTTTCCGGCCTTGTCCAGCGCGTCGTGCAAGGGGGCGATGTCGTTGACGTCGCGAACGACGGTGGTGTCGCCGAGACCGCTGGAGGTGCCCTCCGTGGCGGAGGGCCAGACACTGTCCGGAGGGGCGTAGACGTCGGTGCCGGGCTCGAAGGTACGGCGGGCGGGCGGGGCCGGTGGCTTCGTGGGGTCGATCGCGGGCCGGGTCGGGTCGGCCGAAGTCCCCTCGGGCACGCCGGTCTCGCTGATCTCGCCGGTCTCGCTGATCCCGCCAGGCTCGCTGATCCCGCCGGACTCGCTGATCCCGCCGGTCCCGCCGGTCGTGAGTTCTTGGGCCTCGTTCTGCTCGATCAGCGTCCGGAAGCCCACCTCCGCGTCGGCGCTGCCCTTCTTCGTGCCGGTCGGCCCACTCGTGGTGAAGTCCAGGTGCAGGGTGGCGACTCCGTCGAAGAAGGCCCCCGGTGTCTTGATCTTGAGTGTCTGCGCCAGCTCCTGCCCCTTGCCGGACAGTTTCACCCGGTCACCGAAGAAGGAGGCGGTCCCGCCGGCGCCCTCGGTCATGGGCCGACTCGCGGTGACCGTACCCGCCAGGGGAGCCGGCACGATGAGCCTTTCGACCTTGGTCGTCTGGGTGGCGTTCGACCGCTGGACGCTGGTGCCGGTGGTGAACTCGGTCTCGGCGGTGTTGTCCGTGTGCTTCATGGACTTCACCGAGGCGCTGATGTCCACGCCCGCGGTGGTCAGGCCGAGGTTTCCACTGACCTCGAGATGGATCTTCTCCCCGGCCATCATCGACTTCAGGTCCTGCTGAAGCCGGGTGAGGTCGACCTCGGCCAGCAGCTTCTGCTTCAGCTCCGGCCACAGACTTCCGGCGTACTGCGCCCCCTGTTTGTCCACCTGGCCGAAGATCTCCGCCACGGCGTCGGAGTTGTTGTCGGAGGAACCGTTGCCCGTGGAGCCGTTGGAATAGACCTCAGCGACCACATCGGAGGAGCCGAGCCGCCGCCCGTCGATCACACGCTGGGGAGCGTCGAACCGCTTGTCGAGGGGGGCCTTGTCGCCCTGGGCGTCAAGGGTCTCGCGGGTCGGGATGGCGACCGTCGCACCGATGTCGGCGTACAGCGTCTGGGTACCGAAGGGCGTGGGGCTGGTGACGACGGGCACACCGTTCTTCGTCAGGTCGCTGAAGTCCACGGTCAGCTTGACATTGGCACCGAAGATCGAGGCCTGCTCGGTGGTCGCCGCCTTGACGACTGCCTTGGCGTCGTCGCCGCGGGACGAGCCCTTCATCCCGTCGCGGCCGTAGGCGAGCGGCACCGCGACGCTTCCGTCGTTGAGTCTGAAGTTCGCCCGGATCCCTCCGGCACCCTGCCAGCGGGTGTTCTGTGTGGTGCCGAAGGTCGCCTGCCGTTCCGAGCCGATCTCGAACTCGAAGCCCTCAGTGAAGTTCTCGAACGCCATCTGGTCGACGGTGGCCTGGAGCGTGATCCTGCCGGCCCAGCCGTTCGCCTTGAAGGGGGCCGCCAGGATCTCGCCGCGGGAGAGCGAGGACAGGGTGGGCCGCAGGGTGTGCGGGTCGAAGAAGTCCTGGGCGATGGTCGTGGCCGCGCCCATGTCCCCTCCGAAGGCCTTCGAGAGCATCCGGGTGATCTGGTCGACGACCTCGACGTCGTCCGCGCGCAGGCTCACCACGGTGTCGGAGCCTCCGATCCGCCCGTTTTCGCTGACCCGCGCGGGGGGCTGACGCACGGCGTCCATCGCGATGGGCTGCTGGGGCAGGAACGCGGGATCCATGCGCGACAGCTCGGTCGGCGCGGTCTCGGGGGACTTGGTGTCCTGCGGTTTCTCGCCCTGCGCCTTCACGGGCTCTGGGTCCTGAAGGGGATTGAGCGAGGACGACTGCTCTTCCTGCTCGGACTTCGTCTCGGGCTGCACCACCTGCTCCGGCGACTCGGTCACCTCCGAGACCACGGGCTCGATCTCAGTCACGAGCTCCGAGTCGGACTCCACTGGCTGCTTCGGCGACTCGGTCTCAGTCACGACCTCGGACCCCACCGACTGCTTCGGCGACTCCGTCACCTCCGAGACCACGAGCTCGGTCTCAGCCACGACCTCCGACTCCGATTCCACCGGCTGCTTCGGCGACTCGTTCTTAGGCTCGGACCCCACCTGCTGCTCCGGTGACTCCGTCACCTCCGAGACCGTCGACTCCGACTCAGGCACGGCCTTCGCCTCGGCTTCGTTCTTCGGTGGTTGAGTCGTCTCATCGCCGGACTCGTCGATGTCCTGGGGAAGCTGTGACGGAACCGAGTTGTCGGCCAGCTCGTTCGAAGGGGCGGGGCTCTTCGACTCAGTCGGAGGAGTTGTCCCGGTGACAGGGGGTGTCACCGACGTGGACGGGGACAGATCGGTGTCCTCCGCATTCGTAGCGGGCAGCGGGTCATTCGCCACGTCGCTCTGGACGATCTCCTCAAGCTTCTGGGTGAGTTCCGTGACGAGTTCCTGGTCGACCTCCGTGGTGAGTTCCTGCGGTGCCAGGACGGTGTCCTCGGCCTGCACCGGGCTCGCCGCCCCGGAGGGCTCACCGCTTTCGGGCAGTGGCAGGTCCTCGGGCGCCACCACCTCCTGATCGTCCGGCAAGTCCGACAGCGCGTCGTGGAACTCGTCCTCCGGGTCCTCGTCCTCGGAGGAGGACCCGTCGTCGTCCTCCGAGGTCACCGGCGGCGCGTTGGACGTCTCCGGGAAGGTGGGGCCGTCGGACTCGCTCGGTGCCGCTTCGCCGGTGCCGCTGTTCTGCGGGGACGCGGCGGGCTGAGAGGTGAGCGGGAGGTCGTGGACGACAGGGCCGGAGTCGGTGGCGTTCTCGATCTCGGCCAGGTACTCCTGCGGGAACGTGCCGTCGGGCAGCGAGGTCACATCCGCCATGAGACCCGTCGTGTCGCCCTTGCCCGGGCCGCGCCGGAAGAGCGAGTTGCTGTCGCGGTAGCGGTCGCTGAGCCCGGTGTAGTGCAGCACCTCGTGCAGCAGGGTCGCGTCGTCCGTGACCTTCTGGGAGGGGGTGGCGGTCGGCGGGTGCAGGTTGAAGTTGAGCTGGTCGGACCGCTCGGGGGTGGGCGAGACGGAGACGTTGACCGCGTACGGGTTGGTGTCCGTGACCGGCGTCAGCTTCACGTCGATGCTCAGCTGGTCACCGGACTTGGGCAACGTAAAGCCGGTGTTGACGTGCGTGTCGAACAGATCCTGGATGTGCTGCTCCAGGGCCGGGATCTGGTTCGTGTCGAAACCGTTGCCCGCCTTCACCGGTAGCTCGACGGTGAGGTGGCGTACCCAGGTGCCGTTGTCCGCCTGGATACGGCGGATGTCCGTGCGGATGAGGGTGCCCCAGCCGTTGAGGAGCCCCGGCCGGTTGGAGGCCAGCGGATCGGACTTGGGGTCGAACCGCTCGGTGCGCAGGGGCGTCGGCCGCGCGTCGTTCTTGCGGGGCTTCCACTGGGAGGGGGCGACGGCGTTCGGGGAGGGCGACACCATCGTCGGGGTCTGGCCGGTGGACGACGACTTCTTGGGCTTCGACTTCGGCAGAGGCGGCGGTACGGGGATGGCCGTGCCCAGCGGCACCGTGTTCGTCGTCTGGTCCTCCGGTCGCGGGTTCGTACCGCGCTGGGGTACGGGCGCCGACAGGGACGGTGCGGAGAAGCCGGGTCGCCCGGCGGGCGGGGTAACGCCGCCCTGGATCCCGCCCCGGGGGGACAGAGGCCCCGTGCCGGCCGGTGCGGAGCCGGGGGCGCCGGTCTGGCTCGGGCCCTGGTTCTGGGGTTGGTTCTGGGGCTGGTTCTGGTTCTGCGGTGTGCTGTCGGCGATGGGCACGAACGGGGTGCCGCCGCCGCTCTGCGGAGCCGTGACGGGGGCGGCGGGTTGCGGCTGCGTGGTGGTCGGCTGGGCGGGCGATGTGCCACCGCCGAGTACGTCGGCCATGGAGCCCGTACCCGCCGCTCCGTTCGGGTTCACGAAGCCGGACAGCTCGGTGCCCTTGGGAGGGGTGGACTGCTGCGGGGGGCCGTCGGTGATGGGCAGGCTGACGGGGTTCGTGGGGGGAGGTG
>NZ_VJZE01000314.1 GCF_009377205.1 Streptomyces phyllanthi
CCCTGGCCCCGTCCCCCTGGCCCGCCCTCTCAGAGGGCGGGCTTTTCGTGTGGCACCGATGATGTTTCTGGGTAAGGTTTTGCCGACAGCGTGTCGACATCCCACTTGACTTAGGTAAGCCTTACCAAAGAAAATCTGCCCGTACGGCGATGGTTCTCGTCCCCTCGGCACCGGAGACCTCATGGACTCGTTCTCGACGCTCATCCGCACCGCCTCGCACGAGCAGCACACGGAGGCGGAGACCACCACGTTCATGAGCGACCTGCTGGGCGGCAGGCTCGGCGTCGAGGCGTACGCGCGGTACACCGAGCAGCTGTGGTTCGTGTACGAGGCGCTGGAGAGCGCCGCTCCGGGCCTGGCCGGCGACCCGGTGGCGGGGCCGTTCGTCCAGCCCGAGCTGATGCGGCTGACCGCGCTGGAGCGCGACCTGGCGCATCTGCGGGGCGAGGGGTGGCGGTCGACGCTGACCGCCCTGCCGGCGACGGAGGCGTACGCGGCGCGGGTCGCCGAGTGCGCGCGTACCTGGCCGGGCGGATACGTCGCCCACCACTACACCCGCTACCTCGGCGACCTCTCCGGCGGCCAGATCATCCGCGACAGGGCGGAGAGGACCTGGGGCTTCGCCAGGAAGGGCGACGGCGTGCGCTTCTACGTCTTCGAGGACATCGCCAACCCGGCCGCGTTCAAGCGGGGGTACCGCGAGCTGCTCGACCGGGTGCGGGCGGACGACCTGGAGAAGCAGCGGATCATCGCGGAGTGCAAGCGGGCGTTCGCGCTCAACACCTCGGTGTTCCGGGCGCTGGGCGAGGAGTTCCCGCTCAGCGCGTGACACCTCCGGCGTGAGTGACTCCTAGCGTTCCAGGAACACCCGGCCTCCGATCTCCACCCAGCCCCCCGGCTGCGGTGCCGTGAGGATCTGCGAGCCCGCGCCCTGGGTGATGTTCAGGGCGCGGCCCAGCCGGTCCGTGAGGATCAGGGCGGCCGCTCCCGTTGCCTCGTCCTCGTCGATGCCGTCGTCGCGGCCGGGGAAGGCCCGGGCCCGGATACGGCCGGCGGCCTCGTCCTCCCAGGCCCAGGCGTAGATCCACTCCCCCGGTGGCGGAACGGGCAGGCCGTCGACCTCGGCCGCCGAACCGTACTGGCGGAACGTGCGCGGCGGGGCCCACTCGGCCCGCGCCTCGATCCAGCTGAACTCGCCGTCCAGGCGGGTGCCCACGACCCCGGCGGGGGTGACCAGTTCGGGTACGTCGAGGAGCCAGGCCGTCCCCACGCAGGGGTGCCCGGCGAAGGGCAGGCGCAGGGTGGGGGTGTAGATGTCGATGATCCCGCGCTCGGGGTCGTCGACGAACACGGTCTCGCTGAAGCCGAGTTTCGCCGCGAAGGCCTGCCGGTCGCTCCGCTCAGGCATGACCGAGCCGTCACGCACGACGCCCAGTTCGTTGCCGTATCCGCCGCTGGGGCCGCAGAAGACCCTCAGCACGTCGTAATCAGTCACCCGGGCATTGAAACATCACTCGAGCAGCGGTTCCTCCCAGGCGAGGGTCCGCCGGGGAGGGGCGGGGATCGACCGCCATGGAACGGAGGACCAAGTGACCGTACTGGACAAGCCGGTTGAGCCCCCAGGAGCCGACGGCTCGCGGACGGCCGGGGGCCGGGACGGCGGGCGCTCGCCGGCCGGCAGGCGCCGTACGACCCCGTATCTCCTCACCACCGGTCTCGTCCTCGCCCTCCTCGTGCTCGTCCCCGTGGCCGCCGGGATCGGGGCGTACCCCGTGCCCACCGGGGACGTCCTGTCCTCCGTGGCCCACCGCCTGGGGCTCGGCGGCGATGCGCTCGACCGCGTGCCCGAGTCGGTGCTGTGGAACGTACGGTTCCCCCGGATCGTGCTCGCCCTGCTGATCGGGGGCGCACTGGGGTGCGCGGGGGCGCTGATGCAGGGCGTGTTCGGGAATCCGCTGGCCGAGCCGGGGGTCATCGGAGTGTCCTCGGGTGCGGCGGTCGGCGCGGTCGCGGCCATCGCGCTGGGGATCGACTTTCTCGGGAACTGGACGGTCTCCGCGCTGGCGTTCGCCGCCGGGCTCGCCACCGTGCTGCTGGTGTACGCGATGTCGCGGTCCGGGGGCCGCACGGAGGTCGTGACGCTCATCCTCACCGGGATCGCCGTGAACGCCTTCGCGGGTGCCCTGATCGGCCTGTTCATCTTCTTCGCGGACACCGCCGCCGTGAACCAGATCGTGTTCTGGCAGCTCGGCTCGCTCGCCCAGGCCACCTGGCCGAAGGTGCTGGCCGTCCTGCCGTGCGCGGCCGTGGGACTGGTCGTGGCGCCGTTGTACGCGCGGAAGCTGGACCTGCTGGCCCTCGGTGAGCGTCCCGCGCGCCATCTGGGCGTGGATGTGGAGCGGCTGCGGATCGTCCTGGTGCTGGTGATAGCGCTGCTCACCGCCGCCGCGGTGAGCGTCTCGGGGATCATCGGCTTCGTCGGGCTGGTCGTGCCCCATCTGCTGCGCATGGCGGCCGGGCCCGGACACCGGTTCCTGATCCCGGGCAGCGCGCTCGCCGGCGCCCTCGTGCTGCTCGCGGCCGATCTCGGCGCCCGTACCGTCGCCGAGCCCGCCGAGCTGCCCATCGGCGTTCTCACCGCCCTGATCGGCAGCCCCTTCTTCTTCTGGCTGCTGCGCAGGACCCGCCGCAAGCAAGGGGGTTGGGCATGAAGTCGTCCGGTGGACCGTCGCTGTTCCCGGGGTTCTCGGGGTTTTCAGGGTTCCCGGGGTGTTCGGGGTTTTCGGGGCGCCTGCGCCGGAGGCCCGCTCCCCCGCCTCCGGCCGCCCCCGGTGACGTACTCGCCGAGACCGAGTCCCTTCATGTGCGGCTCGGCTCCCAGGACGTCCTCTCCGGTGTCGACGTCGCCGCCCGCGCGGGCGAGGTCCTCGCGCTCGTTGGGCCCAACGGGGCGGGGAAGTCGACCCTGCTGGCGGCCCTGGCCGCCGATCTGCGGCCCGCCTCCGGAGTCGTACGGGTCCACGGACGCGCGGCCGCCGACTGGTCCGCGCCCGAACTGGCCCTCCGACGCGCCGTGCTGCCCCAGTCGGCGGCGCTGTCGTTCCCGTTCACGGTCGAGGAGGTCGTACGGATGGGCCGGGCTCCCTGGGCGCACCGGCCCCACGGCCGGGACGAGGAGGACTCGGACGACACGGTCGTCGCCGAGGCGATGGCGGCGACCGAGGTCGGCGCGTTCGCGGCCCGCCCCTTCTCCGCGCTCAGCGGCGGGGAGCGCGCCCGGGTCGCGCTGGCGCGGGTGCTGGCCCAGCGGGCGCCACTGCTGCTGCTCGACGAGCCGACCGCCGCGCTGGACCTCAGGCACCAGGAGCTGGTGCTGCGGGTGTGCCGGGAGCGGGCGCGGGCCGGTGACGCGGTGGTCGTGGTGCTGCACGACCTGGGGCTCGCGGCGGCTTACGCGCACCGGGTCGCGGTCCTGCGCGCCGGGCGCATCGCGGCCGAGGGCGCGCCGGACGAGGTCTTCACGGACACGTTGTTGTCGGAGGTCTACCGGCAGCCGGTCGAGGTGTTCCCGCACCCGAGGACCGGCGGCGTCCTGATCACTCCGAAGCGGGACTCCTGAGCCATGCGCGGAGCCCTGGGGCGTACTCGAACCCTTGACCGGCACTTGACCTTTTGACCCCTACTTGACCGGATCATCACGGCTGTTTTGAGCCACCGTGATACGGCCGTGCTCGTACGCCCGCGACGAGAGGGGATTCACTGGATGCGCAGGTGGTGGTGAGGTAAGCCTCAGATAACTATGGGGAGCCCTCACCTTGCCTGTGTGTCCGCTGTGTCCTTCCTTGGAGCCGAAATGCGCCCCCTCAGATACTCCGTCGTCACCGCCGCCGCCACCGTGGCGGCCCTGACCGCCGTCACCGGCTGCACCGAGAAGAGCAGCGCCACGGACGGCGACGGCGTCATCGAGGTGACGGCCACCGACACCAAGTGCAAGGTGTCGAAGAAGGAGTTCCCAGCGGGGCACGTCGAACTCGACATCGAGAACAAGGGCTCGAAGGTCACCGAGGTCTACATCCTCTTCCCGGACGACCGTGTGGTCACCGAGCGCGAGAACATCGGCCCCGGGACCAAGCAGAAGGTCACGGCCGAGGTGAAGGCGGGCGAGTACCGGATCGCCTGCAAGCCGGGCATGAAGGGCGACGGCATCCGGCAGGACGTCACGGCCACCGGCACCGGGAAGGTCGCGAAGCGCGATCCGCGCCTGGACGAGGCCGTGGCCGCGTACCGCAAGTACGTCCAGACGCAGGCCGACGAGACGCTCCCCCTGGTGAAGGTCTTCACGGACGCGGTCAAGGACGGCGACATCGAGGCCGCGAAGAAGGCGTACGCGCCCTCCCGTATCGGCTGGGAGCGCACCGAGCCCGTCGCCGAGTCCTTCGGTGACATCGACCCGAAGGTCGACGTACGTGAGGACGGTCTGGAGGACGGCCGGACCGATGAAAACACAGAGGAGGACTGGACCGGCTGGCACCGCCTGGAGCGCTCCCTCTGGAAGGACGGCAAGCTCACCGCCCGCGACTTTGAGCTCGCCGACCAGCTGGTGAAGGACCTTCAGGACTGGCAGAACCGCGTCGGCAAGGCCGAGATCACCCCGACCTCCATGGCCAACGGTGCCAAGGAGCTCCTCGACGAGGTCGCCACTGGCAAGGTCACCGGCGAGGAGGAGCGCTACTCGCACACCGACCTCGTCGACTTCAAGGCGAACGTCGAGGGCGCCGAGGAGTCGTACGAGCTGCTGAAGCCGGTCGCCTCCGAGAACGACCCGGCGCTGACGAAGGAGCTGGACAAGCAGTTCGCGGCGCTGAACACGCTGCTCGACAAGTACCGCGCGGACAAGAACGGTTATGACTTCGTCTCGTACGACAAGGTCGGCAAGGACGAGCAGAAGGAGCTCTCGGACGCGGTGAACGCGCTCGCCGAGCCGCTCTCGCAGCTCGCCGCCGCGGTCGTGAAGTAGGCGATGGGTGAGGGCCGGCAGCCATGACGGACACCACTGAGAACAACACCATGAGCACCCCTGAGGACCACACCGCCGACCACAACTCCTCCAAGCCGTCCAGGCGTTCGCTGATCGGCTGGGGCGGGGCCGGGCTCGCGCTCGGTGCCGCCGCGGCCGGTGGCGCGGTGGCCGTGGCCCGCACCGGAGGCGACGCCGACCCGGCCGGTGCCGCGGCCGGCGGGCCGGTCGCCTTCCATGCCGCGCACCAGGCCGGTATCGCCACCCCGGTGCAGGACCGGCTGCACTTCGCCGCGTTCGACGTGAAGACGGACGACCGCGCCGAGTTCGCAACGATGCTCAAGGACTGGACGGCGGCCGCGCGGCGGATGACCGCCGGGAAGGCGGTCGGCGAGGGCGCGTACGGCGGACTGGCCGAGGCGCCGCCGGACGACACCGGTGAGGCGCTGGGCCTCAAGCCGTCGAGGCTGACCCTCACCATCGGTTTCGGGCCGTCGCTCTTCGGGAGGTTCGGGCTGGCGGACCGGCGGCCCGAGGCGCTCGTGGACCTCCCGCGGTTCGCGGGCGACAACCTCGACGGGGCCCGCAGCGGCGGCGACCTGTGCGTACAGGCGTGCGCGGACGACCCGCAGGTCGCGGTGCACGCGATCCGCAACCTGGCCCGTATCGGCTTCGGCAAGGTCTCCGTCCGCTGGTCCCAGCTCGGCTTCGGCAAGACCTCGTCCACGACTCCCGAGGCGCAGACCCCGCGCAACCTCATGGGCTTCAAGGACGGCACCCGCAATATCGCGGGCACCGAGACGGACAGGCTCAGGAAGTACGTGTGGGTGGCGGAGTCGGACGGACCGGACTGGATGACCGGCGGCTCGTACCTGGTGGCGCGGCGCATCCGGATGCACATCGAGCCCTGGGACCGCACCTCGCTGCAGGAGCAGGAGGACATCTTCGGCCGCGACAAGGGCGAGGGCGCACCCGTGGGCAAGGCGAAGGAGCGCGATGAGCCGTTCCTGAAGGCGATGCTGCCGGACGCGCACGTACGGCTCGCACACCCGGACTCCAACGGCGGGGCGACGATCCTGCGCCGCGGCTACTCCTTCACCGATGGCACGGACGGCCTCGGCCGTCTCGACGCGGGCCTGTTCTTCCTCGCGTACCAGCGGGACGTTCGCGAGGGCTTCATCCCGATCCAGCGCAACCTGGCCACGGACGCGCTGAACGAGTACATCCAGCACGTGGGTTCGGCGGTCTTCGCGGTTCCCCCGGGCGTCCGGGACGCGGACGACTGGTGGGGCCGGGCGCTGTTCTCCGCTTCCCCGACGGAGGGCTGACGCCGTGTTCGCGAACTATCTGATCGGTCTGCGCGAGGGCCTGGAGGCGAGCCTCGTCGTCTGCATCCTCGTCGCCTATCTGGTGAAGACCGGCCGCCGGGACGCGCTGAAGCCGATCTGGATCGGTATCGGTGTCGCGGTCGGGCTCGCCCTCGGCTTCGGCTGCGTACTGGAATTCGGCTCGCAGGAGCTGACGTTCCAGGCCCAGGAGGCGCTCGGCGGCTCCCTGTCGATCATCGCCGTGGGCCTGGTGACGTGGATGGTCTTCTGGATGCGCCGTACGGCCCGGCACCTGCGATCGGAGCTGCACGGCAGGCTGGACGCGGCCCTTCGGACGGGTACGGGCGCGCTCGTCGCCACGGCGTTCCTGGCGGTGGGACGCGAGGGCCTGGAGACGGCGCTCTTCGTCTGGGCTTCTGTGCGCGCGTCGAGCGACGGCACCCAAGGGCCGCTCATCGGCGTGCTGTCGGGCATCGCGACGGCGATCGTGCTCGGGTGGCTCTTCTACCGGGGCGCCCTGCGCATCAACCTCTCGAAGTTCTTCACCTGGACCGGTGGCATGCTGGTCGTGGTGGCGGCCGGCGTGCTCGCGTACGGCTTCCACGACCTCCAGGAGGCCGACTTCCTGCCGGGCCTGACGAACAAGGCGTTCGACATCAGCGACACCGTTGATCCGGGCAGCTGGTACGGCACGCTGCTGAAGGGCATCTTCAACTTCCAGCCCGATCCGACGGTTCTCCAGGTCACGGTCTGGCTCCTCTACCTGATCCCGACGCTCGCGATCTTCCTCGCCCCGGTAGGGTTCGCCTCCGGGAAGGGGAAGGTGAAGGAACCTGATGAGCAGGGATCGCGGGGTTCCGAGCCCTCAAAGGCTCGGTAGGTACGGCCGATTCGCCCTGGCAACCGCGTCGGTGACCGTTCTGTCCATGGCGGCGAGCGGGTGCGTGGTCGTCCACGGCGAGCGGGAGATACTTCCGGCGGCGACGCGGGCCGAGGCCGCCCGCGCGCTCAAGGACTTCACCTCCGCGTACAACAAGGCCGACAAGACGTACGACCGGTCGCAGGACGCGGACCGGGTGACCGGGGCGCTCGCCGACATCGACGGCGCGAAGCTGAAGGCGGGCAGCAAGAACAGCCCGGACGGGAACCCGTCGCACGCACCGCTGACGCTGACCGACGCGAAGTTCACGATCCCCGAGAAGGCGGGCTGGCCGCGCTGGTTCGTCGCGGACACGGCCGCCAACAAGGGTGCCAAGGACGCGCGTTGGCTGCTGGTGTTCACCCGGAGCGACGCCGACGACGTGTGGGCGGTCTCGTATCTGACGATCCTCGACGCCGACGACGTACCGACGTTCAAGACGGACGGGGACGGCTACGCACAGCCGGTCACGGCGGACGACGCGGCGCTGGCGATAGCGCCGGACGACCTGGGCGACGCGTACGCGACGTACCTGAGGTCGAAGCCCGCCGCCTCCGCCGCGGGCGAGGTCTTCGCACCCGGCACGTACACCTCCGAGTGGCGGGCCGGCCGCCGGAAGAACGCGAGGAAGCCCGGACTCGCCCGCCAGTACATCGACGAGCCGCTGACGAAGGGCGACTACGCCCCGGTCGGCCTGCGCACGACGGACGGCGGAGCGCTGGTCTTCTTCGCCACGCACCACTACGAGAAGCAGACGGCCGCCCCGGGGGTCGACCTCCCCGTCACCGACCCCAACGTCCAGGCGCTGCTGACCGGGGAGGTCAAGTCCTCGCTGACGCTGGAGCACGTCTCCAACCAGGCGGTGCTGGATCCGGCGAAGAACGCGTCGGACAAGCAGGTGAGGTTCCTGGGCCGGGTGGACGGGATGACGAAGGCGAAGGGCGAGTGAACGCCGGGAAGAGCGGGCTGCCGGGGCTTCTTGGCTTCTGAAGCCCTCGGGGGGGGCCGGCCGCCTTGCCGGTCCTGCCCTCGGCCTCGCCCTCGGCCTGGGCCTGCTGCGCGGCCTCGGCCGGCTGTTGCTGGGGTCTCAGCCCCTCAGGGGCCAGGCCGCCGTCGCGTGGTCCGGCTTCTCACCCGCGTACCGGGAGCACTCGTCGGTGAGGATCTCCAGCAGGCTGAGCGGATCGGGGAGCGGGTGCTCGGGGCCGCGCACCCACCACACGGCGAGGTCGTCGGGAAGCCGGGCGGGCGGTACGAGGACGTACGAACCCCGGCAGTGCCAGCGCAGCCCCGGATGCTCGTCCATGGTCTCGGGATGGCAGTCCAGCTCGCAGGGCCACCACTCGTCCTCGTCCTCGGGCGTACCGCGGGTGAGGGTGAAGAACAGCATGCGCCCGTCACCCGACTCGGCGACGGGACCCACCTCGATCCCGGAGGCGATGAGCCGCTCCAGCGCCTCGCGCCCGGCCTCCAGGGGCACGTCGAGGACGTCGTGCACCATGCCGGTGGCGGTGATGAAGTTGGCCTGCGGCTGGTGGCGGGCCCACCGCTCGATCTGGGCGCGGTCCGTCGTGGACTGCGTCTGCCAGGCGAAGGAGACGGGGTGGCGCGCGGGTGTGGGGCACCCGACGCGGTCGCACGAACACCGGTAACCGGAGGGGTACGCGGCCGGCGCGAGGGGCAGTCCCGTGGCGGCGGCGGCGAGCAACAGGGCCTCGCGTCCGCCGCCGTCGGTCTCGGGTTCGGTGCGGCGACCGCGCAGCCACTGGGAGATCCTGCCCTGCCTGCTCTGCCCGCCGGAGCGGCGGCCGAACTCAGCGCTCATCTATCCCCTCGCCTTGCTGTTGTGCGGACAGCATGCTCCATGGTCCCACCATCCTGCGGCGCGGGTGGCCGCAGGCCCCGTCCGGGGCGGGTGGGGCGATGCCGACTCCCGGCAGGGATCAAGGGCTATCGAGCGCTTTGCTGTGATTTGCCACCCTGTTGTGGGGTGTTGTACGGCGGCTGCGGTCGCCTTTGTCACACCTGGGTCACACCTTGGGGCACACCCGGCCCGGGTGATCGCCGGATCGGGGGTGGTGCCGGACCGGGGCGATGCCGGACCGGGAGGGGCTCAGCCGGGCTCAGCGGGGCGCCAGGCCGCCCAGGGCGTAGTCGACGAGGGTGTCCGTGTACGCGTACGTGATCGGCCCGGTGCGCTGGATCCAGCGCTGGGCGAGCGGCGCGACGAAGAGTTCGAGGGCGATACGCGGGTCGATGTCCGGGCGCACCTCGCCGGTCTCCTGCGCGGCCTCGAGTCTCCGCACATAGAGCTGGAGTTGGGGTTCGAGCAGACGGGCGATGACCTGTGCGCCGAACTGTTCGTTGACGACCCCCTCGGCGGTCAGGGCCCGGGACGGCGCCTCGAACCTCGGGTCCAGGAGCTCGTCGACCGTGAGGCGCAGGACGTTCTTGAGATCGGCGGCGAGGTCGCCGGTGTCCGGGATCCCGTACTCCGCCTGCTCCTCCGGCGCCGCCGCCTCGGCGAACTGCTCGCTCAGGTCGAGGAACGCCTCCAGCAGCACCTCCGCCTTCGAGGGCCACCACCGGTAGATGGTCTGCTTGCCGACTCCGGCGCGGGCGGCGATGCCCTCGATGGTCGTCTTCGTGTAACCGACCTCGCCGACGAGGGCGAGGGCGGCGTCATAGATGGCGCGGCGGGACTTCTCGCTGCGGCGTGTGGAGTCGGGGGCGGGCTTCTGGACCATGCGCCTCAATTTATCAGGTTGACAAGACGGAGCGTCTCGCCGCAGACTACCGGAGTAATTTGACGAGACGGTGCGTATCGTTTCGCGTAAGTGCCAAGGAAGGGACACACCATGACCCGAGGTGGAGCCGGAAACATGCTGGGAGTCGGCGGAACCCGCAGGAAGCTCAGTCACAAGGCCCTCCGTGGAGGGGGGCGTGGCGTCGGCAGCGGAGGTGGAGGCGGCCAGGATGCACAGGCGCAGAAACGGGAACTGCTGCGCAGGCTTCAGGAAGAGCGCGCGGGGAGGGCGACGCGGGACGGTACGGACGGGAAACGTTCGTAGGTCCGTCGCCTGTCGCCTCCGGCGGTTGGGCGGTACTCGTCTGCCGGGTTCCTGTCGGTGGCTGGGTGCGGGTTCGTCGTGGCCGGTCGCGCCGTTCCCCGCGCCCCTGGAAGCCTGGGGCGCACCCGGTACCGCAACTCGCCGCCACCACGACGCACCCGCACCCGCAGGCGCAGGCGCACCGATCCGCTCGGCCTCAGGCCTCCGGGACGGTCGCCGTCGGCTTTCCGCGCGCCAACCCCTTCAGCATCGCCATCCGCCCCGGCGTCGGATGCACGTCGTTCGGCCCCGCGTTGGCCATGACGAACCGCCAGGCCGCCCGCGGATCCAGCTCAAGTCCCGCGTACAACCGGCGGGGTTCGGTCGTCTCCACGACCGTCCCGTCGGCCGCGAGGCCCCACGAGTGCTGGCGCCACAGGTCGTCGTCCGACAGGGCGTAGCCGGTCGCCAGACCCGCCACCCGTTCCGACGCCCACAGCGCGGCGCTGTTGAGATGGCAGGAGTTGTCCTTCCCCTCCATCAGGGCCGCCGCCTCCCCCACCC
>NZ_VJZE01000315.1 GCF_009377205.1 Streptomyces phyllanthi
GGGGATGGGAGAGGATAGGGGCATGGATCTTGGACTGAAGGACCGTGTGTACGTCGTCACCGGGGCGACCCGCGGGCTCGGCAACGCGAGCGCGCGGGAACTCGTGGCCGACGGCGCCAAGGTGGTCATCACCGGGCGCGACGAGAAGAGCGCCACCGACGCGGCGACCGCCCTCGGCCCGAACGCCGTCGGGGTCGCGGCCGACAACGCCGACCCGGAGGCCGCCGCCCGGCTCGTCGCTGCCGCGCGCGAGCGCTTCGGCGGGTTCGACGGCATCCTGATCAGCGTCGGCGGCCCGGCGCCCGGCTTCCTCGCGGACAACACGGACGAGCAGTGGACGGCCGCGTTCGAGTCGGTGTTCCTGGGGGCGGTGCGCCTGGCGCGGGCAGCGGCGGCGGAGCTCGGCGAGGGGGGCGTCATCGGCTTCGTGCTCTCCGGCTCCGTACACGAGCCGATCCCGGGCCTGACCATCTCCAACGGGCTGCGCCCCGGTCTCGCCGGATTCGCCAAGTCCCTCGCGGACGAGCTGGGTCCGCGCGGTATCCGCGTGGTCGGTCTGCTGCCGGCCCGTATCGACACCGACCGGGTACGGGAGCTGGACGGTCTCTCCGCCGACCCGGAGGCTACCCGCGCGGCCCACGAGTCCCGTATTCCGCTGCGCCGGTACGGCGCTCCGGAGGAGTTCGGGCGCACGGCGGCGTTCCTGCTGTCGCCCGCCGCGTCCTATCTGACGGGCATCATGCTGCCGGTGGACGGCGGGTCGCGGCACGGGTTCTGAGCGGCACGGGGTTCTGAGCGGCACGGCACCGGGAGCCGGGGCCGGGGCGGCTCGGGCGGCTCGGGCGGCTCAACTCACCCGCTCGGCCCGGTGTTTGACCGCGCGGAGTCGTACCCATGCGGGCAGCGCGGCCAGTCCGGCCGACGTCCGGGCGTGCGTGACCGCCTCCGCGGTCAGCCGGCGCAGTGCGTCCCCGGGGTCGGCATGCGGTTCCAGTACGAGCCGCACCCGTGCCTCGGGGGCGCTGCGCCGTCCGGTGAGCTCCACGTGCGCGCGCTCCACGCCGTCCAACTGACCGGCCTCACCGGCGAGTACGCCCTCCAGGGCGCGCCCGCGCAGCAGGGCGCCCTCACCGTCGCCGGTGTCGACGAGCACCTCGTGGAGACGGTGGCGCCGCAGCACGGCGGTCAGCCACCACAGGAGGCACAGCAGCAGGGCCGCGAGCGCGGCGATGACGGCGGGCCACCACCAGCCCTCGTCCCGCCACCGTGTCCGCTCGGCATCGCTGAGCAGCACGTCGTGCGGGCCGTCGTGCAGCCACCAGGACGGTGGATCCACACCGAGTCCGACCACGAGCACGGACCCTCCGGCCACGACGAGCACCAGCCCGGCGAGCCCCAGCAGTACCCGGTTGACGATCCTCAGCACCGGTCCTCACCCCTTCCGTCCGGGCCGCCGGACATGTACGGCCAGGGCGGGCTGGCGGGAGAGCCCGAGGCCCCGGATGCCGTCGGCGAGCACGGTGTCCAGATCGGCGCGTACCTCGTCGAGCTCGCGGAAGTGCGACACCGCGCGGACGTCGACCTTCCGGCGGCCCACGCGGACCCGTACGTCGCGCACGCCCGACACCTCCATGGCGCGGTCGCGCAGCACCATCGCGGCGGCGTCCCGGTACAGCCCGGCCCGCACACCGGCGTGGACGCGCCGCATCGGCAGCAGGCCGCGCAGCCCGGGCGTCACCGCGAGCACGAGCAGCCAGACACCGAGGGCCGCGGCGACTCCGGCGCCGACGAGCACCCAGATGTCGTCGAGGGGCCGCTCGGAGAGTTCCCGGGCGAGGAACGTGCGCCACTCCATCGCGGACCGGCCGGCGCGGACGGCGGCGACGTCGTACAGCATCAGGCCCGTGCCAAGGAGGAGCAGCAGCGCGAGAACGCCGGCGGGGGCGCGGCGCGAGGACCAGAAGCGCTTCTCGTCGCCGGCCTCGCCCTCGACGGCGGGCAGTGGGTCGTACGCGGCCGCCGACGTGGCCTGGACGGGTTCACCGGCCGTCTTCTCCAGGACCGGGAGCCGCTGCGTTCCGTGCGAACCGTTCGTATCGTTCGTGTCTTCGGAGCCGTGGGACTCGCTCATCGCGTCCTCCGCTGTGCCGCGCCGGGGACGTGCACGAGGTGCAGCCGCTCCACCAGGACGGCCACCTCGGGTACGTCCACCCCCGCCAACGCCTCTACCCGCTGGGCGACATGGCGACGCACGGCGGCGCACCGGGCCCCGATGTCGGAGGGGTACTCGAGTTCCAGGCCGACGCGGACGTGCGCCGCCTCACGGTGGACGACGGCGTCCGCGTGCGGGGGCATGGCGTCGGGCGGCAGCGGCTTCAGCGCCTCGCGCGCCGCCTGCGCGGCGATCTTCGCGACGACGCGGTCGGCGATCCGGGTCGCACCGCGCTCGCCCGGCGCGACGGTCGTGAGCGGCCGGCGGCCCTCGTCGGGGCGGCCACCACCGGAGTGGTTGCCGTCGTCCACGCGGATCACCGCCGTCGGTCGCCACGCGGGCGGAAGAAGTCACCGAAGTCCAGGTCCCCCTCCAGGAACCGGCCGACGACCAGGCCGACGGCACCCAGCGCGGCCACGAGCAGGAAGGCGCCGAATCCGCCGAAGTACCCGGCGAAGCCCAGCGCCATTCCGGCGATCATGCCGACGACGGCCAAGCTCATGCTGTGCTCCTAGGGGCGTAGGGGGCTTTGGGAGGGTTGCTGGAGCCGGATTGCCGGAGCCGGATTGCCGGAGCCGGGTTGCCGGAGCCGGATCACTGGGGCCCGGATGCCGAGTCCGGAATCACCGGAGCCCGGTTGCCGAGTCCGGAATCACTGGGCCCGGTTGCTGGTGGACCTGCTGAGAACGGGTTCCGGAGCCGGGTCACTGGACCCGCGTCCCCGTTTCCTCCTCCTCTTCCTCCTCCGGCAGTTTCACGTCGCTGACCGCGATGTTGACCTCGACCACCTCGAGGCCCGTCATGCGCTCGACGGACGCGACGACGTTCTCGCGCACCGCGCGGGCGACATCGGAGATGGCCACCCCGTAGTCGACGACGATCTCCAGGTCGAGGGCGGCCTGTACCTCACCGACCTCGGCCTTCACACCCCGGGTGACCGCTTTCGCCCCGCCCGGCACCCGGTCCCGTACGGCCCCGAAGGTCCGCGCGAGCCCACTGCCCATGGCGTGTACGCCGACCACCTCGCGCGCCGCGAGCCCGGCGATCTTCTCGACGACTCCGTCGGCGATGGTGGTACGCCCCCGGGTGCCCGGGTCGCCACCGCCGCGCCTGGTGGTCTTACGGGTGGTGACGGCCTGCGCCGTCTCGTTCTCGGAATCCCCCGTCCGGTTCCGCTGCGTCATGTCAGTCATGCCGTACGTCCCTTCCGGTTGTCCTCCTTTGCCCACAGTAAGCCGGGTTGCGCGGTCGCGCGCCGGGGATGCGGCAGGCTGGAGCAATGACGGCGGACGGATGGGCGAAGGCGGTACGGCAGCAGCTCGGCCTGGGCAGGGTGCTCCCCCTGGGCGGCCCGCGCGACGGCGCGTGGATCACGGAGCGGGCGGCCGGCTCGTTCCTGCGCCGCGCGGCCGCCTCGGTGCCCGGGGTGCGTCCGGGCCCGCTGCGGATCTCACCGGCCGATCCGGACGCGTCGTACGAGAGCTACGAGCCCGTTGTCCCGCCTCCGCCGAGCGCGCTGCCGCCGGGGCCGCTGCGGATCGACGCGGATTTTGAGGTGTCGGCGGATCCGACGGCCCTTGCCGCCGAGCCGCTCCACGCGACGGCGGCCCGTCTCAGGGCGGTCCTGGCCACGGCGGCGACGGAGCGACTCGGTCTGACGGTGACGGAGGTGGACCTGCGGGTGACGGGACTGCTGGAGGCCGACGAGGACATGGGCGGCGTACGCCCGGAGAACGGGCCACCGGCGGGGGAGCCCGCGCCCGCCCGGGAGCCGGAACGGGGCGGCGACGGTGGTGACGGCGGCGGTGACGGCGACGACGAGGAGTCCCGCGTCACCGCCACCGCGCTGGCCGTGCCGGGCGTGGCCCGGCTGACCGGTGTGCTGGGCGGGCGGGGCCGCTCGGTGCACATCGAGACGGGCGCCGCGCTGCCGCGCCGCCATGTGCGGGTCGAGCTGGCGGTCACGGCCACGGCCACGGAACGAGTCCTGGACGTGGCGCGCGCGGTGCGGGCGGCGGTGGGCGGGGCGCTGCCGGACCATCCGTCGGTGGCGGTCGTCGTGACGGAGGTGGACTGACGGGCGTCCGCCCTGGAACAGGGCATCAGGAGAGGGCTCCGAGGACAGAGCACCCGCCCTGCAACGGGGTGCATCCGCTCCCGGACGGAGCACCCGCCCTCGAGCAGGGCGTCCGCCCTGGCAGAGGGCACCGCCTCAGGCCAGGGCGGAGCCTCGGGACCTGCCCACGAGCAGAGCGTCCGCCCCCGACCGGGGAGCCGCCCCGACCGGGAGCCACCTGGGGGCCGTCCCCGGCAGGGGCGCCCTCTCGGGCTGGGGGCGCCACGTCGTGCACGGGGCGCGCCGTCTCTGCCGGGGGCACCACGTCGCGCGGAGGCGCCTCGGACAAGGGGTGCCGCCTCGGGAGCCGGGCACCGCCTCGGGACCCGCCCCGACAAAGGGCTCCGTCTCGGGCTGAGGGCGCCGTCTCGGCCGGGGCACCACGCCGCGCGGAGACGCCCCCCGGCAAGGAGTGCCGGTCCGGGCAGGGGGTGCCGCCTCGCTTCGACCGGCTGTCCTTACTCGCCGACGCCCGCCAGATCCCGCAGTCGCCGGGCCTGCGCGGCGCGCTCGGCGGCGCGCTGGTCGTCGTACGTGCGCTCCTGCGCCCCGCGTACGAGTGCCTTGGTCTCGATGACGGCGTCCCGTGGTGCGGCGAGCAGCGCCGAGGCCAGATCCCGTACGGTCTCGTCGAGCTGCCCGGCGGGCACGGCGAGGTTGGCCAGGCCGGACTGCACCGCTTCCTCCGCCTGTACGAAGCGCCCGGTCAGGCAGATCTCGAGCGCGCGACCGTACCCGACGAGCTGCACCAGGGGGTGCGTCCCCGTCAGGTCGGGTACGAGTCCGAGGCTGGTTTCGAGCATGGCGAACTGCACGTCGTCCGCGACGACGCGCAGATCACAGGCGAGCGCGAGCTGGAAGCCCGCGCCGACGGCGTGTCCCTGCACGGCGGCGATGGACACGATGTCACTGCGCCGCCACCAGGTGAACGCCTCCTGGTACGCGGCGATGGTCGCGTCGAGCTCGGCGTCGCCACTGCGCGCGAGATCGACGAACGACGGCTCACCCTCGATTCCCTCGGGCGTGAACATCTGCCGGTCGAGCCCGGCCGAGAACGACTTGCCCTCGGCGCGCAGCACGACGACCCGGACAGAGCCCGGCAGTGTCCGTCCAACCTCGGCCAACGCCCGCCACAGAGCGGGGCTCTGGGCGTTGCGCTTGGCCGGGTTGGTCAAGGTCACCGTGGCGATCGCCTCATCGACGGTGAGGCGTACGCCGTCCTTGTCGAGTGCGGGAGCGAAGTCCTTGTCGAGCGAAGCCATGGGCGCCTCCGGTGCGTGCGGTCGATCGGGACGCCGTACGTCGTCGCACGACGGCGCCCCCAAGTGACTGCACAGTAACCACCCGGCCGGTCACCTGATCGACCGGGTGGCCACCATCGAAGCCGATGGGCCGCCCGGCGTCAGGCCGACTGGGCCTTCTTGCCTCGCGTCGCCCCGCCACGCCCTCGCAGCGTGACACCCGACTCGCTGAGCATCCGGTGGACGAAGCCATACGAGCGGCCGGTTTCCTCGGCCAGTGCTCGGATGCTCGCACCGGAGTCGTACTTCTTCTTCAGGTCTGCCGCGAGCTTGTCGCGCGCGGCGCCGGTCACCCGGCTGCCCTTCTTCAGAGTCTCGGCCACCCGTGCCTCCTCATGGGAAGTGCGCTCTGGTCTCCTCATGATCACCCCTCCGGGGCGTGATGGCCACCCATTCGGCAAGGTCCGTGAGACAAGCTTGTGACGACGGGAGCGGATCCCCACGAGTGGAATCCTGCATTCCGCGCAAGCGCGTCCGTACGGCCGAACGGGTTGTTCCGCGAACCGGCAGGTCAGCGGCGCGCGACGGCCGAGCCCTCGCTGCGGGAGGGCTCGGCCGTG
Organism: Streptomyces phyllanthi; assembly: GCF_009377205.1. GTDB lineage: Bacteria > Actinomycetota > Actinomycetes > Streptomycetales > Streptomycetaceae > Streptomyces > Streptomyces phyllanthi. Next base: position 6,190 of record NZ_VJZE01000315.1, read on the forward strand.
AAATCGATGTAGAACACACCTCGGTACGAGGAGATCTCACACAGATGGTGGATCACGGATCGGCCGAATGATCCATACGCAGTGGATCAGTCATTCGATCAACCGGAAGTGACCGCGCGGGCGGCCACCGGAGCTCAGGCCAGGGCCACGAGATCGGCGTAGTCGGCGCCCCAGAGGTCCTCGATACCGTCCGGCAGCAGGATGATCCGCTCCGGCTGCAGCGCCTCGACCGCGCCCTCGTCGTGGGTGACCAGGACGACCGCGCCCTTGTAGGTGCGCAGCGCGCCGAGGATCTCCTCACGGCTGGCCGGGTCGAGGTTGTTGGTGGGCTCGTCGAGGAGCAGGACGTTCGCGGACGAGACGACCAGCGTGGCGAGCGCGAGGCGGGTCTTCTCGCCGCCGGAGAGGACCCCGGCCGGCTTGTCGACGTCGTCGCCGGAGAACAGGAACGAGCCGAGCACCTTGCGGACCTCGACGAGGTCCATGTCGGGCGCGGCCGACCGCATGTTCTCCAGCACCGTGCGGTCCGCGTCGAGGGTCTCGTGCTCCTGCGCGTAGTAGCCGAGCTTCAGTCCGTGGCCTTCGACGACCTGGCCGGTGTCGGGCTTCTCGACGCCGGCCAGGAGGCGGAGCAGGGTCGTCTTGCCCGCGCCGTTGAGGCCGAGGATGACCACGCGCGAGCCCTTGTCGATGGCCAGGTCGACGTCGGTGAAGATCTCCAGCGAGCCGTACGACTTGGACAGGCCCTCGGCGGTGACCGGGGTCTTGCCGCAGGGCGCGGGCTCGGGGAAGCGCAGCTTGGCGACCTTGTCGGACTGGCGCACCGCCTCCAGACCGGCCAGCAGCTTGTCCGCGCGGCGGGCCATGTTCTGCGCGGCGACCGTCTTGGTGGCCTTGGCGCGCATCTTGTCGGCCTGCGCGTTCAGGGCGGCGGCCTTCTTCTCGGCGTTGGCCCGCTCCCGCTTGCGGCGCTTCTCGTCGGCCTCGCGCTGCTGCTGGTACAGCTTCCAGCCCATGTTGTAGATGTCGATCGCGGCGCGGTTGGCGTCCAGGTAGAACACCTTGTTGACCACCGTGTCGACCAGGTCCACGTCGTGCGAGATGACGATGAAGCCGCCGCGGTAGGTCTTGAGGTAGTCGCGCAGCCAGACGATCGAGTCGGCGTCGAGGTGGTTCGTGGGCTCGTCGAGCAGGAGCGTGTCCGCGTCGGAGAAGAGGATGCGGGCCAGCTCGATACGGCGCCGCTGGCCGCCGGAGAGCGTGTGGAGCGGCTGGCCGAGCACCCGGTCGGGCAGGTTGAGCGCGGCGGCGATGGTGGCGGCCTCGGCCTCGGCCGCGTACCCGCCCTTGGTGAGGAACTCGGTCTCCTGGCGCTCGTACTGCTTGAGCGCCTTCTCGCGGGTGGAGCCCATGCCGGTGGCGATGCGCTGCTCGTTCTCGCGCATCTTGCGGATCAGTACGTCCAGGCCGCGCGCGGACAGGACACGGTCACGGGCGAGCACGTCCAGGTCACCGGTGCGCGGGTCCTGCGGCAGATAGCCGACCTCGCCGGAGCGGGTGACGGTGCCCGCGGCGGGGATGCCCTCGCCCGCGAGGACCTTGGTCAGGGTCGTCTTGCCGGCGCCGTTGCGGCCGACCAGGCCGATGCGGTCGCCCTTGGTGATGCGGAAGGACGCGGACTCGATGAGGACGCGGGCACCGGCGCGCAGCTCGATACCGGAAGCGGAGATCACGGACAGACTCCAGGGCAGGGTCGTTGACGGCGGGGTGGGCGGCTGAGGGCGGTCACGCCGTCTAATGCGCGAGGAGAATGGCCATGGGGCCGATTCTAACGGGGGCGGCAAGCGGTTTTCCGCCCTGCCCGAACAGGTTTGCGTGTCCTCGGTCACCGGGGCCGGGCCGGTGCCCTACCCGTGGCGGCCGCTTGGACGGTCGTCGCGGAGCGGTCAGCGGTCCCGGGCGATACGGCCCCGGCCGTCGACGGCGACCAGGTTGGCCGGCCAGGCGGCGTCCGGTCCGCAGGGCTGGGCGATCAGGACGGCGGTGCCGTGGCGCACCGCGCGCGAGGGCGCGAAGGCACAGCCCCGGCGCGCGGGCAGCGCCCAGCGGAGGTCGCCGTCGGCGAGGCGGTAGGCGGCGACGCGGTGCGGGGTGACCACGGCGAGCGTGCGGGCGTCGAGGAGCCGGAGGACACCGGCCCCGCCGTGGGCGGCGAGCCAGTCGGCGGCGCCCGGGAGGGCCCGGTGCCAGCGGGCCCTGCCGTGGTGGGGGTCGGTGTCGGTGACCAGACCGTCGTCCCAGAGCGCGATGGCGTGCCCGCGCGCGGGGAGCACGGCGAGGGGCCGGCGGCCCGCGCGGGAGTACGTCCAGTACGGCCGGCCGCTGTCCCGGTCGTACGCCTCGACGGCCGCCGCGCCCCACCGCAGCCGGGGTTCCACCGCCCGGGATGCGTGCGGCACGCGCGCGTGGAGGGTGAGCCGGTCTCCGTAGGGGGCGGGGCGGGCCGCATGGGCGGCGGCGAGAACGAGGGCGGCGAGAACGAGGGCGAGGGCCGCGGGGAGAAGGCGGGGGACGCGGCGCGGTGGGAGCCGTGGCGGGACCGCGGTCGCGGGAAACTCCACGGCGTCCGCCGGCGCCCTGGAAGCTCCCAGGCGGGCCTCCGGGACCTCTGGGGTGACGGGCCTCGCCCGCGTCTTCCCGAACGGTGGAACGGCCACCTTGCCCCCGTTGTCGTCGCTGCCCTCGGAACAGGCGCAGAGCGTAGGCACGGCGTGTCCCGGGCGTTCGCGTGACACGACGGCGCGCCCCCCGTTCGGATCACCGTTCCGGCTCCGTGCTCGGAGGAGCGCTGTCAGTGGTGGGTGCAAGACTGAGCAGCAGGTGACAAGTTCGCCGATTCCCGGCGAGAAGGGAGTGATCGGCATGACAGGGACGGACGGCAGGCGCCCGAGCATCTACCCGACGGTGCTGTACGCGGACGCGAAAGCGGCGATCGAACAGCTCACGGAGGCCTTCGGCTTCAGCTCGCTCGCGGTGTACGAGGGCGAGGACGGCTCGGTGGTCCACGCGGAGCTGGTGCAGGGCAACGGCGCGGTGATGCTCGGTTCCAAGGGCAGCGGCGGCGTCTTCGACAGCGCGATGAAGGACGCCGGGACCACGGGGGTGTACGTGGTGGTGGAGGACGTCGACGCACACCACCGGCGGGCCGTGGAGCACGGCGCCGAGATCCTGATGCCCCCGACGGACCAGGAGTACGGGTCCCGGGACTACATGGCCCGGGACGTGGAGGGCAACGTGTGGAGCTTCGGCACCTACGCCCCTGAGATACCCCTGAGTTAGCGGCCCGGCTCCCGCGGGCGGGGGCAGCCGCCGAGGGCGGGGTCAGCTTCCGCCGGTGTGCACCTGGAAGGCGGCGCGGCGCACGGCCTTGGCGAGCGCCGGGTCGGGGTGCGCGGCGGCGAGGGCGACCAGGACCTGCACAGTGCGCGGGTGGCCGACGGCGCGGACCTCGTCGAGCAGCGCGGGCACGGTGGGCTGCACCGCCGACTCCAGATGCCGTACGAGGAGCGGGGCCTCACCGTGGTCGGCTACGGCCGCGGCCGTGTCCACCCAGAGCCAGGTGGCCTCTTCGCGGGTGAGTACCCCGTGGGCCTCCTCGGGGTCGGCGCCGTCGTGCTCGGCGAGCCACAGCAGGGCGTAGGGCCGCAGCGGGGTCTCGTCGGCCACGGCGCGCACATCGGGCTCGGCGGGGGCGCCGACCACGCGCAGCGCCTCGAAGGCGAGGCCGCGGATGAGGGCGTCCTCGCCGCGCGCGGCGTCGAGGAGTTCGGTGACGGCGGCGCCGACGGGACGGGCGGCGAGCCAGGCGCGGTACTCGGCGCGGGCGGCGTTGGGCCGCAGCTGGGCGCAGCCGCGGAGCATGTCCTCGGCGGCGGCCTCGATGTTCCCGGCGGGGCTCTGCGCGGCGACGCAGATCTGCTCCAGCTTGACCCACACCGCCCAGCTGCCGAGCGGAGTGAGCGTGGCCTGTCCGTCGCCGCAGGTGAGCGCGCCGACGGAGGCCAGGGCGTGCAGGGCCCAGTCGAGCAGGGGGGCGAGCGAGGTGTCGCCGGAGCCCGTCTCCGTGGCGGTGACGTCCGCGACGAGCTGGGGGACGAACGGGATCTCGCAGCGCTCGGTGCGGAGTTCGGTGACCCGCTGCTCCAGGAGGTCGAGGAGCTGCTCGACGGGCACGGGACCGGCGGAGAGCTGGAGGAAGGAGAGGACCTGGGGCATCGCGGAGACGACCTCGGCGACGGCGGCGGGCTCGCGGTCCGCGGGTTCCGGATGGGCGAGCGACCAGGCGTCGAAGAGGGCGACCCAGCCGCGCAGGACGGCGCTGTCGTCCCGGTTCCAGGCGCGCAGCCGCCAGCCGGGGCGGGCGCTGTCGCCGTGGACCTCGACGAGCCCGGCGAGACGTGCCGTGTCCCAGTCGTGGCGGACCTGCCCTGGGGTCAGCCCCAGCTCGGCCGCGGCCCGTTCGGCGGTCGCCGCCGAGAGGGTGCCCTTGCCCTCGGAGTTCGAGCCGCCGCGCCCGGGGCGGAGGGCGGCGTCGGCCCAGCGGGCGACACGGGCCGCGTCCGCCAGGCCGGCGCGGGCCATGCGGGCGAGTTCCGCGGGCGG
>NZ_VJZE01000316.1 GCF_009377205.1 Streptomyces phyllanthi
GCCCCGCCCGCCATATCGGGATCGCCACCGGCAGACAGCGGCACGGCCACCCGCTGGTGCGGACCCTGGTGGAGTGGCTGCGGGAGGAGGCGGAGCCGCTGACGGGGCGTGAACCGCGGGACGGCGGCGCCGACCGGTAAAGGTGAAGTGGCCCGGCGCCGCCGCCCCGAGTGTGCCCCGCGTGGTGCTTCCGGCTGGTACTAGGGAGCGTTGATCAGGTCGTGCGGCGGAACCTTCACCGTGCGGGCGCCCGGCTCACCGCCCAGGATGACCTTGCGCAGCGCGACGTTGTTCTTGAGGTTGGTCTCCTTGAGCCGCTTCTCCGGGTTGGCGATCACCTGGATGTGGTACGTGCCGTTCGGCAGGTCCGTGATGTCGAAGGACTGGCCGGGACGGTACTGGGTGTACGTGTCGCCGGAGCCGACGTCGAGGACCTCGCGGACGGAGATCGAGTTCTGCTCACCGCAGGCGGTCGACAGGTCGGTGTTGTACGGGGCCCAGTTGGCGTTCTTCACCGTGTAGTCGATGGCGTCGGTGTTGGCCAGGCAGAACGCCTCCTTGCCGCTGCGCACCTCCTTGGTCTGGTCCTCGCTCAGCAGCCGGTAGCTCGCGAAGTCCGTGAAGTGCCAGTGCTCGTGGCCCTCCCGCGGGTCCCACTCCATGGTGCCGGTGGGGGTGTACCCGATCTGCTTGCCGTTCGCGTCGTAGAAGTACTGGTACGCGTCCATCAGGTCCTTGCCGGGGCTGCGGAAGCCGTCCACGACGAGGGGAGCGGGGCCCGCGTTCCAGACGTTGGCGCTGAAGGCGAGGTAGTCCTTGCCCGGCGCGTCCCCGTCCTCGCCATCGGTGATGGCGATGTCCCAGGCGGGCAGCGAACGCAGGTCGGGCTTGGGCGCGTCGGCCGGAACGCTCGCCCGGCCGGTGGGCCGCTTGGCGTTGGCCTTCAGCGCGGGCGCGATGCGCGAGCCGTCGGTGTGGCCGCGTCCGTCGCCCAGGTGGTGCGCCTGACCGCGGTCCTCAAGCGCGTGCGAGAAGGCGGGCGGCGTGGGGGCGTCGGCGCCGCGGGGGCCGTAGTGGTGCCCCGCGTGGCCGGACCGGGCGGACTCCGCGGACTGGGCGGCGGACGCGCCGTGGCCGCCGGAGTGTTGGGCGGAGTGGTGGGCGGAGGAGCGCGAGCCGGCCAGGCCCTCCCCCTCGTCGTCCTTGATCTCCCGTACCGTCAGCTTGATGGTCGGCCGGTCGTCGGGGATGCCGAAGTAGTCCCGGTACTTCTTGGCCACCGTGACCTTGGCCGTGTACTCGCCGGCGGGCAGGTCCACCGGCTTGTCGTAGTCGACCGTGCTGGAGTTGGACGCCCAGCCCTTCTCGACACCCCAGACCGAGCCCAGCGTGAACGGGTTGGTGGGGCAGCTCTGCGGATAGTGCGAGGTCGCCGGGGCGTCCGGGCGGATCCGTCCGGAGGCGTTGTTCGGGCAGAAGGCGCCCTTGCTCTTCGCCACCACCTCGCCGGCCGCGTTGGTGACCGACACGTCGATGAAGCCGGGCAGACCGGAGAAGTCCTTCACCATCCCGGCGGGCAGGGTCTTCGTCTTCGTGGTCGTTCCGCTGCGGAGGATCTGCTTGGCGACGACGGGGTCCTTGTACGACTTCCGCGTCACCTTGAACTCCAGCGGCGCCTTGTCGACCGTGACGTACGTGCCGAGGTCGAGATAGACGCCGGGCTCCCCCTCCCAGCGGTCGAGCGTCACGGAGTTCGACGCGGCGATCAGTTTGAGCTTCGGCTTCCCGGCCGCCTCCGCCGGGGCCGCGCCGGCTCCGGGAGCGGCTCCGGCGCCGGTGACGACGACGGTGAGCGCGGCTCCCGCGGCGAGCGTCGTACGCCTCATGCGTCTGCGGCGGTGTTCCTGACTGGTCATCGGTTCCTCGTCTGCGAGTGCCATGGTCAGTGGCATCGGACTGGACAGCCCACGACAGACCGGCGTACGGACACCCCCGGCATCCGGAGCCGAATCTGTGAGCACCCTGTGAGACAGGTGAAAAGGCTGTCCGGGTTGCCCGGCGAGGAGAGTTGGCCGAGAGTTGGCCGAATCCGGCCACGACCTGGCCACCGGACTGCGACCTGGCCACCGGACTACGACCTGACCCTTGGCTACGACCTGGCCCGTGGCTACGGCGTGGCCACCGGAGCGTCGTCGTGCCGCAGGGCCTCATCGGCGCGTGCCCGCTGCGCCGCCGTGAGGGCCCGGACGACGAGGACACCGGCCACGGCCGCGCCGATGACGGCCGCGTCAACCAGCAGCAGCTGCCATACGTCCGTGTAGGCGCGCACGATGACGTCGTCCTCGTCGTAGGGGTAGATCAGGCCCACCCCACCGGCCATCCCGGCCAGCCACAGTCCCCACCACCAGTTCACGACGCCCGGCAGCCGCTCGCCCGGGGCGCTCGCCCGGTGGACGTCCACGATGATGCCGCGGGGCACCCAGAGGTTCATGATCGGCACGATCCAGCCCGCGTACACCCAGATCCCGGAGTAGCGCAGGCGCTCTCCCGACAGGGCGCGCGCGTTGTCCCGGACCCGCCCCAGCCAGAACAGGAACGCGGCAGCGCAGAGCAGCATGACGGCGGAGCCCAGGGCGTCGACGATGTGGTAGCCGTCCTCCAGCGCGGTCGGCAGGCGGTGCCGGCCGCCGCCCTGGTCCATCGGCCCGGAGGCCGGCATCCCCGCCACGGCGAGTCGTATGTGCCATACGGCCCGGACCACCCAGGCGACGGCTGCCAGGGCGAGGGCCGCGACGGCGACGAGGGCGGTTGTGCGGACCGGGCGAAGCGGGAGCTCGGTCCTGTGATCGTTCAGCGGGTCAGCCTTCATGTCCATGCCCTTGTAGACGAGCAATCGATACCTCCGGATGCAGAGTTCCGCACATCCGTGGAGGCGGGGGGCCGGTCATCCGGCGGCGCCAGGCCCGCAGTCCGGCACGTCCCCCGGTGACCCCGGTGACCAGGAGCGCCGACGCGATCGGGGCCGACGTAGGCGCCGGGCAGAACAGCGAGGAGCCGGCCGGCGCCGCCCGTCCCTGGGAAAGGTGAAGTGCCACAGGACCAGGCCGCTCCCGGACAGGACGTACGACGTCGACGCCGCCCCCGTACTCGGCCCGCTCCGAAAAATTTCCGGACCGGAAACGGAATGCTGGACGCCGTGTTTCCGTGAGCACCTCCCTCACCTGGGGGTAGCAGGGACTTCAGCCCCTCGGCCAAGGTTCCGCGCATGACCGCACTGCAGACCTTCCGGCTTCCCTCCGCGATAGAAGGCGGCGAAGCCGACAAGACCCTCGGCCGGGCACTCATCGCCGCCTGGCAGTCCGACGGCATCTTCCAGATCGAGGCCACCCCCGAACAGGAAGCCGCCACGCAACGCGCCCTCAACGCCTCCCGGGCCTTCTTCAGCCGCCCTCTCCCGGAGAAGGCCAAGCACGTGTCCGACCTGACCTACAGCGGCTACGTCGCCTCCGGTGAGGAGGAGACCGCGGGCGAGAAGGACGGCTCGGAGATCTTCACCGTCTGCCCGGACATCCCGGAGGGCGACGCCCGCGTCGTCGAGGGATGGCCCTGCCACGGCCCCGCCCCCTGGCCCTCCAAGCACTACGAGGGCGCGATGAAGGACTACATGGGAGTCGTCGGGGACATCGGCCACCGGCTGCTCCGGCTGACCGCTCTCGGCCTCGGCCTGGACGACACGGAGCACTTCACCCGCCTGACCGACGACGGCTGGCACCACATGCGCGTCCTGCGCTTCCCCGCCGCCGACGCCACCTCCGAACGGGGCATCGGCTCCCACACCGACTACGGCCTGCTCGTCATCGCCGCGCAGGACGACGTGGGCGGCCTGTACATCCGGCCTCCGGTACCCGGCGAGGAGCGCGGGCGCAACTGGCTGCCGGAGGAGTCCATGGCCGGGCGGTTCGAGAACGAGGAGCCGTGGACGTTCGTCACCCCGGTCCCCTCCGTCTTCACCGTCTTCCCCGGCGACATCATGCAGTTCATCACCGGCGGAACCCTGCTCTCCACGCCCCACAAGGTGCGCCTGGCCGACCGGGAGCGCTACACGCTCGCCTACTTCCACGAGCCGTCCTTCCAGGCCGTCGCCCGCCCCCTGGACGACGACGGGGACGGCGAGGACGGCGAGGACGGCGAGTTCATCCACTACGGCACGCACTTCACCAACATGTTCATGCGCTGCTACCCCGAGCGCACGACCACCGCCCGTATCGAGGCCGAAGGCCGCCTGGACACCCTGGAGGCCCTCCGCAAGGAAGCCGTCAGCAGCTGACGGACCGCGTGCGGGTGAGGCACCGGAACCGAGCCCTCACCCGCACCCAACCCAGCGTGATCCACCAGGACCACACAAAGCCCGACGGAGATATTGCTTGGATTGTGTTCGAGTTCTAGGGTGAGCCTGGCCCCACAGGCTCCACCGTCACCAGCGCTTCCCTCCCGACTCAGCATCAACTCCACCCCTCTCCGAGGCAGTTGGAGCCACCGGGCAAGCAACAGGATCTGACGCTCCCTCAGTACGTGCACCCGCACTGTCGTCCCGAGGAAGGCCCGGTCATGCCGCACCCGCATCCGCTCCCGCACCCCTCTCCCGCCGACGGGCCCGAGCGGACGGTCCTCAGCCGCCGCCGTCTCCTGGAGGGCTCAGCCGCCCTCCTCGGCTCACTCGCCCTGACGTCGGCGTCCGGGCTCCCCTCCCCGGCACACGCGGCCGAGGGGACCGGGACGGCCGACGGACAGCCCGAGTGGAACGGCGACATCGACCTCTTCCAGGTGGGCACCCAGCCCCCGCACACCACCCTCATGCCGTACGCGAGCGTCGAGCAGGCGCTGGACGCCGACCGCACACGGTCGCCGTACCGGATCGGCCTCGACGGGAGGTGGAAGTTCGCCTACGCCGACCGGCCCGACGCCCGGAACAGCGACTTCTACCGCACCGACCTCGACGACAGCGACTGGGACAGCATCCCCGTCCCCTCCAACTGGCAGCTGCACGGCTACGACTTCCCGATCTACGTCAACATCACGTACCCGTGGTGGGGGCCCAACGGCCTGGGCGAGGAGGCACAGCCGCCGGCGGCACCCACGCGGTACAACCCCGTGGGTCAGTACCGGCGTACCTTCACCGTCCCGCGCAGCTGGTCGGGACGGCGGACGCTCCTGCACTTCGAAGGGGTCAAGTCCGCCCACTACGTATGGATCAACGGGGAGTTGGCGGGGTACTCCGAGGACTCCTACGCCCCCGCCGAGTACGACATCACCCCGTACCTCAAGGCCGGCACCAACCAGATCGCCGTGGAGGTGTACCGCTACTCCGACGGGGACTGGCTGGAGGACCAGGACATGATCCGGCTGAGCGGCATCTTCCGCTCGGTCTATCTGTACTCCACCCCGACCGTCCACCTGCGCGACTTCAAGCTGGACACCCCGCTGAGCGAAGACCACACCGCCGCCGAGCTGTCCGTCACCGCGAGCGTGCGCTCCTATGACGGCCCGGACGACGGCCGCTACTCCGTCGAGACCCAGCTGTACGACTCCCGCGGCCACGCCGTCTGGTCCCGGCCGCTCCGGCAGGCCGTCGACCTCGGGTCCGCCCCCGCCGGTGACGACGTGACCGTACGGGCGAGCCGAGCCGTGCCCGCCCCCGAGCTCTGGTCCGCCGAGCATCCGAACCTCTACACCGCCGTCCTGCGGCTGCGCGACCCGGCCGGCAAGGTGATCGAGACCCTCTCGCACCGGGTCGGCTTCCGGGAGTTCGCGCTGAAGGACGGGCTGATGCGGATCAACGGCAAGCCCGTGTCCTTCCGGGGCACCAACCGGCACGAGATGCACCCCGAGCGCGGTATGGCGCTCACCCGTGCGGACCTGGTGCGGGACATCGAGATCATCAAGCGGATGAACATCAACACCGTCCGCACCTCGCACTACCCCAACAACCCGCTCTGGTACGAACTCGCGGACGAGTACGGCCTCTACCTCGTCGACGAGACGAACCTCGAGACCCACGGCATCCGGGGCGAGTACCCCGGCAACCACGCCGACTGGACCAAGGCGTGCGTGTCCCGCGCCCGGAACATGGTCCACCGCGACAAGAACCACGCCTCCGTCGTCATCTGGTCGCTCGGGAACGAGGCCGGGGGCGGCAGCACGTTCGTCGCCATGCACGACTGGATCCGCGGTTACGACCCGACGCGCGTCATCCAGTACGAGGGCGACGACCGGCCCACGATCAGCGACATCCGGTCGGAGATGTACGACAGCCCCGCCCGCGTCGAGCAGCGGGCGAAGGACACCTCCGACACCCGGCCGTACGTCATGATCGAGTACTCCCACTCGATGGGGAACTCGACCGGCAACCTCAAGAAGTACTGGGACCTCATCCGCCGGTACGACGTCCTCCAGGGCGGCTGGATCTGGGACTTCGTGGACCAGTCGCTGAACGAGCCCGTTCCCGTGCGCAAGATCCTCACCGAGTCCGGGCCCGGCTCGCTGCGCGGTGAGGTCCTCCCCGCGAGGGCCGGCTTCGACCGTGACAAGGGTGTCTCCGGCGACACCGTCTTCGCCCGCGACGAGCATCTCGACATCACCGGCTCGCTCACCCTGGAGGCGTGGGTCACCCCGCACGTGACCGGCGGCCACCAGCCGATCATCGCCAAGGGCGACACCCAGTACGCCCTCAAGCAGACGAACAGGACCCTGGAGTTCTTCATCCACGGCGGCGGCCAGTGGGTCTCCGCGAGCTGGGCCCTCCCGGACGGCTGGACCGGAAGAGAGCACCACGTCGCGGGGGTCTTCGACGCGGACGCGGGCACACTGACCCTCCACGTCGACGGTGAGGTGAAGGGCACGCGGACCACCACCCGGCGGCCGGGCAACAACACCGCGCCCCTCTCGCTCGCCTTCGACGTGGACAACCCGACGCGGGAGTTCAGCGGCACGATCCGGCGGGCGCGTGTGTACGCCCGGGCTCTGAGCGCCGCCGAGCTGGCTTCACAGGGCCGTGGTCCCGGTGACGACGGCGTACGGTTCTGGTTCGACGCGGCCACCGTCGAGGTCGGCGAGAAGCGTTCCCGCGAGCGCACCTTCCTCGCGTACGGCGGTGACTGGGGCGACAACCCCAACGACGGGGCCTTCGTCGCCGACGGCATCGTCACCGCCGACCGCGGGCACACCGGCAAGGCCGCCGAGGTCAAGCAGATCTACCAGGCGATCAACGCGGCACCGGCCTCCGGCCGTGACGCACTGACCGAAGCCTCCGCGGCGGTCACCCTCACCAACGAGAACCTGTTCACCAACCTCCGCGAGTTCGACGGGCGCTGGTCCCTCGTCGAGGACGGGAAGGTCGTGCGGCGCGGCAAGCTGAGCCGGGCGCAGCTGGACGTCCCGCCGCTCAGCAGCAAGGACATCACCGTGCCCTTCGGGCTGCCGGACGACCCGGCGCCCGGCGCGGAGTACTTCCTGCGGCTCTCCTTCACCACCAGGGAATCCACGAAGTGGGCGAAGTCCGGCTTCGAGGTGGCCAGGCAGCAGCTCGCCGTCGACGCCGGCAGCCCGGCCGTGACGCCCGTACCGCTGGAGCGCGTACCGGCGCTGCGCCACGAGGACGGGGACAAGGCCGTCACGGTGAAGGGCAGGCGCTTCTCCGTGACCGTGGACAAGAGCAGCGGGGTCATCACGTCGTACGAGGCCGGAGGCACCCGCCTGATCACCTCGGGCCCCGCGCCGAACTTCTGGCGCGCACCCACCGACAACGACCTCGGCAACGGCCAGCACATCCGCAACCAGACCTGGCGCGACGCCGGGGCCCGGCGCGAGGTGACGGACGTGAGCGTGCGCGCCCTGCGGGACAAGGCCGTGGAGATCAGGGTCAGCGGCACGCTGCCCACCACCGTCGAGTCCACGTACACCACGACGTACACGGTGTTCGGCAACGGCGAGATCAAGGTCGACAACACCCTGCACCCGGGCGCGGCGTCCCTGCCGTACATCCCGGAGGTCGGCACGCTGCTGTTCCTGCCCGGCCGGTTCGAGCGCCTGCGCTACTACGGCCGCGGACCCGAGGAGAACCACTGGGACCGCAACGACGGCACCGACGTGGGCCTGTACTCCGGGACGGTCTCCGGACAGTGGACCCCGTACATCCGCCCGCAGGAGAACGGCAACAGGACCGACGTCCGCTGGTTCGCCCTGACCGACCGCGGCGGCAGGGGCCTGCTCGTCTCCGGCGAACCGCTGCTGGAGGTCAACGCCTCGCACTTCACCCCGGAGGACCTGTCGGTCGGGGTGCGCCACGACTACCAGCTCACACCACGGGACCAGGTCGTCCTGCGCGTGAACCACCGTCAGATGGGCGTCGGCGGCGACAACAGCTGGGGCGCGCACACGCACGACGAGTACAAGCTCTTCGCGAGCCGCGACTACGCGTACACCTACCGGCTCCGCCCCCTGACCGACGTGGACGAGGCGACGAGGCTCTCGCGCAGGCCCACGGCCGTGGAGTGAGCGGGCTGTGAGCTCCCACACCGGCTGAGCCGATACGAGGGCCGGGCCCCGGAGACGGTCGGGGCCCTCGTCATGCTCCCACCATGGCTGCCCGCGCTCGTGGCCGCCCGTGTTCTAGGAGACCTTCACGTTCTTCTCCACCGTGACCTGGTCGATGTCCGTCGTCCGGATCGTGATCTTCATCGTCCAGGTGCCGGGGAGCGGCAGCTGAAGGGTGTCGGTCGCCCAGTAGCCGCCCCTGTTCTCCAGCTTCGCGTCGATCGGGCCCACGTCCTGGGAGCGCAGGGTGAAGGTGAGGCGTATCTCGGGCACGGTCGCGATACCGCCGTCGGGGCCGAAGACCACCGCCTGGATCGAGTTCTTGCCCACCGTGGCCGGCGCGAGGTCGAGCTGGACCTTGCCCTTGCCGTTCGGGGTGCCGACGTCGAAGGGGATGAGGTTGCTGGACGCGGTGGGCGCGCCCGGCGCCGCGGTGCGGGCCCCGGCCGCCGACTCGGCCTCGGCCCTGCCGGGCAGCGTGCCGGTGAGCACCGTGGTGAGCACCATCACCACGACGGCGACCATGGCCTCCGCGAGCACGGAACGGCGGAGGGCGTGGCGGTGCCCGTCGGCGTCGGGGCCGGCCGGGGAGCCGGGGTCCGCGCCGGGGCTGCGGGGGAGGTCGCCGCCGTCGGCCTCGACCGCCGCGTCCGCGTCGGGGCCGGAAGCGCCGGGCGCTTCCTCCGTCGTCCGTACGGTGTCGTGGTCGTCGTCCGCGGATGCCGGCTCGTCGTCCGTGATCGTCACCGTCGCGCCGCCGCCCACCCGCTCGGGCACCCGCGCCTGGGCCAGTACCCGTTCCCGCCCGGGCTGCCGGGCCTCCGCACCCGCCGACACCCACCGTGCCGTCCAGCGCCGCGAGAGGCCCGCCGCCACCAGCAGCAGGACCACCGCGCACAGCTTGGCGATCAGGAGCTTGCCGTACGTCGTGGAAGTGAACAGGTCCCAGGAGCCGAGGCCCCGCCAGGACTGGTACACGCCGGTGACGACCAGCACGGCCACCGCGCCGAGGGCGAGCCGGGAGAAACGGGCGACCGCGGTGGCCGAGAGGGCCTCGGGGGCGCGGTACAGCACGGTGAGCAGGGCCGTCAGACCGCCCAGCCAGACCGCCATGGCGAGCAGGTGCAGGACGGAGGACGTCATCGCGGCGGGCACCTGGATACCCGCGGAGGCGTGCTCGGCGGAGGCCCAGGTGAGCGCCAGCCCGACGGAGAGGGCGACCTGGGCGGCGAGGACGGCCTTCTGCCGGGGCGTCTCCGCCTTCCGTACCGCGCCCGCTCCCCGTATCAGGAAGAACGCCCCCGCCAGCAGGACCAGCCGTGCCACGAGCGCCATCCCGGGCCTGCTCTCCAGCGTTCCCCGCAGGACGGACAGGTCGACGGCGTCCGTGACACCGGTGCCCCGTTCGTACGGGCCGCGGATGAGGAGCAGGACCGCCGTGGCGCCGAGGAGGGTCCACCAGCCGGTCAGCAGCAGCTTGCGCAGCGCCTCGGGGAGACCGCCGCCGAGCAGCGCCGCCGCGAAGACGGTCACGCCGATGAGGAGCGCGAGACCGCCGTACGCGATGTACCGGGTGATGTTGTGGAGGGACTCGACGATCGGGTCCTCGGTGGGCGTGGTGGCGACCGCGCTGGTCGCGGAGGGCTCGCCGATCGAGAAGAGCAGGGCGCCCGAGACCGGGTGGCTGTCCGCCGAGACCACCCGCCAGGCGATGGTGTACGTGCCGTCGTCGAGGTCCGGGGGCAGGGTCACCCTGACCGTGTCGGACCGTTTGCCCGCGCGGCCCGGTTCGCCCGTCTCCACGGCGCGGTTGTCCGGGTCGACGACACGGAGGGAGTCGTCGAGGAGGCTGACGGACTCGGTGAAGGTCAGCGTGATGTCGCGGGGTGCGGACTTGAGGACGACTCCGTCACGGGGGTCGCTGTCACGGAGTGCGGCGTGCGCGGACGCCGGTCCCGCGCCGCCGAGGAGGAGCAGGACCAGCACGGCGCCCAGCAGCACCACGCGCTGAAGCCCGCGCCGTTCACGCCCGGCTCCGAGGGACCCGGCCCGCCCGGGGGTTGCGGACTCGCCACGCGCACCGTCGTCTCGTCGTCCGCCATCTCGCCCTTCGCCCCTCGGTCGGTCCACGTCGCGTCTCCGGATCCGTATCCGTCGTTCTGGCTGTCGTATACATACGGATGGGGACGGCCACGTGCTCAGAAGGGCCGGGCGGGTGG
>NZ_VJZE01000317.1 GCF_009377205.1 Streptomyces phyllanthi
GGGTGCTGCTGTCCCCGGGGCCGGGTCCGGTGACGCTGCTGTGATGCGCGTGCACCGGACCCGGGAACGGCCGGACACCACCGGTCAGTTCGCGGGGCACTCCTTCCAAGCCAGGTGATAGACGGTGCTGATGTCACCGTCGGTGGAGTCCATGGTCATGAAGCTGGTGCTGCTGGCCGGGGACGTGCCCCGGTTGACCCGCAGCTCGGTGTTGATGTTGAAGTTGCGCTCCACACCGCAGGGCGCCCAGACCAGCTGGGCCCAGTCGGTCTCGTCGGTGGCCTGCCAGTTGTCCTCGTACGGGCCGTTGAACGGGTGGGTCCTGGAGGCGGTGTCCGGGGAGCCCTGGAAGTAGTACGAGGCCTTCTGGGTGGCGGTCGCGCCGGGCTGCAGTGAGGCGAAGCCCCGGTAGTCGGCGCTGGCGATGGCGTAGGTGAAGCCACCCGGTACGTGGACGATCAGGTTGAGCTGGCAGTTCTTGCGGAACGCGGTGGCGGGCGCGCCCCCGCCGACCTGGGCGAGGTAGTCGCTGTAGGTCACGGTGAAGGCGGTGTTGTCCGGGGAGACGGCGACCGCCGTCGTGCCCTGGGGACAACCGGACCCGTTCACGGTGGCGACCTTGATGACGATCTTGTCCGGGGGCGGGTCGTCGAAGACCGGCGAGGACGAGGACGCGGCCTGCGCGGGGAACGCGGTGGCGAGCAGAGCGGCGATCGCTCCACCCAGGAACAGCCCACGAGCCATGGGTTCTCCAATCCATTGCTTCGGTGTCCCGGCGGTACGGATGCGGATGCGTACCGCCGGAGCTGGGGGGGTGCGGCCCACCGTGTGTGCGGAGGGCCGTCGCGGACCATGTGCGTTGGATCGAGCCGGGAACTACTGCGGCGGCCTGGTGACGCGCACGGCATATCTGGACATGCGCATGCCAAACAGGGCCGTACATCGACCCCTCATCTGTGAAGGAGCTGTGAAGGCCGAGGGGCGACCGAATCGTATGGACCCGGCGGCGGAACGGCTAGGGCATTCTCCGGCCAACTCTGGACCGATCGAATCTCGCCGCACCCACCGGCGCCGCGCGCCTCCCCGGACACACCGGTGCCGCCCACCCCCGGGGAGCGGACGGCACCGATCGGTCGACGACGCCGGGCGGCCTCAGCGGCTGTAGCGCATCAGCGCACGCACCATGTGGCACGTCGTGTCCGACGGCGGGTGGATGCCGACGCGTTCGGCCGTGCTGCGGATCGTCTCGTTGCGGGCCTGGTTCGGGACGTGGACGCCGGAGTCGAGCAGGGCGATGGCGAGGCGCATCGCCTTCAGACGGCGGTTGTGCGCGATGTACCACTCACGGGGGCGGCCCGCCGGCAGCGGGCGCTTCTCGACGGGTGCGTACGGAAGGTCGAGCAGGACCGGCCTCCTGGCCGTGGACTGGGTGGGCAGCGGCTTCGACTTCAGTGCGGCAGCGGGCACGGGCATCCTCCTGTCGCGGTCAGGGAGCCATCCGGGATCTCCGGCGATTCCCTCGAACACTGCCTCCAGTTTACTGGGCACCACTGACATCGAGGAGGCCCAGACAGCCCCTTAAAAGAGCAGGACAGGCAGGGAATTGGCGCCGCGTCACACCAGATCCACGGGAGGCGCATGAGACGGCAGAAATTCGAACAGACCGCCAAGTGGGGTGCGGTGTCGACCAGGAGACGACCACTCGACGCGTGGGGCGCCCCTCCCCCGGCCGGGGACGCCGCGCGTACCGTGTGGCCCATGGAGATCTGGATCAATCCGGCCTGCTCGAAGTGCCGCAGCGCGATCAGCCTGCTGGACGCGGAGGGGGCCGAGTACACCGTACGGCGGTATCTGGAGGACGTGCCGAGTGAGGACGAGATCCGGGAGGTGCTCGCTCGGCTCGGACTGGAGCCGTGGGACATCACCCGGACCCAGGAGGCCGCCGCCAAGGAGCTGGGGCTCAAGGAGTGGGCGCGCGACGCCGACTCGCGCGACCGGTGGATCAAGGCGCTCGCCGAGCACCCGAAGCTGATCCAGCGGCCGATCATCACCGCGGACGACGGCACGGCGGTCGTGGGCCGCACCGACGAAGCGGTACGGGACGCCTTGTCCCGATAGTCAGTACATCGACCGGATTGTCGATCGAGGGGAGAGGGAGCGGTTCGCGCTGCTACCCTCCGCCGCCATGACATTCGATGATCATGGAATGCCGTACGGGCAGCAGGGACAACACGGCCGGCACGACGCCCAGGCCCCATCGCCGAATGACCCTCAGGCCCAGTGGGCGAACGACCCTCAAGCCCAGTGGGCGAACGACCCTCAGGCCCAGTGGCCGAACGACCCTCAGGCCCAGTGGCCGAACGACCCCCAGGCCCAGTGGCCGAACAGCCCTCACGCCCCCTGGGCGAGCGGCCCCCAGGGCCAGTGGGCGGCGGCGGACGCAGTCGCGCAGGAGCAGATACGCAGGGCGCGAAGAGCCCGGCGGAGACGGCTCGTGGTCGGCGGCGCGGTCGGAGCCGCGCTCGTCGCGGCCGTCGCCGCCGGGGCCGCGATGTACACGGGCGACCGGGCCGGAGCCGACAGCGAGGCGGCAGCCACCCCGGCCGCGGACACGCTCTCCCGTACGCCCGTACCGTCCGTCTCCGTAGCCCCGCCCTCCAACGCGCCCTCCGCACTGCCCTCGCTGCTCGAGCGCCCGATCATCCGGCCGGGGCAGGCGTTCCCGGAGAAGACCGTGCGCCTGAAGGACGGTTCGGCGTACGAGCGCGTCGACCTGGCCTCCACCGACGACTGCCCCCGCGGCATGTCCCCGGAGCTCGCCGAACTGATCGAGCAGGGGAAGGAGTGCTCCCGGTTGACCGCGGCCCTCTTCACGGACGCGGAGCGGCGTTCGCAGGTGACGGTGACCGTGCTGAGCTTCGAACGGCCCGAGGACGCCTCCCGGGTGTTCATGATGGCCTCCATGGACCCCGTGACGTACCAGGTGGTCTCACTCGACCCACCCCCGGAGGCCGGAATGCCGACCGTGCCGCCCGGCTCGGCGGGCGTCTTCCAGCGGCTGATGACGGTGCGTTCCGTGGTGTTCGCCAACGGGCAGTGGGGGGACGGCGCCGAGACCGAGGAGGACGCGATCACCAGGCAGACGACCGACCTGCTGAAGCACGTCAGCGACACGGTGGTGGCATACGAGGACGGGAGGGCCGGGAGGACCGCGAGCTGAGCACCCTCAAGCTCCTTGTGATCCACGTTACTTGGGTGACTCCTGTAACCGTTGAGTAACTTCGTCGGGCTTCGCGTACGTAGCGGCGTACTCACCCGATCCGGGCCGTCGACGAAAGGCGGCCGGGGACAGGAGGCGCGCATGTCGCGTAGGAGAACGCTCAGTACGAGGAAGAAGGTCGCGCTGCTGGTGACCGCCGCGGCCGTGGCGGGAGGCGGGGCCTTCGTGATGGCGGCCACGTCGAACGCCGCGCAGACCGCCGCGGAGTCGACCGTCTGCCAGGGACTGGCCACCGCGCTCGGCAACAACCAGCGGTTCATCGAGGGGCAACGGGCCAACCCGGACGCCCAGTCGGAGGCGCGGATCGCCAACCGGGAAGCGGTCGTCGCCGAGATCGAGCGCAAGCAGGAGGCGTCCGGCTGCGTGGTCGGGGAGTCGGCTCAGGACTCCCAGAACGCGCAGGCCGGGCAGGGTGGAGGGGCCGGAGAGGCCGCGGGGAACGGGGGGTCGGCTCAGGACCCTCAGGGCTCCGAGGGCTCCCAGGGCTCTGACGCCTCGGCACCCGCCACGACCCCGCCAGCGGACGACACCGGCGCCGGCTCCGGATCCGGGGAGCAGGTCTGCAACGGCTCCACCGTCACCCTCTCCGGCGAGGACGGCACCCCGGCCGCGTCCAGCAACCAGTTCCCGGCGGGCACGAGGCTGAAGGTCACCAACCTGGACAACAACAAGTCCACGACCGTGGAGGTCACCTCGGTCTCCGGCAGCTGCGTCCTGCTGAACAACGCCGCGTTCGAGCAGGTCAGGGAGGACGGGAAGTTCCTGATCCGCAGGGCCGTCATCGAGAAGGTGGGGTGACGTCACCGAGTCCGGCCGCCGTCGAGGAAGGCCGCCAAGTGGTGGTCGGTCTCGGCTGAGTTCGCGTGCGGCAGCATGTGGTGGGAGACCCCGGGGAGGGTCACCACCTCCGCACGCGGCAGCCACCTGACGGCACGGGCGGCCACCCGGCGGGCTTCGTGCGCCCTGCCGCTCCCGGCGAGGAGCAGCAGGGCCGGCACGTCGAGGGCGGCCGTGGCCGCGTGGTCGGGGGCGGGGCCCGTGACCGGTCGTACGAAGGGGAATCCGGCGGCCGCCTCCTGGAGCCGGAGCCAGTCCGGGTTCAGGGAGGCGCCACCCGTCTCCCACTCCAGGAAGGCGCGGGTGCTGCGGGCCGAGCGGCGCAGCAGCATCCGCGCGGCTCGCAGGAGGTACGCCGTCCTGAACCCCGTGAAGCAGCCGGTCGGGTCGAGCAGCGCGAGCCGGCGCACGCGGTGCGGCGCGTGCGCGGTGTAGTGCAGGGCGATCCAGGCGCCGTACGAGTGCCCGCACAGGGCGGTCGTGTCAGCGCCCAGACCGTCCAGGACCTGATCGAGCCAGGCTGTGAGGTCGGCCGCCATACGGAGGGGGTGGCCGGCCTCACGCGTGCTGCGGCCCGGTTCGCCGATCAGGTCGACGGCGTACACGCGGTGCGCACGGGAGAGCACCCCGACGTTCGCGAACCAGGATGCCGAGGTCGCTCCGCCACCGCCCGGCAGGAGGACGAGCGGGGGTGCGTCGCGGGGGCCGCACACGTTCACGCGGGTCGCGCCGAACCGCGTGGTGACCGTGAGCGCCTCGCGATCCGCGGGCCACTTCTCCATGACCTTGTCGTACGCCGCCAGGAAGCCCCGCATGTCGTAGCCCTGCTTGCCCTTGGCCTGCTTCATGGGTGCCCCCTCCGGCTATTATCTCGCTGAACGAGATACTCGGTGAGCGAGATGATAACGGGAGGGCAGGCATGCCGGACCACGAGCGCGAGATGGAGACCGTGCACCTTCTGCGCGCGGCCACCGTCGAACTCGGCCTGCACAGCGCCCGGTTCGCACACCGGAACGGGATGCACCCGACGGACGTGCGTGCCCTGATCGCCCTCCTGGACGCGTCCAGGTCAGGCACGGACATGACGGCGGGCCGTCTCGGTGCCCTCCTCGGCCTGAACTCGGCGGGCACCACCGCCCTCATCGACCGGCTGGAGCGGCTCGGGCACGTACGGCGCGTGCGCGACGGGCGCGACCGGCGCCGTGTACTCGTCGAGATCGAGGAGCGGGCGGTCGAACTGGGGTGGGACCACTTCGGGCCGCTGATCGCCCGTGCGGTGGGACTGCTGGAGGGGTACGACGAGCGAGAGCTGGCCGCGGTACGGCGGTTCCTCACGGCCGTACGGGACGCGGCGGCGGAAGCGGCGGACTGACCTCAGCACCTCGGGGCGGCACACGGGATGCAAAGCGCCACAAGCCGATCCACGCCGGACACGCACTCCCCTCGCGGACGAGCGCCGGGGATCGTCCGCCGTGACGGCGGTCATGGCCGCCCGCCCGCCTCACGCCGTGATCCCGCACACAGTAGTCCCAGGTAACACGGGGTTCACACATGGGCAATGATCGGGAAACCGCCTGTTGACAGGCTTCCGGGCATATCCCCACGCGGCGTTTCAGTGCCGCAGCGCCGCCGCAGCACCCGCATGACTGCGACTCAAAGACACACCCGAAGGATGTGGCCCGTGAGCTTCAAGGCTGAGTACATCTGGATCGACGGCACCGAGCCGACGGCCAAGCTGCGTTCCAAGACCAAGATCCTGGCCGACGACGCCAAGGGTGGCGAGCTGCCGATCTGGGGCTTCGACGGGTCCTCCACGAACCAGGCCGAGGGTCACGCCTCCGACTGTGTCCTCAAGCCGGTCTTCTCCTGCCCGGACCCGATCCGCGGCGGCGACGACATCCTCGTCCTGTGCGAGGTCCTGAACATCGACATGACGCCGCACGCGTCCAACACCCGTGCCGCGCTGACCGAGGTCGCGGAGAAGTTCGCCGCTCAGGAGCCGATCTTCGGCATCGAGCAGGAGTACACCTTCTTCGACGGCACCCGCCCGCTGGGCTTCCCCGAGGGCGGCTTCCCGGCCCCCCAGGGCGGCTACTACTGCGGCGTCGGCGCCGACGAGATCTTCGGCCGTGAGATCGTCGAGGCCCACCTGGAGAACTGCCTGAAGGCGGGCCTCGCCATCTCCGGCATCAACGCCGAGGTCATGCCCGGCCAGTGGGAGTTCCAGGTCGGCCCGGTCTCCCCGCTGGATGTCTCCGACCAGCTGTGGGTGGCCCGCTGGCTGCTCTACCGCACCGCCGAGGACTTCGGCGTCTCCGCCACCCTCGACCCGAAGCCGGTCAAGGGCGACTGGAACGGCGCCGGCGCGCACACCAACTTCTCCACCAAGGCGATGCGCGAGGGCTACGACGCGATCATCACCGCGTGCGAGTCGCTCGGTGAGGGCTCGAAGCCGCTCGACCACGTCAAGAACTACGGTGCCGGCATCGACGACCGTCTGACCGGTCTGCACGAGACCGCCCCGTGGGACCAGTACTCCTACGGCGTCTCGAACCGCGGTGCCTCGGTCCGTATCCCGTGGCAGGTCGAGAAGGACGGCAAGGGCTACATCGAGGACCGCCGCCCGAACGCCAACGTCGACCCGTACGTCGTGACGCGTCTGCTCGTCGACACCTGCTGCTCCGCGCTGGAGAAGGCCGGCCAGGTCTGATCCGCGCTCGGCTCCGAAGGGGCGTCCACCTCTGTGGTGGGCGCCCCTTCGCGTTGCGGTGGCTGTCGCCCCCTCACCTCCGTGAGGCGTCCGCGCAGTGAGAGGAGCCTCCTCGTGGGGCCCGGTGTCTGCTTCAATGGGCGCATGACCGGCTTCCAGAACCACACCGCGACGGGTCGCCATGACCTCGAGCCGTTCTGGCCTTCCCGTCAGCACCACGACTTCGACCGGGTGTGTTGCCGCGCGGTGAACGCGCCGGCCCTCTGAAGCCGCACACCCAGGCCTTCGGCCGGCGCGCACGACGTACGTCCCCGACGAGCCCGACCACGATCTCGCGGCCGTCGCCCTTCCGACGAACTCCTCGCGCGAAAGAGCTGACCTCTCATGGCGACCACTCGTTCCCTCTCCAGCGCCGCTCCCACCACCCCGGCCACCCCCTCGGCGGACGGCTCCGCACGGCACCGGCTGCGTGCCGTCGACCGCGACGAAGTGGTTGATGTCGCGGACTTCCTGCCGCCGGGCGCCACCTGGCTGCCCGCGCCCCAGCACACCGTGCCCACGCTGCCGGGCCGACCGCCGATGATCGGCTACCTGGTCCTCGTACCGGCAGACCAGCAGACGCCGGTGCCACCGTTCACGGTGCCGGACCGGGCGGAGGAGGCCTCCGCGACGGACGCCGACGGGGACCTCCTCGTCCGCGTCGACACCGTGCGGCGCACCGCCGAGGTCGACGGGCGGCCGCTCGACCTCACCTATCTGGAGTTCGAGCTGCTCGCCCATCTGGTCGCGCATCCGCACCGGGTGCACACCCGCGACCACCTGGTCACCACGGTGTGGGGCTACGGGCACGTGGGCGACGGCCGGACCGTGGACGTCCACATCGCCCGGCTGCGCCGCAAGCTCGGCGTACACCGGCAGGCGATCCAGACGGTGCGCCGGGTCGGCTACAAGTACGCGCCACCGACCGCGCGTTGACCGCGGGCGGCGGCTGAGCCGAGGTCTCGGGGGTGTGCACGGAACGGGCCATCGCCAAACACACCCCCAATATCCTCGCCAAATGGGGACTTGAGGTTCGGACGCCGACAATCGGTGTGTACTCGCGGCGCTCGCGTATTCGGATCACGGCCGCTGAACTTTATTCAGCGACCCGCGCGCCCTGTTTCCTCACTGAACGTCATTCAAAAGTCGACAGTGTTCCCGCCTCAACTGCCGTTGAAACATGACCCTCTGTGCCCATTGGGCCCGAATTGGCCTCACGGACTTCTGATTTTTTCCAAGGTTTCTGAACACCTCAGGAGCCACTTGCGTATGGGATGGAGCCGCTTCACTCCTGTCGGGCGCCTCGATGCCCCGCAAGGAAGTCAGAGGAGTTCCATGGGACGCAACACAAGGAAACGTCGTTCGCCGCTGGCCGTTCGCGCTGTAGCCGCATCCGCGGCTCTGGCGGTTGCCGGCGGTGGACTGGTCTGGGCGAACTTCTACGCCTCGGCAGGCGAGTCGTCCGACCAGAACAACATCAAGGCCGCGGGCGCGCAGGTCGCGACGATCGACTGCCCGGACGTAGGCCAGCAGCTCACCGATGTGCCGGACAAGGCCCGGGCGGGCGTCGACAAGGAACTGGCGCTGCTCGACCAGCAGGTCACCGAGGCGTACAAGCGTCTCGCGGACACACGCCAGGCCCAGGCGGGGGACGCCGGCTTCGTCCAGAACTCGATCATCGGCCCGCTGAAGTCCAAGCGGACGGCCACGATCGACCGCATCAACATCAACATCAAGCGCGCGGGCGGCCAGGAGACGCAGGGTCTCGACCAGCTCGCCGGGTGCGAGGGTGTGCCGGCCGAGGCGGACACCGCCGCGGGCGAGGGTCAGGGCCAGAACCAGGGCCAGGACGGCGGCCAGAACCAGGGCGACGACCAGAACCAGGGCGACGGTCAGGACCAGGGCCAGGACCAGGGTCAGGACGGCGGCCAGGACCAGGGCCAGAACCAGGGTCAGGCCGGCAACGGCCCGGTGGCGGCCGACTTCCAGGACATCACCCAGGTCCAGCCGAACGGCGGTCCGCAGGGTGTGAACGGAAACGGCCTCCCCGCGAACGGTGACGGCGGTTCCACCGGCACCTTCACCACGAACTGCGGTACCAACGAGAACGAGAACCGCAACTCGGACAACGTGATCGTCGCCCCGGGTGTCAGCAACGGTGCGCAGCACCAGCACGACTACGTCGGCAACCAGGACAACGACGCGTTCGCGAGCGACGAGCAGCTGGCGGCGGCGGACACCACCTGCCAGAACCAGGGCGACAAGTCGTCGTACTTCTGGCCGGTGCTGCGCGTGCAGGACGGTCAGGACGACATCGACGCGAACGCCCCCGGTGGCGGTCAGGACGGCAACGTCGGCACGATCCTCCAGCCCGCCGAGGCCCAGCTGAAGTTCGTCGGCAACAAGGCGAGCGATGTCGTCGCGATGCCGCAGGCCCTGCGCATCATCACCGGTGACGCCAAGTCCCTCTCCAACGGCCTCGGCAACGCCAACACCAACTGGAGCTGCACCGGCTTCGAGGACCGTCAGCTGACGGACAAGTACCCGATCTGCCCCGAGGGCAGCTCCGTGGTGCGGACGTCCAACTTCCAGAGCTGCTGGGACGGCCAGAACATCGACAGCGCCAACCACCGCACCCACGTCGACTTCGTCAACGCGGACGGTAGCTGCGACAACGGCTTCCAGGCGATCCCGCAGCTCCAGGTCCGTCTGGTGTACGACGTCGACGCGCCGCAGATCGAGAACGGGCAGGTCGTGAACCCGTTCGCGGTCGACAGTTTCCCGGCCGAGCTGCACAAGCCGATCACCGACCACAACGACTTCATCAACTTCTTCGACGAGAACACGATGAACCAGGTGGTCGACTGCATCAACAGCGGGCAGGACTGCCAGTAGTACAACTGTCCGTAGGACATCAGTAGAAAGCCGGCGGTGGGGATCCCACCGCCGGCTTTCGCTTGCCCCCGAACCGGTGCAGTCAGCCGCTGTGACCGCCACTGTTGTGACTGCCACCCGGATTCATGTGCTCGGACCCCTCCTCCATGGTCCCGCCGAGCTGGCCGCGCAGCGCGGTGACCGTCTTCTCCTCGCCGACGGCGACCCACTTGCGGCCGACGAGGTAGTAGCCGCCGTAGTCCTTCGCCCCGTTCAGCCACTCACGCTGACCGCGGTCGGTGGCGAACGTCGCGAGGACGAACTTGCCGTCGGACGTCTTGCAGATGGCCTGGCGGATCGTGTCCGCGTCCGTCTGCATGTTCGGCTTGCAGCCCGCCTCGCTCGCGATGTGCTCCAGACTCCCGGTCGCGGTCTCGGGGACCTTGGCCTTCGCCTCCCCGCCACCGTCCGAACCGCAGCCGGTCAGCACCACCAGAGCGGCGACCGCACCGGCCGCGCTCCCCGCAAGCCTCTTCCGCGTCAAACTCATCCCTACGTACCTCCGGGTCCCTTTCTTCGCGGCGGCCACTCGCCTGTTCCAGCGACATGAACTCGCCGGCTCCGTGCGCACCGTTGAGCAGGGACGGTCGTCCGGTTAGCGTGCCGCCACCGTCGACACAGGGGGCACACAGACATGAACGGTCCGTCGCGACGCACGGTGCTGGGCACGACCGGTGTCCTCGGCCTCGGGTCCTCCCTGGGAAGGGCGGTCCCGGCCCACGCCGCTGAGAGCCCCGGCGGGGGCCCCGTCTTCGATACGGCTCCCGCGCGCTCGGCGCTCAATCGACTGCTGCCCGGGCACGCCGAGCAGTTCCGGCTCAGTCTCGTCCAGAAGAGCGGCACGGTCGACCGGTTCCGTGTCACCGGCACCACGGGGCGCGTCCTGGTGCAGGCCACGACACCGGCCACGCTGCTCACGGGAGTGCACTGGTACCTGAGGTACGTCTGCGGGGCCCACCTGGCCTGGAACGGCAGCCGGCCGGCTCTGCCCCGCCG
>NZ_VJZE01000318.1 GCF_009377205.1 Streptomyces phyllanthi
GGCCGGGGCCGGGTCTGGCGCTGGATCAGGGGTAGGGCCCGGGGCTGGATCCGGGTCCGATGGGGCCGGGGTGCGTCCGGCTGCGGCCGCTGCCGCTCCCGCCCCTTCCGACGCCGTCGCGGGGCCGGAGGCGGGGTCCGTCCCGGATGCGGTGCCTCCGCGTGCCGGTTTGCCCGAGACCCTCGCCGGGGCGCCCTCCGCTCCGGCCGACGCCACGCCGTGGCCCGCGGCCGGTGCCGTTGACGAGGTGCGGGACGCGCCGCCGCGGGACCGTGTGCCGGCCACGCCTGAGGGGGCGACTCCGTGGGCGGGAACCGACACCAACGGAGGTGCCGAGGAGGACCGTTCGGTACCGCTGCCGCAGACCGTGTTCGCGTCGCAGCTGAGCGATGGTGACGGTGCCGGTGCGCCGCCGTCCGGTGTGGCGCCGGACGCCGAGACCGCGCTGATGTCCGGGGGCAGCGCGCTGCCGCCGACGAAGGTGGCTCCGCCGCCCGGTGCGCCCGCCTCCGGTGGGACCCAGGGGACGCCTCCGCCCGGGCCGCCGGCGCCGTCGTACGGCTATCCGCAGGGGCCTGGTACGCCTCCGCCGGGGGCGCCCGCGTCGTACGGCTATCCGCAGGGTCCCGGTTCGCCGCCCGGTGCTCCCGGTACGCCTCCGCCCGGTGCCCCCGGCCCGTCCGGGCCGGCCGGTGGTCCGGGGGCCGGGGTTCCGCCGCAGCGGTCCCTTCCGCCCAACGCAGGTGATATCGCCGACGCCGCGACCAGCAAGGCCGCTCCGCCGCGTGGTGGGCGCCGTGGTGCGCCGGGTGCGCCGCCGCCTCCGGCCCCGCCGGGTGCGCCAGGGGCGCCGGGGACGCCGGGTGCGCGGCCGGGCGGTACTCCTCCGCCGTCCGGGCCGGGTGCTCCGGGTACCCCGGCGGGCGGGTACGTGCCGACGCAGCTGGTGTCCCAGCTCGGTCCGGACGGGCCGCAGGGCGCGGGTACGCATGCCGCTCCGGGTGCTCCGGGCGGGCCGGGTGCGCCGCAGCCTCCGGGTGCGCCCGGTGGTACGCCGCCGGGTGGTGTCCATCACGCGGCCACGATGCTGGCGGGCCCCTCGGTCGGCGGGCCCGGCGCGCCCCAGCCTCCGGGTCCTCCTGGGGCTCCGGGTCAGCCCGGTGTTCCGGGGCAGCACCATACGCCTGCCGCTCCGCAGCCTCCGGGCGCCCCCGGTGGCGTACACCACGCCGAGACGATGCTGGCCGGTCCGCCGGTCGGCGCTCCCGGAGCGCCTGGTATGCCTGGGGTCCCTGGTGCGCCCGGTGTGCCCCCGGGGGTGCCGCAGCCGGTCCCCGGGCAGCAGCCCCCGGCGTACGGCTATCCGCAGCAGCCGCAGGGGCAGCCGACCGTCGGCCCGGGCTACCAGGCCGTGCTGCGTTACCGCGCCCCGGACGGCTCCGAGCAGCAGCTGATCCGGCGGTCGGCGCCGGGTATGCCGCATCCGGAGTGGCAGATCTTCCACGAGCTGCGGGGGATGAACATTCCGCCGGACCAGGTGCTGGAGCTGCACACGGAGCTGGAGTCGTGCGAGCTGCCGGGTGCCTACTGTGCGCGGATGATCCGTGAGCAGTGGCCGAACGCGCGGATAACGTCGATCGCCCCGTACGGCACCGATCACGCCTCCCGTCAGCAGGGCATGGCGCAACTCCTCGCCCACCAGGGGGAGTTGCACCAGGTGGCCGACGGTCCTGCGCGGCCCGCGCCGGTGCGGGCGCCGTTGCCGCCGGTGCAGCCGGTGGCGCCGGTCCCGCCGGAGGGCATCGCGCAGGAGATGGCGGCGGCGGTCGGGCCGGGTGTCTTCCGGTTCGACCAGCAGGCGGTGTCCCGGCAGGGTGTGCCGCCGATCGTGGCGCACTCGCTGGTGGTGGCCGGGCTGCCGGTCGACATGGGTCCGTTCTTCTGGGCGCAGGCCCAGCCGGGGCGGCCGGTGCCGACGCTGGCCGAGCTGGCGCAGGAGCGCGGTATCCAGCCGGCGGCGGACGCGGGGTCGTACCTCGTGATGGGCAGTGACTTCGGCAAGGCGCTGTGTGTGCAGTACGGCACGGCGAACATCGTGGCCGTGCCGGTGGAGGCCGGGCCGGGTGGGGCTCCGGTGCCGCCGCAGTTCGTGAACACGGGGCTGCCCGAGTTCCAGCGCTGTCTCGCTCTGCTGGGGCGTATGTGGCGGCTGCGGTACGGGCTGAACCAGGAGCAGGCGGGCCGCTGGACCGTCGACTTCCAGGCTCAGCTGCTGTCCCTGGACCCGGCGGCGTTGGGCTCGCCGGAGACCTGGTGGTCGGTGCTGCTGGAGGAGATGTGGGACGGGCTGCTGTGACGCGGGGCTGACCTGGGCCCTGCCGCCTGGATCATCCCGGCGTCGCGGGGCCTGGCGCAGGAGATCCCGAGGCGCCCCGAGTGAAGGGCCGGACCCGGTCGTGTGACCGGGCCCGGCCCTTTGTGCGTGCCAGGACGGCCGTTACTCCGGCGTGGAGTGCGGCCGTTACCTATGCGTGGAGTGTCGGGTATGAACCCTTACGTCTGATCAATCAAGATATGCGCGACGTCATGTGAGAGGGGTTCCTGGATGAGCAGCGCATCGGTGCCGCCGGACGGCTTCGCGGTCGTACGGCGCGGCTACCGTCCCGACCAGGTCGAGGCGTACGCGACGGCCCTCTCGCAGGACCGTGACGCCGCGTGGGAGCGGGCCGCGCGGCTGACCGTGCTGGCCAGGGAGATGGAGGCGGACGCGGAGCGGCTGCGGGAGACCGTGGCGCGGCTGGCCCCGCAGACGTACGAGGCGCTCGGCGAGCGGGCGCGGCTGCTGTTCGAGACGGGCGTGGAGGAGGCGGAGGCGGTCCGTGCGCGCGGCCGTGAGGAGGCCCGGCGGATCGTCGAGGAGGCGGAGGCGGAGGGGCGCCGGCGGCGTGAGGAGGCGCAGGCGTACGCCGAGGAGGTGCGGGGGGAGGCGGAGGAGCGGGCCCGGCAGCGGCTGCTCGCGGCGCGCGCGGAGGCGGACGGTGTACGGATCGAGGCCCGGGGCGAGGTGAAGGAGCGCCGGGGGGAGGCGCTGGCCGCGTTGCGGGAGGTACGGGAGCGGACCGGGGGTCTTCTCGCGGAGCAGAAGAAGGAGTACGCCGAGCGCTGTGCGGAGGTGGACCGGGAGGCGGCCGAACGCCAGGCCGCCCTGGACGCGCTGTGTGCCGAGCGGCTGGCCCTCGCCGAGGCCGCGCTCGCCGAGGCCGAGGGCGCTCTGGGGGAGGCCGGGGAGGCCGCCGCGGGCATCCAGGCGGAGGCCGAGGCCCGCGCCGCCGAACTCGTGGCCGGGGCCGGGGTGCTCGAGGACCGTATCGCCCGCGAGACGGAGCGGGTGCTGCGCGAGCATGCCGAGCAGTGGGACACGGTGAAGGCCCACATGGACCACGTACGCAACAGCCTGGCGGCACTCACGGGCAGGGCTCCCGCGGAGTAGCGGAGTCGGAGTGGCGGAGTGGCGGAGTCGGAGTGGCGGGCGGGTGAGCCCCGTGCGCTCAGTGGCCCCTGCGTGCTGTCTCCCTCCCTACCGTCTCCTTCCGTGCCGTATCCGTGCCCGTCGTATCCGCGCGTGCCGCCCCCGCCAGGATCACGCCCTCCACCGCCTCGTACCGCCGGCGCTGTTCCTCCGTCCGGTCGTGGCCGGAGGTCACCGTGCCGAGCCAGCCGAGGGCGAAGCCCAGGGGGATGGTGACGAGGCCCGTGGTGGTGAACGGGAACCAGTTGAAGTCCGCTTCGGGGAAGGCGGCGTTGGGGGAGCCGGAGACCAGGTTGGTGCCGGTCATCACGATGATGACGGACAGTGAGCCGCCGATGAGGGTCCAGAGCAGGCCGGTGCGGGTGTACCGGCGCCAGAAGAGGCTGTAGACCAGGGCGGGGGCGAGGGCGGAGGCGCCCAGGCAGAAGGAGAGCGTCACCAGGGGCTGGAGGCTGCGGTTCTGGACCAGGGTGGCGAGGGCGATCGCGAGGCCGCCCACGGCCACCGCCGAGATCCGGGCCACGGCCATCTCCCCGTGTGGGGTGGGCGACTTGGCGCGGGTCGCGAACACGTCGTGTGCCAGGGAGTTGGCGCAGGCCAGGATCATGCCGGCCACCGACGCGAGGAGCGTGAGGAAGAGCGCCGTGGTCACCGTGGTGAAGATCAGGGTCTCCGTCGTGGAGACGTCCGTGCCGAACGCGGCCCGTGAGCCGAGCAGATAGGCCGTGTTTCCCTGCGGGTCGGCCCCGGCGATCACCTCGCGGCCGATCAGCGCCGTGGCGCCGAAGCCGACCACCGTGATGACGGGCACGAACAGGGCGACCGACGGTACCGCCCAGGACAGGGAGCGGCGTACCTCGCGTGCGCTGCCCGCGGTGTACATACGCATGGTGACGTGGGGGAGGCAGGCTCCGCCCAGGACCACGGTGAGCTGGGCGCTGATCATGTCCAGTTCGGGGTGGGGACCGTCCGCGAACTGCAGGCCCGAGTGCAGGAAGCCCTGGCCGACGCCGCTGTTGTCGGCCGCCGTGCCGAGCAGGGCGCCCGGGTCCCAGTCGAACCGGTGCAGGAGCAGTACGGCGATGACGGCGCCCGAGCCGAGCAGCATCACGATCTTCAGGATCTGGATGAGGGCCGTGCCCTTCATGCCGCCGATCGCCGCGTAGCCGATCATCAGGGTGCCGAGGCCGATGACGACGCCGGTCTTCAGGCTGTCGCCGGAGAAGCCGAGGATGAAGGCCAGCAGGTCGCCGGTGCCCGCGAGCTGGACCAGCATCAGCGGCAGCAGTGCGGCGAGGGTCGTGACGCAGGCCGTGATCCGTACGGCACGGCCCGGCATCCGGCGGGCCAGCGCGTCGCCCATGGTGAACCGTCCGGCGTTCCGCAGCGGTTCGGCGAGCAGGAACATCAGCAGCATGAGCGAGAGGACCGTGCTCAGGGCGAGGACCACGCCGTCGTGGCCGAAGAGGGCGATCACACCGCCCGTGCCCAGCACCGTCGCCGCCGAGACGTAGTCACCCGCGATCGCGAGGCCGTTGCGCATCGGCGAGAGCGAGCGGTAGCCGGTGTAGAACTCGTCGAGGTCGTCCCGGTCGGGGCCCGTCATCACGCACAGCAGCAGCGTGATGGTGGCGACGGCGGTGAACGCCACGAGGGACATGGTCTGGGCCGAGCCGCTGAACTCGGAGAGGCCGGCCGCCGTGCCGGGGCTCGTCTCCGCGCCGATGGGGGATCCGATGGCCGCGCCGAGGTGAGTCATCGTGCGGCCCCCCGCCCGGCGTCCACCTCGGCGAGCCTGCGGATGCGGTCGGCGAGCGGGTCGACGCGGCGGCGCGCGGTGCGCTCGTACAGCCAGATCGCGAGGCAGGTGACGGGTACCTGGAGCAGTCCGAGGAGCAGGCCCGTGGAGAGTCCGCCGGAGACGGTGCTCGTCATGAGGGACGGCGCGAGGGCGGACAGGATGAGGAAGACGGTGAAGTAGCCGAGCGCGGTGAGTGTCGCCACGCGGCGCTGTCGGCGGTATGCGTGGCGCAGGGTCCGCAGGTCGCCTTGGCGGGTGGGGGAGTTCCTGCGCGGGGGGTGTGGAGTGGCCGGTTCGGGCCCCTGCGGGGCCCAGGTGTGTTCGGGTTCCTGTGGTGCCCAGGGGTGCTCGGGGTCCTGAGGGGTCCAGGTGTGTTCGGGTTCCTGCGGCGCCCACGGGTAAGTCGGCTGCGGGGGCGGTGAGTTGTAGGGGTGCTGGTACGTGTGCCGGGGTGGTGACTTGTCAGGGTCCTGATAGGCGTGGCGTGGTGGGCGGTGGCCCGGACGGCCGGGTGGGCGGTGCGGCGGTGGCTGGTGCGAGGGAGGCGGGTAACCGTCTGACATGCCGTTTCTCCTTGCGCTTCCAGGGGCCGGGTCGCGGACCCACGGGAGCGGTGGGCGAGCGTGCACGCTCCTTCGGAGGGGTGCGTGAGTGTGTGGTTTTCACCAAACTGAGTGGTCGGTATGCGCGTACCCCTGGGACCCTCGCAAATGTCTGACGATCTCTCAGGTCTGTGTGGCTGCTGTGGCGAATGTGTGAGAAGGGACTCACGAAAACGGCTTGGGCAAGCTGGACACGCCGGTTAACCTCCCCTGGACCACGATTTTCATCAAAAACTTAAAAAGCAGGGGGAAGAGTGCGGCCAAGCAGTCGCAGTCGCAGACCAGCCATGCGCGGGGCGATGACCGTCGCCTCGGCCGTGCTGGTTCTGACGGGGGCCATCCCGGCACAGGCGGTCACGGAAACGGACACCGCCACTCGCACGAAAACGGGCGCCGACTCAGGCGCGGACACGGGGGATTCCGGCCGATCGGCCGATGAACAGGCACGCGGCAAGGAGTTCTGGGAGGACGATCCCGTCGCGGAGGCCACGGCCGAGCAGCGGGCCTCGAAGAAGGCGGTCGAGTCCGGGAAGCCGGTCGAGGTGGGCGAGCTGACCTCGGCGAGCAGCCGTGTGATCGCCCGTCCGGACGGCACGTTCACCGCGGAGGCGTCGGCCTCCCCGGAGCGCGTCCGCAAGGACGGCGAGTGGACCGACGTGGACACGACCCTCGTCAGGCGTGCGGACGGCAGTCTCGCCCCGCGTGCCGCCGAGGACATCCGGCTCTCCGGCGGCGGCGACGGCGAGCCGCTGGCGCGGCTGGTGACCGGCGGCAAGGAGTACGCGGTGTCGTCGCCGTGGGCGCTGCCGAAGCCGGAGATCGAGGGGGCGTCGGCCGTCTACCGGTCGGTGCTGCCCGACGTGGACCTCGCCGTGCAGGTGCATCCGGACGGTTTTACGTACCACCTGGTCGTCCACACGCGGGCGGCAGCCGCCGACCCGGCCCTGAAGAAGATCAGCTTCCCGGTCGAGACGCGGGGGCTGTCGGTGCGTACCGACGGCTCCGGCGCGGCCACGTTCGTCGACGGCTCGGGCCACGCGGTGGTCTCCAGCGGTACGGCGCTGATGTGGGACGCGGGGACGGAGGCCGGGGCGGCGAAGACGAAGCCGGCCACCTGGAAAAACGCTTCTGCGGGCGGCTCGTCCTCATCGAGGGCCGCTTCCACCGAGGCCGCTTCCACCGAGGCCGCTTCCACCGAGGCCGCTTCCACCGAGGCCGTGGCCGACGCCCTCAGCGCCGGTGCCCGCTCCCGTACCGCCGTCATGGACACGCGCGTCACCGGCGACGCCCTGTCCATCGTCCCGGACCAGGAGTTCCTCGGCGACAGCGCCACCTCGTACCCCGTCGTCCTCGACCCGCCCGCGGTCAAGTCCTCGCTGACGGGGTGGACGACGCTGTGGTCCGACTCGCCCGGCACCAGCTTCTGGAAGACCAAGCACGCGCTCGGCGTGGGCTACGACGCGTTCGTGGACAACAAGAAGGCGCGCTCCCTCTTCCAGTTCGACACCCGCAAGGTGGCCGGCAAGAAGATCCTGAACGCGACCTTCACCCCGTACGCGATCTGGTCGGCGAACTGCGACAAGAAGAACATCGACCTCTACCGCACCAGCGGCATCAACTCCTCCATCACCTGGAGCGACAACGACAAGGCGCTGAAGTGGTACGCGAAGGTGGACACCGTGTCCGCCGCCAAGGGCCACTCGTCGGCGTGCCCGGACGGGGACATCGAGTTCGACGCGACCGCGGCCGTCGCGCACACCGCGAAGGCCAAGGACACGCTCACCACGCTGGGCCTGCGGGCCAGTGAGTCCGACCCGATCGCGTGGAAGCAGTTCATGTCGCCGCTCGACCCGGACGCCACCTCCTCGCGCAAGCCCCGGCTGTCGATCACGTACGTGACGCCGCCGAGCAGCAAGCCGTCGTCGGTGAAGATGTCCGACCCGAAGGTGTCCTGCTCGGCGAGTTCCTCCCCGGCGGTCATCCGCGACACCACCCCGCGCCTCACGGCGACCCCGACGTCCGGGGACGCCTCGAACTCCTCGCTGCGCCCCAACTTCGAGCTCTACAAGGGGACCAGCACCTCGCCGACCTCGCTGAAGCCGTCCACGTGGACGGACAGCGGCACGGCCGGTACCGCGCAGACGGCGGCCCTCGACCAGAACGTCGTCCACAAGTTCCGCGCGCGGACCGAGTACAAATACTCGTGGAAGGGCGACACGCACTCGCTGTTCGGCCCCTGGTCGGGCTACTGCTTCTTCAAGGTCGACTCCAAGGGCCCGCCGATGCCCACGGTCATCTCCCCCCTGTACCAGGAGTGCGAGGGCACGACGTGTGAGGCCGCCGACCCGGAGCGCGGCAGCGTCGGTATGACCGGCACCTTCAAGGTGATCGCGAACGCTACCGACGTACGCCGCTACGACTGGTGGCTCAACGGTGTGAAGCTCGGCAGCAAGACGTTCACCGGCAACACCCTCGTGTACGACATCGAGGCCGCGCCCGACAAGCGGCTGACCAACACACTGCGGGTGCAGACCTTCGACGCCGCGGGCAACCCGAGCGCCACGCGGGACTACCTGTTCAAGGTGGCCAAGGGCGCCGACCCGGTGGCGAGCTGGAAGCTCGACGACGGCAGCGGTACGACGGCGGCGGACGGTTCGGGCAAGGACCGGCCGCTGACGCTCACCTCCGCGTCCTGGACCGACAAGGCCCGTCTCGGCGGTGGTCTGCGCGGCAACGGCACCAGTGTGTCCGGCTCCACGGCCACTGCGGTGCTGGACACCACGAACAGCTTCACGGTGTCCGCCTGGGTCCGGCTCACCGGCAAGAGCCGCAACTCCACGGTGGCCTCGCAGAGCGGCACCCGGGCCGGCAGCTTCCAGATCTACTACTCGTCGACGTACGACAAGTGGATCTTCAACCGGTACTCGGCCGACGTCGACAGCCCGGTGATCACCCGCGCGGTGTCCAGGAAGCCGCCGGTGGTGGGCGCCTGGACCCATCTGATGGGTGTCTACGACAACAACAGGAAGCAGATCCGGCTGTACGTCAACGGACAGCTCCAGGCCGCCACCGAGTACACGACCCCGTGGGCGGCGAACGGCCCCTTCGAGGTCGGCCGTATGAAGGGAGCCGGTCAGCTGACGGACTACTTCGCCGGTGACCTCGACCAGGTCCAGGTGTGGAACCGGGTCGTCTTCGACAACGAGCTGTGGGCCGTTAGCAACGCCGAGAACCCGGAGACCGGGCAGCCCGAGTCCGAGCTGCTCGCCCACTGGGGCTTCGACGAGTCCTCCGGCACCACGGCGGCGGACGCCACCGGCCGGGGCAACACGCTGACCCTCCAGCCGGGCGCGACCCTCACCGCGACCGACGACCCCGCCCACGGCACCGTCCTCAGCCTGGACGCGGCCCAGTTCGGGCGCGGCACCTCGCCGGTGTCCCTGGACGAGTCCGGCAGTTACACGCTCGCGGGCTGGGTGAACCTGGGCGACGGCTTCCTCGACGACACCACCACGGCGCACTCGCCGACGGTGTTCTCCCACCCGGGCGCCAAGCGGAACACCTTCCGGCTCTGGTACCGGCAGGAGGCGGGCGAGTCCGTCGGCGACTGGAACTTCGGCCGGTACGAGACCGACGTCATCGGCGGTCCGGCCGCCGGGGTCGCCTCGGACGAGGTCAACGCGCCCAGTGGCTGGGTGCATGTCGTCGGCGTCTTCGACTCGGTGAACCAGTCGGTCAAGCTGTATGTCTCCGGGCAGCGGCAGGGCGACGAGGACGGCGTCCTCAGCGAGGAGACCTTCGAGTCCACGGGCCCGCTGATGGTGGGCGCCGCACGCCGCCACGACAACGGCGAGTGGGGCAACGCCCTGCCGGGCCGCCTCGACGACCTGCGCGTGTACGCGGGTGTCCTCTCCGAGGCGGAGATCACGCAGCTGGCGACGGTGGACGAGCCACCGGTGCCGGTCGAGTAGGCCGGGCGTCCGCCCCTCCCCAACGGCGTGCCGGGTCCACCGGCCCGGCACGCCCCCATACCTCAGTACTTCAGAATCCGGAGAACCCCTTACGTGGTGTCCAGGAACAGCTCACTGCTGCCCAGAAGATGGGCGTGGAGCAGAGCGAGCCGGCGGCGTCTCGCCGCCGTCGTTCTGCCCGTGTCGTCGGCCGTCGTCGCCGGTCTGCTGAGTGCCGCACCGGCGCAGGCGGCCGAGCGGGACCGCGACCACACCGCCCTGCAGAAGGCCCGGTACGGCAAGGCCGAGCCCTTCGACGCGAAGCGCACCAAGGTCCACGACCCGACCGTGGCGGCCGCGCGCAAGACGCTGGCCAAGGCGCGTGCGGAGGTGAAGTGGCCGGGTGCGTCGGCGGTGAAGGTCCGCCTGCCCAAGGCGGTACGGGCGGCGAAGGCCGCCGCCGGCAACCCCGAGGTGCGGGTCGTCGACCGCCGTACGACCTCCGAACTCGGCATCGACGGCTTCGCGTTCACCGTCACGGGGACGGACGGCGAGAAGGCCGCCACCACCGTCGACTACAGCTCCTTCGCCGACGCCTACAGCGGCAACTGGTCGTCGCGTCTGCGTCTCGTACGGCTGCCCGAGTGCGCCCTCACGACGCCCGAGAAGGCGGAGTGCCGTAGGACCACGCCGGTGGCCTCGGAGAACGACGCCGAGAAGGAGACGGTGACCGCGAAGGTCAGCGCGCGCAGGGCTCCGACGGTCCTGGCGCTGTCCGCCGCCGCCTCCTCCGACCAGGGCACCTACGAGGCCACCCCGCTGGCGGCCTCCTCGACCTGGCAGGCGGGCGGCTCCAACGGCGACTTCACCTGGAACTACCCCCTGGAG
>NZ_VJZE01000319.1 GCF_009377205.1 Streptomyces phyllanthi
ACCGTAAGATGTGTATAAGCGACAGGTCCAGGGGCGGGCGGTTCGGGTCCCGCCCGCGCGCAGCGGTGGTTCGCCTGGGTGCGACCACTCGCCGCGCATTGCCCCCAACATCCCCAACATCCCCAACATCCCCATCAGGCCCGCCTGGTGACGCTTCGTTCGCGCTTATCAGTGTGAGCTTCCGTCACGGGAAGTTTTTACTGATCCGTAACTTCCAACTTCACCTACTCGCCCGTAACTTGGCGAATAGAACAGCATCCTCGTGATCCGGATCACAGGGCGTACTCCATCGCAACTCCCTTGAGCCGCAAGGAGATCACACGATGCTGCCCTGGAAACGAGTGCTCAGACCGCTGGCGGCGCTGCTGCTGGCCTCCGCCGCCACCGTCGTCCCCGTCACCACCGCCCAGGCGGCCGCCGCCCCGAGCAGCGGCTGGAACGACTACACCTGCAAGCCTTCCGCCGCACACCCCCGCCCGGTCGTCCTCGTCCACGGAACGTTCGCGAACTCCGTCGACAACTGGCTCGGTCTCGCCCCGTACCTGGTGAACCGCGGCTACTGCGTCTTCTCCCTCGACTACGGGCAGCTGCCCGGGGTCTCCTTCCTCCACGGGCTCGGTCCCATCGACAAGTCGGCAGAGCAACTCGACGACTTCGTCGACAAGGTGCTCGCCGCGACCGGCGCCGCCGAGGCCGACCTCGTCGGCCACTCGCAGGGCGGCATGATGCCCCGCTACTACCTCAAGTTCCTCGGCGGGGCAGCCGAGGTGAACGCGCTCGTCGGTATCGCGCCCAGCAACCACGGCACGACCCTTGGCGGTCTGACCGAACTGCTCAAGTACTTCCCGGAGGCCGCGGACCTGCTGTCCACCGCGACCCCCGCGCTCGCAGACCAGGTCGCCGGGTCCGCCTTCCTCACCAAGCTCAACGCGGGCGGCGACACCGTGCCCGGCGTCCGGTACACGGTCATCGCCACCA
Source organism: Streptomyces phyllanthi (assembly GCF_009377205.1). Taxonomy (GTDB): domain Bacteria; phylum Actinomycetota; class Actinomycetes; order Streptomycetales; family Streptomycetaceae; genus Streptomyces; species Streptomyces phyllanthi. The sequence continues at coordinate 979 of NZ_VJZE01000319.1, forward strand.
AGTACGACGAGGTGGTCACGCCGTACCGGTCGCAGTTCCTCAGCGGAACGAACGTGCGCAACGTCCTGATCCAGGACCTCTGCGCGGTCGACCTCTCCGAGCACGCCGCGATCGGGCTCCTCGACCGCATCGCGTTCCACGAGGTGACCAACGCGCTCGACCCGGCCCACGCGACGCCGACGACCTGCCTCTCGGTGGTCGGCTGACACGTGCGACCGGGGGTGCGTACCCGTGTGGTACCGGGGTCTGTCCGGCCTGAGCCGCCGGACAGACCCCGGAGTCGTACCGGCTCAGCGGCGGGTGTGTGCCCCCGCACGGCGGCGGGCCACCGCGAACAGGACCGAGGAACCGAGCGCCAGGGCCCCCGCCCCGCCGATCGCGATGTACGGGGCCACGCTGTCGCCCCCGGTGTCGGCGAGGTTCTCCTCGGCGCCCGCGGGCTGGATCTCGTTCCCGTGGCCCGAGGTGCTCGAGACCGTGGGTTCGTCGCCTCCGGCGGAGTCCGTCGCCGGGGTGGGTGTGGGGGACGGCGTCGGTGTCGGTGTCGGTGTCTGTTCCGGTGGCGGGTCGGTTTCTGTACGGGCGTCGCCCTTGCCGCCACCGGCACCGCCGCTGTCGCCGCCGAAGTCCACGTCGGAGCAGGAGTAGAAGGCCTCCGGGCTGTCCGAGCGCTGCCATATGGCGTACAGGAGCTGCTTGCCGGAGCGCTTGGGGAGGGTGCCGGAGAAGGTGTGGAAGCCGCCCGACGCGACCGGGTCGGTGGCCGTGGCGACGGGGTGGGCGAGGTCCAGGTCGTCCCAGGCGAGCGGCCCTGACGGGTCGTACCCGGGCTTGGTGACGTACACCGTGAACGTGCCCTTGTGGGGCGCGGTCACCTGGTACCTGAAGGTGTACGAGCCGCTGCTCACCCGGGTGGCCGGCCAGTCGGCGCGGGCCAGGTCGAGGCCCTTGAACGCCTCGTCACCGGCACCGCACAGCCTGCCGTCCGGGATCAGCTCCCGGTGCCGGCCGCCGGCGTCGCCGATCCGTACGCCGTTCCAGTCGTACAGCGCCTGGGTGCCCCCGGCCGCGACCGCCGCCCGGCACGCGGCCGACCTCGGGTTCTCCGGACCCTCCGCGCGGCACTGCGCCGCGCGGCTGACGGGGTCCCCCATCGAGCCGTGCGCCGCAGCGGGCGCGGCGGTCAGCGAGGTCAGGGCGAGCGCGGTCATGCCGGAGGCGGCGAGGGCCGCGGCCTTGCGACGAGCGGGCATGGCGAATCTCCCGGGAACGGTCCTGGAGCGGGGTCGCCCCCCGGAGGGGGCGATCAGAAACTAGTGCCGGGAGACCGCGAAATCGCCTGCTGAGGGCGGGCGACGGGGATCCTTATGCTCGCGTTAAGGGAGTGCTCAGGCTGCGATGAGGCAGGGGGTGCGCGGGCGGGCGGTCAGCCGTCCGGCCACCAGGTGCGGGCGATGTCTTTCCGTATCTCCGGGCGCCCTCCTGTTGGGCGCTCGTCGGCCTCCTCCCGCATCCGGCGGGGGTCGGACTTCTTCAGGGGCTTCTGCACGGTCGCACGGCGCATGGCTGCCTCCTCGTGTCCACCGGGTTCCGCACTGCTGCGGAGGTAGACGCTTTCGGGGAGCGTTCCTCATCGGCCGGGGTCTGTCAGTGGCGGCTGTCACGATTCGGTTGTCAGTGGCGCGTGTCACCCTGACGGGATGGTTACCAACAGTGACAGCGAGGGGCGGGTGAGCCGGGTGGAGCGGGGCGACACGGGCGTCGACTGGGATGCCGAGGCCGTTACCTTCGACGACGAGCCGGACCACGGTCTGCGCGACCCCGAGGTGCGGCGGGCCTGGGCGGAGCGGCTGGAGGACTGGCTGCCCGTACGGGCGTCCGATGTGCTGGACCTCGGCTGCGGGACCGGAAGCCTGGCGCTGCTCGCCGCCGAGCGGGGGCACCGGGTGACGGGTGTCGATCTGTCCCCGGCCATGGTCGACCGGGCCCGTGCGAAGCTCGCCGGCCGGGCCGCCGTGTTCCTCGTCGGTGACGCGGCGGCGCCGCCCGTGGGGGAGGAGCGGTTCGACGTCGTCCTCGTCCGGCATGTGCTGTGGGCGCTGCCCGACCCCGCGCGAGCGCTCCGGCGGTGGTGCGGGCTGCTGCGCCCCGGGGGCCGGCTGGTGCTGGTCGAGGGCGTGTGGGGGACGGTCGACCCGGCCAGCATACCCGTCGAGCGGCTGACGGGACTGCTCGCGCCCCTGGTGGAGGACGTGCGGGTGGAGCGGCTCTCGGACGATGCCCGGCTGTGGGGGCGGGAGGTGGCGGACGAGCGGTACGCGGTGGTGGCTCGTCCGGCATCCCGGTAACGGGTCATCGCGGTGGCGGGCTCCCTTCGTATGTACGTCGCCCCGTTCGTACGTCACCCTGCTCGTACGTCACCCTGCTCGCGCGTCGCCCCGTTCGTACGCCGTCCTCCCCGCTCACGTGTCATCCCAGCAGCGTTTCGAAGCCGTCCGCGCGGCCGGCCAGGGCCTCCAGCTCGTCGAGAGCCGCCATGGCGGCGGACGCGGCCTCCGGGGCCGTCTCCGCCAGGCCGCTCGCCGCGAACTCGTCCTCGTCCAGGCGCAGTACGGCACCGCCGTCCGCCGAGCGCCACAGGTCCAGGTCGAGGTCCTCGACGACGAGTTCGGTACCGGAGGGGGTGGCCGAGACGGTGGCCGGGCGGGTGATGTCGCAGTACCAGCCCTTCAGGGTGCCCCGGCCGTCGCGGACCTCCTTCACCGCGTACCACCGGTCGCGCCAGTAGTACTCGGTGAAGACGTCACCCGGCTCGAACCGTACGAAGCCGAAGTCCCGTACACCCTCGCCCGCCCAGGGGGCGCGTACGGTGACGCGCGTGCCGTCGTCGTGGAGCAGCTCGGCGGGGTAACGGATCTTCGTGCGCCCGCCCTTGACCAGGACGACGTCACAACGGCCCGTGTCATCGGCCGAGTTCGCGGACATGGCGCACCTCCGCCCCGCACACCTCGTAGCCGAACCACTTGTTGATCGCCAGCATGGGGCCGTTCTCCGCGTCGTTGCCGGTGAACGCCTCCGTGTAGCCCGCCGCGCGGGCGCGGTGCAGGGAGTCGTTCTTGGCGAGCTTGGCCAGGCCCCGGCCGCGGAAGGCGCGCGCGGTGCCCGTCATGCCCGTGAAGTAGCGGTCCCGTCCGTCCGTGTGGACGGCGGTGAACGCCGCGGGGGTGCCGTCCACGACGACCACCGTGCTCAGTCCGTGGTCCAGCAGAGGGTGGTGCCAGGTGTCCTGGAGCCACTGCTCGTAGTCGTGGAACTCCGCCGGGGTGTCGCTCGGCTCGTCCGCCGTCGTCTCCGCGTCCAGGGCGAACATCGGGCGCGGGTCGTCCGCGTAGTCCGCGACCGCGCGCAGTTCGACGCCCGGGGGCGGGGACTGGAGAGGAGGGAGGGTGCCCTGTGCCAGGTCCAGGCGGAGGAAGCGGCCGGAGCGGCTCGCCCGGTAGCCGCGCCGCTCGGCGAACGCGCGGTCCTCCGGCGTGTCCATGACCCAGGAGAACAGCGCCGTCGCGCCCAGCGCGATCAGCCGCTCCTCGGCGGTGCGCACGAGCAGGCCGCCCGCGCCCCGGCGTACGCGCTCCGGGTGCACGTACACGTTCAGGAAGCCCTGACCGGGCACCGGGCTGTCGTGGGCGAGGCCCACCTGAGCCGTGCCGATCAGCTCGCCGTCCTCCTCGGCGACGAGGGGCCGATAGTGGGCGTCGGGGTGGAAGGTGGTCACGACGTGGAGGACGGACTCGGGGGTGGAGACCATGAAGGGCATGGCCTGCCGTCGCACCTCGGCGAAGCAGGCGGCGTCCTCGGGGCGGAAGTCGCGCACGATCACACTCATGTGGTCGCACGCTACGCGGGGTGTGCGGGCCGTGCCTCCGAATATTCCGGCGGGTACGGGAGGGCGTTCCGGTGCGTGGGGGACAATCGCTCCGTGACCCTGAAGATCCGTATCACCGACGGGACCGCGCCCTACGAACAGGTACGCGCCCAGATCTCCGAGCAGGCCCGTTCCGGGGCGCTGCCCGTCGGCTACCGGCTGCCCACCGTGCGGGGGCTCGCCGAGCAGCTGGGGCTGGCCGCCAACACCGTGGCCAAGGCCTACCGGGCCCTGGAGACGGACGGGGTGATCGAGACGCGCGGTCGCAACGGCACGTTCGTCGCCGCCGCGGGCTCCGCCGCGGAACGGGAGGGTGCGGCGGCCGCGCAGGCGTACGCCGAGCGGGTACGGCGGCTGGGGCTGACCGAGCCCGACGCGCTCGCCGCGGTACGGGACGCCCTGCGGGCGGCCTACCGCGACTGAGCGCTCTGCTGGACCGGCACGGCCTCCGGGGTTCGTGTGACCGGCAGGTGCTCCGCGGCCGCCGCCCGGGCGAACGTCATCGCGTCCTCGACCGCCGCCGCGTGCGGGTCGTTGTTGAAGTACGTGTAGACGTCCTGGGTGCCGCGCCAGGTGGTGGCGACGCGGTGGGCCCAGGTCGCCAGCGCCTGGCGGCCGTAGTGGGGCCACGCCTTGGCGCGGCCGGCGTGGAAGCGGACATAGCCCCAGTCGGTGGTCCTCCAGAGGGGCGTGACCGGACGGGAGTTCACATCGGCCCAGCAGAGGGCGGCGCCGCGCGACTCCAGGACCTCGCGCACCGAAGGTGTCCACCAGGAGTCGTGGCGTGGTTCTACCGCGACCCGTGTGCCGGACGGGAACCGGGCGAGGCAGTCGTCGAGGAGGACGGGGTCGGCGCGCAGCGTGGGCGGGAGCTGGAGGAGCACCGGGCCGAGGCGGTCGCCCAGTCCGGCGGCACGGTCCATCAGCCGGTGCACCGGCTCCTCGGGGTCCTTCAGCCGCTTGATGTGGGTCAGGAAGCGGCTCGCCTTGACGGCGACGACGAAGTCCCGCGGGGTACGGTCCCGCCAGGCCTCGAAGTTCTCCCGCGACGGCAGCCGGTAGAAGGCGTTGTTGAGCTCGACCGTGGCGAACCGTGCCGCGTACTCCTCCAGCCAGAGCCGCGTGGGCAGCCCGGCCGGGTACAGGACGTCGCGCCAGTCCTTGTACTGCCACCCCGATGTGCCGACGAACACGGTCATACGTCCATGAAAACACCGGGCGGCCCGCCCGACCCCCGGGCCGCCCGGTCCATGGCGTACGGGCTACAGGTACAGCCCCGCGTCCGCCCCGCCCCGCGGCTCCGGCAGCGATGTCGGGGACGTACCCCGGCGCAGCGCGTACAGCTCCGCCAGCGTCGCCCCGTCGCGGCCCACGGTCTCCTCCCGGCCGGAGACGTCGCCGCCCAGCCAGTTCAGCGCCTCGCGGCGGGTCAGCGGGCCGACCTCGATACGGGCGAGGCAGCGGCCGGGGCGGACCACGGCCGGGTGCAGGCGCTCCAGGTCCTCGTTGGTCGTGACGCCCACCAGGACGTTGCGGCCCTGGCCCAGCAGGCCGTCCGTCAGGTTCAGCAGACGCGACAGCGCCTGGCCCGCGGTGTGCTTCGCCTCGCCGCGGATCAGCTCGTCGCAGTCCTCCAGGAGCAGCAGACGCCAGCGGCCCTTGCCCGTCGCGTCCTCCTCGCCGATCGCGATGTCCATCAGATAGCCGACGTCCGAGAAGAGCCGCTCGGGGTCGAGGACGCAGTCCACCTGGCACCAGTCCCGCCAGGAGCGGGCCAGCGTGCGCAGCGCCGAGGTCTTGCCCGTGCCCGGCGGGCCGTGCAGCAGCAGAAGTCGTCCCGCGATGTCCTCCGGAGTGGTCTTCATCAGGCGGTCCATCGCGTCCGCGACCGGGCCCGTGTAGTTGGGGCGGACCTCCTCCCACGTGCCCGCGGAGATCTGGCGTGTCGTACGGTGCGGGCCGCGCCGCGGCGACACGTACCAGAAGCCCATCGTCACGTTCTCCGGCTGTGGCTCCGGCTCGTCCGCCGCGCCGTCCGTGGCCTGGCGCAGCACCTTCGCCGCCAGCTCGGCGCTGGTCGCCGTGACCGTGACGTCCGCGCCCCGGTTCCAGCGGGAGACCAGCAGGGTCCAGCCGTCGCCCTCCGCGAGGGTCGCGCTGCGGTCGTCGTCCCGCGCCGAGCGCAACACGCGGGCACCCGGCGGCAGCAGGGTCGCGCCGGAGCGCACCCGGTCGATGTTCGCCGCGTGCGAGTGCGGCTGCTCGCCCGTCGCGAAGCGGCCGAGGAACAGCGCGTCGACGACGTCCGAGGGTGAGTCGCTGTCGTCGACGTTGAGCCGGATCGGCAGAGCGTCGTGTGGGTTCGCAGACATGCCGCCATGATCCGGCACCGGACCGTCCCGTGCATCCGCTTTCCGACGCGCGCCGGTGCCGTGTCGGCTGCGCCGGGCCGGGTCGGCTCCCGGCGCACCTCGTGCCGACAGCTGCCCACCGCCGGGGTGAACTCCGGGGACAGGAACGGGTTCGCCGTCTCGGGGGCGCCGTACCGGAACCGGCAGGAGAACGAGCGAGCCGATGACGGCCGCGGTGCGGGCGAACGGCTCCGGTCCGCGCAGCGGTGAGGCCGCGTGGGCGCACGTACGGCAGTTCCCCGGAGGCATGGGGAGCCTCCGGGGAACCGTGGTGCGTTTCAGGTGGTTCGCCCTCTCAGACGCCGGGTGTCACCGGACGCGGCCGGTGTTACGGGACGATCTGCAGAAGACGGTTCGGGGAACCGGTGCCCGGGCTGGTGACCTTGCCCGTGGTGGCGCCGTTCGTCAGGGCCGTGGCGACCTGGGCCGGGGTGGCCGAGGTGTGCCCGCTGAGGTAGACCGCCGCGGCGCCCGCGACATGCGGGGTGGCCATCGAGGTGCCCGAGATGGTGTTCGTCGCGGTGTCGCTGGTGTGCCAGCCCGCCGTGATCGAGGAGCCGGGCGCGAAGATGTCCAGGACCGAGCCGTAGTTGGAGTAGCTGGCCCTGGCGTCGGTGCTGGTGGTGGCGCCGACCGTGATCCCCTCGGTGACCCGGGCCGGGGAGTACGAGGAGGCGTTGGCGCTGCTGTTGCCGGCCGCGAGCGCGTAGGTCACGCCGCTGGCTATGGAGTTGCGGACCGCCGTGTCGAGCGCGGTGGAGGCACCCCCGCCGAGGGACATGTTGGCGACGGAGGGACCGCTGTGGTTCGCGGTCACCCAGTCGATGCCCGCGACCACGCCCGCCGTGGTGCCGGAGCCGCTGTTGTTGAGCACGCGGACCGCCACGATTTTGGCGGCCTTGGCGACGCCGTAGGTCGAGCCGGCGATGGTCGTGGCCACATGGGTGCCGTGGCCGTTGCCGTCCTGGGCGACGTTGTCCCCGTCCACGGCGTCGTAGCCGTTGGAGGCCCGGCCGGCGATCTGCTGGTGCGAGATGCGGACGCCGGTGTCGATGACGTACGCCGTCACACCGCTGCCCGCCGAGTCCGGGTAGGTGTACGTGCCGGAGAGCGGTAGCGACGCCTGGTCGATGCGGTCCAGGCCCCAGGGGGCATTGGTCTGCGTGGCGTCCGCGTGGAACGTCTGGTTCTGCTCGACGGAGGCCACCGCCGGGTCGGCGGCGAGTCTCCTCGCCTCGGCCGCCGAGAGGTTGGCGGAGTAGCCGTTCAGCGCGTGGCTGAACGTCCGCTTCACCGTGCCGCCGTACGTCTTGACGAGGCTCTTGCCCTGGCTGGACGAGGCCTTGAAGCCGGCGGCGCCCTTCTTCAGCGTGACGATGTAGCTGCCCTTGATCGCGGTGGGGGAGTCGGCCGCGAGCACCCTGCCCTCGGCCGGGGCGGCCTGGGCGGGAAGCGCCGTGAGCCCGCCCAGGAGGGCGGCGGTCGTCACGGTGGTGAGGGCGGCGATCCGGATCTTGTTGGTACGCAGCTGTGCCATTACGAGGGAGTCCTCCTCTAGGCAGCGCGCGCCCGGGATCTGGCGCACGACTGTGGGGGGTGCGCGCGTCGTCGCAACGCACGGTCCTGAGCGTCGTGTTGCTCTCAGGGCCGGGTAAAGCCTCCGTGATCTACGGATGTAGCTCAAGGGAGTTGAGCCCTTGTCATGTTTCCGTCATAAGCATGTAACAAAACGTCCGGTGAACGGACGGTGCGGGGATCGTTACGGAGGGGAAAGTATTGACATGAACACTTCCTGCCAACACGTGTAACTGGTACGACAGTTACGGCAGAGATCCTGCTAAAGGGAGGTTCCATGAGACGTTCCCGACTTACGGCATACGCCACCTCACTCCTCCTCGCCGCCGGCATCGCCCTCACCGGGGCCGCGTCGGCGCAGGCATCACAACAGGCCGCGGCCACGGGCTATGTGGCCCTCGGCGACTCCTACTCCTCGGGAGTCGGAGCGGGCGGCTACATCGGCTCCAGCGGCGACTGCAAGCGCTCCACGAAGGCGTATCCGTACCTCTGGGCCGCCGCCAACTCACCCTCGTCGTTCAGTTTCACGGCTTGCTCGGGCGCTCGAACGAGTGATGTCACGGCCAGTCAGTTGGCCCCGCTGAACTCCACCACCGGTCTCGTCTCCATCACCGTCGGCGGCAACGACGCGGGCTTCGCCGACGTCATGACGACCTGCGTCACCTCCTCCGACAGCACCTGCGTCTCGCGCATCAACACGGCGAAGGCGTACGTCGACTCCACCCTGCCCGGACGGCTGGACAGCGTGTACGCGGCGATCCGCGCCAAGGCGCCCGCCGCCCGCGTGGTCGTGCTCGGCTATCCGCGCTTCTACGCACTGGGCCGGACGTGCCTCGGACTGTCCGAGACCAAACGGGCCGCGATCAACAACGCCGCCGACTACCTCAACACCGCAATCGCCAAGCGCGCCGCCGACCACGGCTTCGCGTTCGGTGACGTGCGCCCCACCTTCACCGGCCATGAGTTGTGCTCCGGCAGCGCCTGGCTGCACAGCGTCAACTGGCTGAACATCAGCGAGTCGTACCACCCGACGGCCTCCGGCCAGTCGGGCGGCTATCTGCCGGTGTTCAGGAACGCCGCCTGAGGGCTGGTGTTCAGGAACGCCGCCTGAGGGCTGGTGTTCAGGAACGCGGCCTGAGCCCGGGCCCGCCGGGCGCGAGCGCGCTGTCGCCGGGCTCGTCCGCCGGGTCCGTGGGGGAGGAGGCCCCGTCCGTCGGGTCCTCCTCCTCGCAGGTGACCGAGAAGGCGACCGAGTTGGACTCGGTCTCCACCGGGCCGCGGACCTCGATGCCGATCTCGCCCTGGAACGTTCCCTCTTCGGACTCCGTCGTCGCGGTGACGGAGTCCTGCTTGGTCTTCCCGCCGCCGGACGGGAACGAGAGCGTCTTCCAGCCGGGATCCGAGACGTTGCCGCTCTTGGACACCCAGCGGTACTGGACGTCCACCGGGACACGGCCGACGGTGAACGTCGCCGTGAAGGCGGGTGCCTCGCCGTCGGGGGGCGGACAGGGGCCGGAGTACTCGGTGTTCTCGCCCTGAAGCGTCACCTTCACCGACTGGGGCGGGGGATCCGACGTCCGCCCGCCGCCGTCGGTCGGGGTGTCGGACCCGCCTCCGTCGCCCCCGCCTCCGTCACCGGTGCCGCCGTCGCTCGAACCGCCGCTGTCGCCACCGCCGTCCGAGCCGCCGGAGCTGCTCGCTCCGTTGGTGGTGCCGCCCGAACCGCCGTCTCCGTCGTCGCCGTTCACCAGCGCGTACGTCAGTCCGGCCACCGCCAGGGCGAGGAGGGCCACACCCATGACCACGAAGGCGGTGGCGCGGCGGTTCCGGTCGGGCTCCGCGGGCGGGGCCGAGGGCTGGGT
>NZ_VJZE01000031.1 GCF_009377205.1 Streptomyces phyllanthi
AGGAGCAGTTGTTCGGCCCCGCCCCCACCGCCGAGGAAACCATCAGCCGGTACACCGACGAGCTGGTCACGGCGCAGCCCCGGTGACCAGCCCGCATGCCGGTCCGGCCGCCCGGGCGGGGCCCAACCGGTGAGTGAGAGGAACCGCTCTGACAGATCGCCGTACATTCTTGCCGCACCCGGAATGGGACCTGTCGGGCCGACTCCAGCCGGGCTTCACCTGAACTGGCAAAACCATGGCACCTGCTGCGGTGGCAGCGGTTCGTGACAGCCAGGAGTTCTCCAGGGGAGCGACTGTGGCGCGAGGCCAGCCGAGAGGGTCGAGTGACCCATCGGGGCCGTTTCCCCTTCGGGCCGTTTCCTTGCCCCTCGGCCATCGCCGGGACACTTCCTCAGCAGCGACAGGTTTTCCACAGCACAGACGGCAGCCGACGTCGCCCTACCGTGTCCGCGCACCCGCCGCGCCGGTATCAGCACTGCCTCCGCCGTCGGCCCGGTGCGCCGAAACACCGTCGGCCTGGACACGTCTGTGCCGTCCCGGCCCCTGTACGGCCCCTGGGTCTTGACATCGCCCCCCAGGCAGTCGCCCAGACCGCGAGCGACACCCTCGATTATCTACTCAGCCGCAGGTCAGATGGGCTGGAACTCCCCCGACCGCCGCCGGACCCCAAACCCACGAGCAGCGGATTCAGTCCGTTCAGGCGATGTTGACGATCCGACACCCAAAAAGAACGTTTCCGCAGGTCAGAGACCTGCATAGGTGGGGCGGGTGGGACTCGAACCCACGGCCGACGGATTATGAGACTTTGACTGATCACTTGCCGGGGGACGCCCGAATACCCCGGAAGAAAGGGGGCGTTGGCACCTTTCATGCTCCTGAGCTGGACGAACGCGCGCTGAGGCGAGTCCTGGTACGTCCCGGCCTGTCCATACCGTGTTCCTGGGTCCAGGGCCGTCCGGGCTCACACTCGGGCTCACAACCGGACTCATAAGGACCGCCCCGGACGCGCCCCCCAGAGCGGTTCCGCTCACCCGCCGCCATCGACGCACCAGCAGGGTTCACAACCCGTGCCGGTCGAGGATGGACATCAGCTTGCGCCTGCGCTTCAGCTCCGTCCTCAGCGCAGCAAGGCAGGCGGTGAACTCCTCCTCGGTGCCCAGCGCCCGATGGCAGGCACGGGCATCGAGCAGCAGGCGCGCCATGCGCTCGTACACACGGTCCCCGGTCGGCTCCTTCAGCTGCCCCACCAGTCGCAGGTACACCGCGAGCGCGTCGACCAGCCGCGTCTCGCGCGAGAGGTCGGCGAGCCGCTGCAGCTGCCGGTCGTCGGCACGGCCGATCGCCTCCCGCCAGGCGGCATCCAGGTCACCGTCGTCGAGCAGCACGGGCCCGCCGTACCAGCCGTCGCGCCCCGGCGTACGTCGTCCCGCAGGGCCGCGAGTGCCGCCTCGCGCTCCGTCTCCCAGCAGTCGACGGCCTGAGCGGCGGCACGCAGCTCGCCCCCCAGAACCGGTCCCAGCGCACGAGACCACCTCGGCCGACCGACCCGTAGGCAAGTGGCGGGCACACACGTGGTCGTCCAGGCGGCCGCCGACGTGCTCCTCGGCGGCGGTGCGCCGCAATCCGCGCTCCGCCCGTGCGAGCGCCTCGTCCGCGCGGTCGGCCGCGTCCAGCTCCTCGGTGATGCACAGATGCGAGCCACCTGCCGTCGTCTGCCGGGTCGCCTTTCCGCAGCCCGCTCAGCTCCTCCAGATCCAGCGCCACAACTGACAGCCCGGCCTCCGAGGTCCCGATCGCGGCCGCCCCCAGGCTCTCCGTGGTGACCCAGCCCCAGCTGCGTCCGCAGAGGGCAAGCCACGTCCGCGCCTGCTCCACCGCACTGGATGCGCCCCCGCACGACCACGGGCCAACACATCGCCCATCTGCTGCAAAGCGCTGGCTCCGTCGAATGCCCGGGCAACAGCTTCACCACGACACCACCGTCGGAGAGGGAAGAGACCTGACCTCCGGTACACGTCTGCGCTCAGGCCCAGTGGAGGTGCCCGTTGCGGATGATGTAGTGGCAGCGGCTGCCGGGCAGCGTCTCGTCCACGCTGGGCGTGAGGGTGAGTGGTGAGGACTTCACCACAGTCCATCTCGGCCGCCGGTCGGGGTTCAGGTTGACCATGACGCGGTGCCGTTGCCGACAGGGGCAATCGAAGACCAGCCACTTGGGGCTGGTGGCGGTGCCGACGATGATGGCCTGCTTGCGGCGGAGATGTTCCGGTGTGTCGTAGACACTGGGGACAGTGGCGATGATGCGCCAGCGCCGCCACCAGGGCCAGGTCAGGCGGTGCTTGGCCATGCCAGCCCCCAGTAGCGGTCGGTGTCTCCGAAGCTGTGTGGATCGGTGAGGGTGCAGTAGTGGCCCTGTTGCAGTTCCTGGGTGTTTGTGGAGGTCTTCCGGTCGTGGATGCGCAGGAGGGTCTCGGTGGGGGCAGGTTCGGGGCCGTAACCGACCAGGCGTTCCAGCAATTCGTTGACCGCTGCGGCGGCGGTGGCGGTGGTGTAAGCGATCACTGCTGGCTCGGTGCCGGGGAGGACGGGAGCGTAGCCCTCGCGCTGGAGTCGGGCCTGTTCTGCGGGTGAGCGTTCCTGGGCGGCGGCGATTTGTGGGGAGACCCGTCTCCGGCACAGGAGGCAGGCGGCTCCCGGGTGCAGGACGGTGACGCGTCCGATGATGTCGCGGACGCTGTGGTGCTCGTCGGCATCGATCTGGACGCCGCAGTCGATGAGAGGGGTGAGGTACATGGAGGAGAAACGGGACAGGCGCATACGGCCGGCGTCGTCGTCGGTGCAGCCGAACACGATGTCCGCTCCGACGACCTGCCGGGCGGCGCTCAACTGGCTGACGCTGCCCACGACCGCGGCGACAGCAACATCGGGGGCGACGCGCCGGAGGTGGTCGGCGAGTACGTCGACCTTGTGGCGTCCCACGTCGTGGGGGGTGGATCCGTAGACCCGCGTGAGGTTTGTGTCGGAGAGCGTGTCGGGGTCGATGAGCGTGAACTGGCGGACTCCGAGGCGTACGAGTTGCTCTGCCACGGCGGAGCCGGTTCCGCCAGTCCCGACGATCGCGATGCGCAGTTGAGAGAGGACGCGGGTGATGTCGGTTCCGAATGCGCGGATGTGACGGTCATGCAGGTGGGGCAGATCGGGGGCTGCTGAGTCGAACGATTGCAGGAGTCGGAAGCGCGCTCCGGCGACGAAGATACGGTCGATGGCGGCTTGGTCGTCGCCGGTGAGGTGCCCGGTGAAGGCGAGGTGTCCGTCGTGATGGCCAAGGATGAGTGCGCCGTAGGTTCCTGTGCCGGTACGAATGGCGAAGGTGTCGGCGAGTTGCTGGTCCACCATCGTGTCGTGACGGCTCGGCCGCGGGGTGCTGCCTGCTGACGGGTGGGTGTGGACCCACAGGGCCACGCTCTCCGTCTCCTCCGCGGTGCGCAGGGCGGGCATGAAGCCCTCGGAGGTGATGGTCATACTCTGGTCCGTGCGGGACAGGTAGGTGTGGACGGGGACGGGGACGAGCCGGACGCCGATCAGGCGCAGGCCGCCGTCGGAACATCGGGCACGGCGGGCCAGGAGGACCGCTCCTGTCTCCACCGGCTGCCGCGCGAGATGGCCCAGCGCGTCGGCGAGGTCCGGGGGCAGCACCAGGGTGGTGGTGTTCATGCGGTGGCTCCCGCCGCCTCGCGGAGTTCGGTGCGGATCAGGGCCAGGTAGCTTTCGAGGCTGTCAGTTCCAGCGAGCCAGGCATCGGGGGGTAGGTGGCGAGACCAGCGCTGCCAGGCCCTGCCTCGGTGGGTTTCCTGCTGTTCGGTGGCCGGGATTACAGCTCCGCGAGCGGTCGTGACTGCGGGGGCCATCCACCACATGTCGGGGGGCACATCGGGATACAGCGGTGCCAGGCGCAGCAGGATGTCGGCCCGAGCGGTGTTCAGACCGCGAGGCAGGGCGACATCGTTCAGCTGAACGCAGAGCATGCCGTCCTCGTCGAACACGTCGTAGGCATAACCCTCACGACTCAGGTACGCGTGGTCCTCAGCGGGCAGATCCATGACGGTCCCCCGCCTCTCTCTCAGCGGGCGCCGGGGTTGATGCGCCCCGGCGCCGTGAAGAACCGTATGCCGTCGCGCAGCCTGACGACCTCGTCGTCAGCGATCTTCTTGTCCTGCTCGTCGATTCTGTCCAGCCACAGGTCGCGATCGGGGGCGACGGGCGGGGTAGGCAGGGCGCGCAGTTCCTGACCCGTCATCCGCTTGCGGGTCACCGTGTAGGCGATCCGGTCGATGTGGAGGGTAATCGGGTGTTCGGAGAAGAACCGCATGCCCGGGGCGAGGTCGAGGCTCTCGCCGTCGGCCAGGGACCGGTCCGGGGCGTCGGGGATGTCGAGCCACAGCTGCCGGTCCTCTGCGATCGGCGGCCGTGGCAGGCGGCGCAGGTCGGCTGTGGTCACTCGGCGTGCATGGGACTGGTACTCGTGGCCGTCGATGAAGATCGACACAGGAACACCGTGGGCCGTCGAGCCGGTGTGGGTCATGAAGTGCGCCTTTCTCGCAAGGGCTGCTGGACGCGCGGGTGTGGTGCTCGTGTTGCCGGTGTGGCACCTGCGCCGCATCAAGGACAACACACCGGATGCGTGCACTGCAATCCACATGAGGGACAGTTTGACTGTCGTAGGTTCGCACAAATGAAGGCCGCACGAGGCGGCCTTCACCAGGAACCGACCGGGCTCAGCTGGGGTCGGAGATGATGCCCAGATTCATCAGGCGGTAGTTCATGGCCGTCTGGCTCATGTCGAACCGCTCAGCCAGCTGCTCGACCAGATCCTCCACTGTGTGGAACCGCAACCTCTTGACCTCGCGTCGCACCATCGTCTCCGGGGCGAGGAGTGCAGCGGCGAAACGGTTGGCTTCGATCTCCTCGCGGTCCGTCGCCATGCTGGAGACGGTGTTGCGCAGGTTCACGCGGGTCTGAGCGTCGAGGATGAGCGGACGGCCACGATGCAGCAGGAGGTGCCCGAGCTCGTGCGCCACCGTGAAGCGCTGCCGCTTGGGGGCGTGGTTTTGATTGACGCCAATCACCTGTTGCTCCTCTCGGCGCAGCAGCATGCCGGACACGTCATCCTTCATCTCCTGGTGCACGACAAGGACGTTCAGCTTCTCCGCCAGGAGTCGGGGGTCCACCGGTGGCTCGTCGATCCCGAACCGGGCCAGCAGTTCCCTCGCTGCAGCATCAGCCCTGGCCATCACGCGCTCCCATCGTCTCGGCAGCGGAGACGACCGATGCCACCGCGTCCGCCAGGTCGGCCGGGAGGTCACTGGTGTGCCCCTGCGGCTCCAGGGACGGCAGCAGATCGGCCGGCTCCACCGACAGGGCCGCGGCAATCCGGGCCAGGCGGTAGGGCGGCGGCGCTTGGGCGCCCGACTCGATGTTGGTGATCGACCCTCGGGTGAGCCCCGTTTTGCGGGCCAAGTGCTCCTGCGTCAGCCCGACCTGCAGCCGGGCATCCCGCACACGCCTGCCGATGCCCGCATTGAACGCCTTCTCGTCCACACCACTCCCCGGATGACAGCCTCGCTGACATAAACCTAGTACAGAAGACCTGTAGTCGCCACAGTGCCTCGTCAGCCCGGCGCTACTGCATCACTCCACGAGGTGCCAGACGTGCCTTGCCACGACCAGGCTACGGCTGGGCGGGGCTGCGATCCGCTCGGCTCCGGTCGGGGGACGCTGCGCCGCAGAAGGGCTGCCGTGGACCGACCGCCTGGGCGCCTGCGCTCGCGGCAGGCTGCGCGTGGGCCGCCGTTACCCTGGCGGCGTGTACGAAGACTCCTTGTCGGCAGGCCAGGTCCCTCAACCGGATACAGTTCCGTCCCCCGCCGCTCCGCTCGATGCCGAGCAGCTGCGGCGCATCACCTCCCTGCACAGCGGGTTCACCTACCAACATCTATACGCGGTGGGCTGCTTGCTGCGCCTTCAGGAGGCTGGGGCGCGGATGCTGCGGGTGGAGCGGGATGAGGACGTTGAGGTCTCCTTCCCTACCCGGCATCTGTATCTGCAGGTCAAAACCCGGCAGGGCAATCTGACGTGGGGGGACGTCAAGGGATCGGTTGAGCAGTTCAAGAACATCCGCACCGAGCACGCGGCGGGCCGGCGCCCCGGTACACCGAAGCTCATCGTGGTCACCAACACCACCCCGGGCCCGGACCTGCTCACGAGGATGAAGCAGGCCGACTGGCCGACGGATGTGTCGCTGCTGTGGCCTGGCAGGCCCCACGAGGAGGAGACCTGGCTGCCCCCGACCGCCCTCGATCTCGACGGTGTCTTCGCGTGGTGCACCGAGCAAGCCAAACGTGTTCCGTTCGGATCGCTCGACGGGAAGACACTGGTATGGAAGCTGGCTGCCCGCATTCAATACGCGTGTACGGGCGCCCACAGCCAGGCCTTCGCCGTCAATGAACTGCCCGAGGTGTATGAGCAGTTCGTCAAGGAGCTGCAGTCCTTCCCGCAGCCGCCCGGCGTCTACCGGCCGCACGGCGACGAGCCGGAGCTGACCGGCGAGAACCTGGTGCGGCTGGTGACAGGGTTCTCCGGTGCGGGCAAGACCACCTGGGCGGCGCGCGCTGCCGCCCGCTGCCCGCTGCCGGTCACCTACTTCGACGTCGCCCAGATGCCGCCCGCCGCGGTACCCGGGGCGCTGGCGCGGGAGATAGCGGCCCGGCACCTGAGCGGACCCGCTGCTGTCAGCCTGCCGCGCGGGGTCGGCGTCGACGTCCTGCGGGCCGTGCACAGTCACCTGGCCGACGGCATCACCATCGCAGTCGTCGTCGACAACGTGCACCAACTTCCGCCCGATGACGTCCGGCTGCTCATCCATGCGCTGCCGACGGCCCACGTCACGCTGCTGGGACAGCCGCGCCCGGAACAGATCCCACTCGCCGCTCACCTGGGCATCACCGCCGAGTCGCTGCCCGGCTGGGAGATCGACACCGTGGCCGCCGCGTTCGCCGCCGAAGGCTGCACCCTGGACTACCCCACCGCGCAGCGCGTCCTAGAGCTCACGGCCGGCTTGCCTCTGTTTGTGCTCAGCTCTGCGGTGCTCACCCGTGATGTCTACGCCCGTGACGGTGCCGCCTTCTGTGAGGCGGTGCAAGCGCAAACCCACCTCACCCCCACACCCCAGGAATACATCCTGGCCCAGATCTTCGAGCACCTCTCGGCGCAGGCGCGTACGGTCACCGGTCTCCTATCGATCGCCGAGGTCCCGCTGAGCAGCCCCGAACTGCAGCAGCTAGCCGCGGCGGCCGGTCTTGTGCGGCCTGCCGCGGTGGCCCGGGCCGCACGCGAGCTCGCCGGGCTGGGGCTGATGCAGACCTTCGCTGACGGCCGCATCACCCTCCACGACGCCCTACAGCCCTTGGCCATGCAGGCCGCGGAAGGCCTGTCCGAGGAAGCCACCGGCCACGTCGCGCAGACCCTGAGCAGCCTTCTCGAGGGGCATCGGGGTCTTTTGCGGCTGGCCCGGTGGATGCGTCTGCTGGCTGGCACTGGCCAGATCGACACCCTGCTCGAACTTACCGGACAGGAAGGCTTCTACGAAGGCGGCTACCCTCGTGAACTGCGCACAGTGATCGCCGACGTGGCCGAGGAGACCAGCCGGGACACCGTCAGCCGCCTGGAAGCGCACAACGCGCTGGCCACCTGGGCGTACGAGAACGACGACTGGGACACCTGGGCACGGCACGTGCACGCCATGGAAGCCCTAACCGAGACCGGCGGCGGCCAGATCGGCCCGCGGGAGAGAGTTCTCCTGGCCACCCGGCAATTCACCCTGTACGGGCACACCGGCGAGGTCGAAGCCCTCGACACAGCCTTCCGTGCAGCCCTCGCCGAGCTCCCCACCGCGTCTTCGCATGAGAGAGCACTGCGCTACGCCTACGCACACGGCCTCTACCACGCGGGCGCCTACCAGGACGCTGGCAAGGCCGCCGTGGAACTCGCCGACGCCTACTGTCGCCACCTCGGCCTGGAGGTCGACCACCTCGTCGGCAACACTGCCGCGCTGCAGGAGGCCTGCGAGCGCAGTGAGACACCCGACGACTTCAAACGCCTCGCCGACTGCTTCGCCCTGTTCGTCAAGTGCTGCCGTCAACTCGATGCCGACTACGGCCCGATGGCATTCCCCGCGATGAAGCTGTACTTGTTCACCGGGGCGTGGCGCTCCGCCATCGACCTTGGCCAGGACGTGGTCGAGTCCATGATGCGCGTCGACGAGACCCAAGCGGCCCTGGACCTGATCGACCGACAGCTCATGCCCGTCGCACGTGACTACAACCTGCCCGAACTGTTCGTGGGTCTGCGGTCACAACGCGCCGTCGTCCTGGCCTGCACCGGAGACATCGCCGCAGCCCGAGCGGAGATCAACAGCCTCGCGCAGTACGCAGTCACCCCCGATCAGGCCAACGACATCTACCACCAGACCGGCATCATCGAAGCGCTCGCCTCACGACCGTCAGCGCCCTCACCGTAAGCCGCACGCCCGCAAACTGTCCCGGCTGGCAAGGAACGAGGACGGCCCCCACGCCCGGTTACGGTGAGTTGGCGATCGACACAAGCCGGGGGCTCGGCCCAAAAAAGGCACCGTTGACATTGATGACGCCTCTGATGCACGCACGCTGAGACGAGTCTTGGCGGGGTCTTGCATCGTCCGCGTCATGTTCTCCGGTCCAGAAGCGTTCGAGCTCACAACCTGCTGAACCCACGGACGTATACAGGAGATCTTCAGCGCTGCCGTGTATTGGTCGTCGGCACGGCCGCAGGTAAGAAGATCGGAATAGATTATGCCCCAGGCATGTATAACCTCTCCTTGAGAGGCTTCAGCAACGGGCTGTAGTTCAACTTCCGGCATATAGAAAGGCTCCCCAATGGCCGATGCCGGCAAAGGGTTGTATGCGGGCCCACCGTGCTCGTGATCGGGCGGACTGCGGGGCGGTGTCGGCCAATTCTGGCATGTGTGTGATGAGTTCCTCGTTGGTCATGTCTCGGAGGCGGAGTTGGGCCAGGCGGAGGGCTTCAGCGGGGGATCGGGATTCCCACTCCTCGTAGAAGAAGGTGGTGAGCAAGCGGACGGCGAGATCTCCCGGTTGCCAGAGTGCGGCCACACATCCCTTCGCTCCCGAGATCACCAGGGAGTAGGGCAAGGGGACGGGATCCGACAGAGCGGTAGTGCCATACGTGCCGCTGTCGCAGCTCGACACGATGATGAGAGGCGATCGGATGCCCTGCGCGAGCATGCCTCGCACCGTGAGGCGCCCGTCGTCCAAATTGATCCAGCTGTCCAGGGGAGAAAGAGGATTGGTGCTCCCGTGTCCGGTGAAGTGAACGACGCAGCTCTCGCTGTTGAGTACTTCGGAGATCGAGGCCCGGTCGAGAATGCCGTCCCACAGGTCGTTGCGGCGGAGCCACCGCGATGGGGCTGCTTCGGTTTCATATGCGCACCCGTAGATCCGCATGCCCACACGGGACGAGCGCGGTGAGCGGGGAGCTGTCAGGCAGGAAGCGCTGGGCGCATAGCTGAGCAGCCACTCGTCCAGTAGATAGCGGCGTTTGGCAGGGGTAGCGGAGTCCTGTCGGAAGGCTGCGTGCAGTGGCAGCAGCCGGAGATGCCCCATGGGAATGAGGACGACGGGCCGCTCGGGGTCCACTGCCTGCGCCACAGAGCCCAAGCAACGGCTCCACAGTTCGGCACAGGTCTCTTCAAGCACGCCTGCCCAACGCATCGATGCCCGGTCTTCGTTGGCGGCCGCTTGGAAGCGCCGTGACAGGTCGTTCACGCGATGGGTGTCGAAGTCGGACAGGAGCACGGAGCGGACTCCATTCCTGTCCGTGATCAGGGCGGCGCCGCCCTCAACTGTTGTGAAGAGATGCACGATCTGCTGGTTGTCCAGCCGCCGCTGGACTTCCTCCAGAGGGGCGGGTGGCACCAATCGCGCTTCGGTGCCCCACGGCGCTGTCGAACCGAGTGACTCCAGGCTGGAGCAGACCTCTTCCAACACGAGAAACGCCTCGGCCAGCCGGCCTTGGCGCACATAGGCGTAAGCCATTCCCGTACCGGCACGCCGCTTGGCATGAGCCCAGAGCGTGGCGTGCCCCGGACGTGACTCGGCGCGTGGCTGATCACTACTGAGCCACACTTGGAGGTAGGCCGCAACTGCCTGCGACCAGTCGTTCGATTCAAGGGCCAGATCGCCAACGATGGCACTGTCGGGGACGAGCGCCGCTTCCTGCGTCACCTCTTGCTGTTCTGCGGCGGTCAGATACCGCAGTAGCGCTCGTTTCCCAGCCCCTGGGTCTCCGTCCAACTCGGCCAGGGCCGACTGGGCCTTGGCACAGAGCAGCCCGAACTGCTTGCGGTGTGCCGATCCGGAGCTCTCGTGCAGGAAGTCCTCGCCGAGGTGGCAGGCCTGCTCCAGGGCGGCGGCATCCCCGATGGATGTTCCGTAGTAAATCAGGGCCAGGACGGCATTGTGCAGAGCCTGATGACGTTCCTCGGACTCCACCGGAGCGAGGCGCGCCGCCTTATCGAATGCGGCCAGTGCGGTAGGCAGGTCGCCAGCAGGGTGTTCCCACGCTCCTCTCGGGTTGGTCGGCGGGTGCTGAAAGAGTCGCATCATCAGACAGTCGCCGAGCGCCTGCAACTGCTCGGACGCGCTGGTCTGCTGTGCCTCAGCGGCAAGGGCAGCCTCCCGCCACAGCCCCACCGAGCGGTCGATGTGAGCTCGCTCGCCGGTCCGCAAATGGAGAGCCGAGCGCAGACCGGCGGCCCAACCGAGCGTTGCCGTATAGGAACTGCTGGTCAGCGGCAGGACCCCCAGCGCCAGCTCGCCCGCGGAGACAGCCCGGTCGAGATCACTCCTATCACCCCGTGCGTCGTACAGGACGATGCTGGCATCGGCGAGGAATTGCAGCATGTCCGGGCGCTGGGCCGGTCGGCAGTTGATCAGCCCCGTCTGAAGAAGCTGCACGGCGGAATCCAGGTCTTGGGACCGGTGAGTTCGCAGTGCGCGGTTGTACAGCGCCTCGGCGAGGTTGCGTCGAGTGTCCGGAACGACGTCTTCAACCAGGAAGACATGGGTGCGTTCCGCGACGTCGGAGTCCGCCGCCTCACGCAAGACCTGGACCGCTTCCTCCAAGTCGTCTTGTCGGCCTTCGACGTTGAAGCTTATGAGCAGCATCCAGCCCTGTGTGTTGGCCAAATCCCGCCACTGGGCCGATGCCCTGGCTTCTCGGGCTCGCTGCCGGGTCAGCTGAGACAGCGCCGAACGGAACTCCTCCGCCGCCGTGCGCTCTCCGCGCTGTGACCGGTAGCGGATCGACTGCGCCACTGCCAGCAGACGCACAAGGTCGGTCCGGCGTGGGTAGCGCGGATCGCTCTCTCGCATGGCTGAGGAAAGCAGCCCGATGGCCTCCTCCACTGCGGCCTCCTCCACCGCACCTGCTTCGAACGCGGTCAGCAGGGCATTGGCGAGGGTGTAGCGGGCGAGTACGGCACCGAACTCCGAGGCGATGTCGTGCTCTGCGCGCCGCAGACCGGCGAGCGCGCGTGCCAGGTAGGAGGAATCCCGACAGATCTTGAAGGCCTCCAGGTTCGCGACACCGGAGCCGAAGGCGAAGTAGTGATGCAGTGGCCCGTCAGGAAACGTCTCCGCCGTGCGCTCGAGGATATGCAAGACCTCGTCGACGCCCGACGCGGACTCGGCTGCGCGGAGCCTTTCCGCACAGATGGCCGTGATCTCCAGCACCAGTTGAAGGGCCTCCTCGGTGCTGTCGTGCGGCCGGGAACGCAGTTCCTCTACGAGCTGCTCCGGATCCCTGACACCCGGCGATGTACCTCCGCCGGGTCCGTCGGCCGTGTCATGGCCCGGCCGCGCGCTAGGCCTCTTCGGGCTCACGCCGCATCACCCCCCGTGGTGCAAAACTGGCCGACGCGCTCCACCTGCATATGTGGATGTCCGAAGAACTGGTACGCCAACGCACTAGACGCAAGGTCTGTGTCGCCCCCGGTCGCCGCGGCACGCAACGAGCGCATCACCTCCGCGGGCTTCTCGCCCTTCAGCACGCGATGATAGAAGGCCAGGGCGAGACACCGCGCGTCCCGGTCGTCGAGGGACCACAGAGGTGATACGACTGCACCGGCTCCGACGTAGAGAAAGGCCTGCACGAGCCCGGCGTAGCCACCGAACACGCCCTGCACGGCGCTCGCCTTGCAGGCGTTGAGGAAGACAAAGGTATCGCCAGGGAAGTCGTACGCCTTAACGGTGGTCGGATCGAGCGTCATCCCGTCAATCATCACCAGCCCGTTGTCCCAGCCGCCCTCTGTATGCTGGCCGTGTCCCGCGAAGTGGACGATTCCGGCAATCGGTCCGTCACGGAAGTAGCTGATAACGTCGGTGAGACTCGCCTCGACACTGGTGGCGCCGTAGCTGGCCCGCAGCGTCGCGGCCTCCAACTCGGCCTCACGCAGCCGCTGCCAGCCGTCGGTCTCGTAGACACCGGAGATCACCGTCATGGAGGCGGCCCGCACCACCATCGGCGGCGGCACCGTGATCCGCCGGTCGGCGAGTACCCAGCGGCCCAGCGTGACCTGGCAGCCCAGGAACGCAGGCCGGTCGCTGGACAGCATGTCTGGGACGACGGCCAGCTCCCACGGTATATACGCCTCGGCCGACTGGAGCAACACCGTGGGCACCCGAGGCGATACGGCCTCGGCCACCTGTGCAAGCACATTCCACAGGCGAGTCGGCATCACATCGGTGATCTCCTTGCCCAGGCCGGTCATGAAAGCCATGAGATCGGGCCGTCCCCTGCGACTCGCCATCCTGGTGATCAGGGAGGTGGCATACTGCGCGGCGTCATCACCCACGTAGCACTCGTCCGGTAGACCGGGCACCCGGACATGGGGCGACTGATACTGGAAATGGAAGCGTCCAGAACGTTCAGACGGGAGGATGGTGACGGTGAGGTCGGCCGGCTCGTCTCCCCGGGGCAGCAGCAGCGCCCGGGGCGCGCCGCTCGTCGCCTCCGCGCACTCACCGAGCACGGTGGGGTCGCTGACGACGGCGATGGAGCGCACGCCCAGCCCCACCACCTCGCCGGCGACGCTGTAGAGCACGTGCAGTGTCCCGGACCATACCCGGCGATTCTTCGAATCAGCGCGGACTCTCAGAACGTGACACGGATAGCGTTCCGTCTCGGTTACGCGCAGGTCCACGGTCCAAGAGTCGCCCTCCACCAGGGTGAAGCCCTCGGCCAGGGTCTGCACGGTGACGGTGAGGGGCCAGGAGAAGCCATCGCTGCGCACCGGATTGCCCACCACGGAACCGATGATCTCTGGCGACAGCCCTACAACGATGCGGAACTCCCAGCCCGCGACGACCTCGCCGGGAGCCTCGATGCGAGGATACCCGCAATACACCGAGGGATCGGCCGCACTTTCGAGTGCCGGTACCGAGTCGGCGAGTCTGACCGCATCAAGAACCTCTTCGCGGCAGACAGCGCGGCGGGCCTCCGTTGGCTCCAGCAGTTCCTCGAAGCGTGTGATGGCCTCGGGATGCGCCAGCACCGCACTCACCACGTCATCAGCGAGGACTTCGGGATCGGCTCCGTCATTGTCTGCGAGGATCGCGCTGAGATCCTTGCGAAGCCCGGCTGCCTCCCCCAGTTCGGTCAGCAGCGTCGCTGCCGCTGCCAAGACGCTTTCAGGCTCCATCACACTCCACCGCGCGAACTTGTCCCCCCGGGACACGGGCCCCGCCCACGCCTGCGCCTGGGCGACCGGCACGTGGTTCAACGACCGTAGCAAGGGTGATGCCTGTGGTGTATTCGAAGACGAGAACTCCCGGGGCGACGGGTACACAACAGGATTGCCACGACAGTCCGGTGGGCCGATGCCCCGCGGGTCCATGGAAGCCGAGCCCGCGTATGTCAACTTATTTTACGGAAAGGCCAACTGTGGCACCCTAAGGTGGTGCCAATCGAAGACGCCCCGCCGCCCCCGGACGATCCGAACCCGGCGGGGATCCTGGATGCTGCTCGTGCGATCCGCCCGTATCTCCCTAACCTCCTCGCCTTTTCGCCAGGGTCGGCCGCACGCCTTGACGACGAACTCGCCCAGCTACTGGAGAAGAGCGCCGAACCGGATACTGCGGATCGCCTCCGGCGAGTACTGGAGAGCAATCCGGTCACCGAGGTGTGGGTCTCGCAGTTCCTGGAGTTCGATGTCCCGCCGGACTTCATCGCCCCAGGGACTCGCGGGTCTGCGACGTCGGGACCGGCGGGAGACGGGGAAATCGTGCGACCGGGCCCCAAGTTCGTCTGTCCGGTTGGCGGGGACGTTGTCTGGTGGCGGCGGCACGTGGGACAGGACATCCCCCGATGCACCACACACGGCGTCACCCTGGTCAAGGTCTGACGGGAGCGCATCGAGGTGTTGGGGAAATTCTGGGAGAGCATAGGCACCAAGCTCGGTGAGAAGTGGCTCGCCGTCGCTCTTCCCGCACTGCTTTTCTGGGCATTGGGAGCCGCCGCGTACGCCCACGCCCATGGCACCGCCGGTTTGGTCGACCGGGCGAAGTCCCTTCAGACACAGCCCGTCGTCCTGCAGGTTCTTGCGCTCGTCGCAGGGCTGCTCATCATCGCCGTGTCGGCTCAACTCGTGAACTGGGTCTCCCAGCCCGTACTTCGTGGCCTGCAGGGCTACTGGTGGCCGCCCCTCCGCTCGGTGCGTCGGTACCTCACCGACCGACAGACCCGGCGTCTGCATCCGCTGCAGGACCGCTTCGACGAACTCGCGCCCCTGATCGCGAACGGAACGGCGGACTCGGAACAAGAGTGGGAGTACCAGCGCGCGGACCTCGAACTGCGGCGCTGTCCGCCCCGCGCGGCGCTGCATATGCCCACCCGATTGGGAATGTATCTGCGAGCCGCCGAGAGCGAGGCCAAGGACAAGTACGGCCTCGACGCGGTTAAATGCTGGCCGCACCTCTGGGCCCTTCTTCCAGACCAGTCGAGAGCCGACCTGTTGGCCGCCCATGCGGCGCTTCAACGATCGGTTACGTATGTCATCTGGGTCGTGCTCGGGATGGTCTGGGCCTGGTGGGTGCCCTGGCTGCCGCCGATCGCGCTGGTTCTGGCGTGGCTGCTGCACCGGTTCTCGCTGATCCCGAACGCGGCTGCCTATGGCGATCTGTTCCGAGCCACCATGGACCTCCACCGTCGCGCGCTCTACACCGCAGTCTCTTGGCCTCTGCCACTGAACCCGGCGGCGGAACGGGCGGCTGGGGAAGAACTGACGGAATATCTATGGCGAGGCAGTGACCGGGCCGACGTGACGTTCGAGGCATAGCCTTGGGCCCGAGGCTTACCGAGGACTGTCCGAGCCACCGTCCTTTCAGCCCGTGGTCGCCGGACTCGGCGCCGTCAGGGAGAGAACGCCAGGCTCGCAGGTCTCGTACTCGATCGTCATCCCGGCAACGTGCCCTGCTTGCCGTTCGCTTCGGCGTCGGTGAGCAGGGCTTCGGACGGCAGCGGATGTCTCTAGGTGTGCTGATCGGACGGGTTAGTGACGCGGCTGGCTGAGGTTTGGCCGCTGATGCAGGTGTGTGAAGCTGGAAGGCGCATGGACAGTCTTCGCCACGCTGGTTACGGCGTGCCGCGTGCTGGCCGGCGAACTAAGACTCTTCATCCCCGACGCCGCCGCGCGAACCACCGAGCATGTGACATCAATCGACGGGTGTCTGCCGGCCGCACGCTCGCTCTTTCCGCGGCCTCAAGACACGCACACAGCCCGCATGACACCCCGTGATCAGCAAGCCCCCTCTCTACCACCCGCCATCCGAGGCGTAAAACACCGGAAGGAAAGGCTGCTCAGACCGGCAGGTACGGGCTGGGCTTGCCGTGCCAGCTGACGGTCAGGGCGTCGCGGGCGCGAGTGGAGGCGACGAACAGCAGGGAGCGGGCCTTGCGCTGCTCGCGCTCGTACCGGGGTGGGTCCTCGGTGCGGTAGCGGTCGATGACGTTGGTACGCGGGATGATGCCGTCGCTGGCGCCGACGATGGCGAGTCGCTGGTATTCGAGGCCCTTGAAGCGGTGCATGGTGCCGACGTGGACTTCCCCGTCGCCCTTGGGGCCGTCCTTGGTGAGTTCGGCGCAGGTGATGCCTGCCTTGGTGGCCAGGTAGTACATGGTCTGGCTGACCATGTCCCGGTCGGCGACGCAGACGGCGATGCGGCCGCTGGGGTCGCGGGGGGCGCCGGTTTCGTCGGTGGAGAGTTCTTCACGCCAGGAGTTCAGGGTGATGGCGAGGCCCGCGAGTTCGTCGTCCCAGGTGTCGTAGGGGACGAAGTCGGGCTTGGGGCCGTGGAGGACGGACCGGTATCCGGCGAGGGTGTCGATGCCGTCGTCGAGGTTGTCGTAGGTGACCTTCGCTTTCGTGTCCTTGGGGTCGACGACGCGGAGGGCTTCGGCGAGGATTTCCTTGGTCGTGCGGTAGCTGAGGGTCAGGCGGGAGGCGCGGCCGCGGATGTTGATGCCGAGGGCTCCGAGGGCGACCTGGTGGTCGTAGATGCGCTGGTGGGCGTCGCCAGCGATGAACATGTCGTTGGGTAGGTCGGGGTCGGCCATGGCCCGCAGCATCTTCCAGTGGGCGGGGCGCAGGTCCTGGGCCTCGTCGACGACGATGTGCCGGTAGCGGTAGCCGAGGTAGCGCATGCCGGAGCTGTCGTCGCGGTGGATGAGGTCCTTGCCGCCGATCTCGTCCTTGTATTCGCGGCGGGCCTTGATCTTGGCGGCGCGTTCGATCTCGAATCGGGCGGCGCGCTCGGCGGCCTGGCCCCAGGTTTCGACGCCGAGTTTGTCGAGGCGGGCGGTGAACTGCTCGATGAGCTTCCAGATGTGGTTGCGCTCGGGGCGGGTCAGTGCCCGGCCGCGGCCGGCTCGTCGGGCCTTGAAGTAGTCCGAGCGGGTGGGGACCGACTGGCCGAGGACGACCTGCTCCCACTCTTCGAGGAGGAACTCGGGCTCGAAGCGCCGATCGTCGAGTTCGGCGAGCAGCTGGCGCATCTCGTTGAGGGCCACGTGGTCGTAGACGCGCTGCTTGCCGCGTCCGGGGGCGGTGTTTTCGCCGAGGACGCGGGCGGCGAGCTGGTCGATGTGGGCGATGTCGACGCGGGCCAGGAGGTCGGGTTCTACCAGGGAGGCGAGCCGCAGGCGCAGGTCGGTGGTGAGGTTCTTGGTGAAGGTGGTCAGCAGGATGGGCTTGTTGTGGCCTGGGGGCAGCTGCTGGGCGAGGTGCTTGACGCGGTGCAGGGCGACGATGGTCTTGCCGGTGCCTGGGCCGCCGGAGACGCGGGCGGGGCCGTTGTAGTGGCGGTGGACGATGCGTTCCTGCGTGGGGTGGAGGAAGACCTTCCAGGCGCGAAAGTCGCCCTCTTCGATGACCGCGCGGACGGCGTCGTCGACGGTGGTCACCTTGGTGCGGGCGAGGGCGGTGGCGAAGTCGTCGGGGTCGGGCCGCTGGTCGAGTTCGACCGGGGCTGTGATCTCCCGGCGGACCTCTTCGATGTCCATGCCAGCGGCGAGGCCGTACAGGACGTCCTTCGACAGCAGCGGGGCACCTTCGACGAGCTGGTCGAGTTCGGCGCTGGTGGTTACGGTGAGTGCCAGCTCGATCAGCTGCTCGGCGACGCCGAGGTCGCGCAGTTGGTCGGCCTTGTACACGGCCAGGAGCGGCGGAGCGGCCGGCTCGGGTGCAGGAGCGGGAGCGGGCTTGGGGGCGTGCTCTTCGGGCTCCGGCTCGGACGGGGTGAGGGTGATGCCGGCCCGGCGGAGCGCACTGTCGCCGACGACGGCGAGGTCGACGAACTCGATCTCGCCGGTGACGCGGTTGACCGCGACCTGCAGCTCTTCGTAGACGTCCCGGCGGTGGCGGACGGCGATGACCAGCCAACTCTCGGTGCCGTCCGTGTCGGCCCCGGTCCGGGTGAGCAGGGCCCGGTAGTCCTGGGAGACGCGGGCCGAGTAGATGCGGGAATCGCCCTTGAGTTTCTTCTTCCTCAGTCCCGGGAGGCCGGGGTTGTTCCGGAAGTTGTGGCAGAAGTCGTAGAACTGGGCCTTGACCGAGCGGTCGAGCTTGTACAGCTCCTGTTCGGCTTTGCGGTACAGGCTGAGCCGGGCGGTCATCGGGTGGATCCTTCTTCCGTGTCTGGGAGCTGGCCAAGCAGTTCGTCGAGATGGTCGAGCCATTCGGTGTCGGTGCGCACCGTCCAGCCGTCCTCGGCGTACGCGGCGTCGCGTCGTTGTGCTTCGTCGTCGTCCTCTCCCTGGTGGGCGGAGACTACGACGATCTTGATGCCGTCGGTGTGCCAGGCGAAGTCGGCCAGCCAGCGGCTGGCGCCCAGTTCGTAGCCGAAGACGGGCGCCTGCTTGCCGCGGTCGGCCAGGATCTCGGCGAGGCGAAGCAGGTCCGGTGACTCGTCGGGCTCGTCGCGCAGGATCTCCAGGATGTCCTGGTCCCAGGCGGCGTCGCGGAGAATCTGTGCCACGGCGGCTTCGGCCGCCGAGTCGTGGTCGGGATCCGGGTCGACGGGCTTGACCACGGTCGCGGGTGCCTCGGATACGGCGGGGGCGGGTGCGCCGATGAGCGAGTCGAGTTCGCCGAGCCCGCCGCAGACCGCGAGGGTCTCGACCTCGAAGTCGGCGGCCTTGCTGGTGGCGAGCTGGACGCCGTCGCCGCCGGCCAGGGACAGGAACTGGGTGAGGTTGGTCCAGTACAGCCAGGACCGCCAGCGCACTTTGTGTTCGTCCGTGTCCAGGACCTCGTCGCTGTCGTCGAGGACGGTGAGTGCGGTCCACTTCAACGTCTCGGGATCGGCGGCGTCCAGGGCGAACACGATCGGCAGCCCGGTGTCGTCCTGGGTGCGGAAGACGTGGACGGGGCCGATGCCGGCCGCGTCGGGCACGACCGGTTTGTCGTGGCGTTCGGCGGTGGAGAAGGTGGCCAGCTCACCGCGTAGGGCTGCAACGAGTTCGCTGCGGCGGCCGGTTGCCGCGACCGGGGACGTGCCGGGCTGGGCCGTCAGCCCGGTGACGAGCGCGCGGGCCCGGCGGGTCCAGCGCTCGGGGTCCGGATCGCGCAGGTAGGCGATCAGTGTGTCGATGGGGTTGGCGAAGATGGCGCGGGCGAAGTGGGCGCGTTGTCCGCCGTACTGCTCGTATGCAGTCTTGGCCTGCTCCTGTGCGGTGCCCCGGTAAGGAGGCCAGACGGGCTTCGTACGAGTGGGGCGTTTCTCGAACAGGTCGATGTCGGCCCAGGTGATCTGGAAAACGATCTCCCCGTCGGCGCGCAGGCGGGTGCGTTTGGCCGCGTCGGTGGCGATCTGGTTGTGCTCGCGGCTGGCGTGGAAGCGGAAACCTTCGAGGTAGACCTTGACGCTCTGGGTGGGGCCGTCGACGCGGGTGAAGGTGAAGTCGCTGACGGTGCCCTGGAGTTGCTGCTGCGCGGTCAGCCGCCAGTGCGTCACTCCGGAGCTGTCGGTGAAGCGCAGGTGTCCGCTGGCGTGGCCGTCCTCGTCCAGGGACGCGTCGTCGGTGACCTTCACCCAGTCACGCAGGGCGGCCAGGAAGCGGGCCTCCAGGTCGGACTCCACCTGGGCGTCGAGGCCGACCAGACCGGTGTGTTCGACATCGGTGGTGTCCCAGCCGTCCTCGCCGTCCTTGGTGAACAGCAGGGACTCCAGCATGGTCAGCGCCGACTGGCGCGAGACGATGTCCTGGAATGGCTCGGGCGTATAGCGGTGGAGGCAGCGGTGGCAGGCCCGGCGCTGCTCCTCGGCGCACGGGCACTCCTTGAGCATCTCGTACGCGGCGGCGAGCGTGTCACGGAAGGCTTTCTTGTCCGTGAGCCGGTCCAGGTAGCCAGTGCCGCCGGGCAGGGAGTCGAAGAGGACCAGGAACCAGCGGCGTTCTCCGCTCTCGGTGTCCGGCATGGACGCGACCGTGGTGGCCAGGTGCTGCGGATCTCCGCCGAAGTGCAGGTCCACGCCGAGCCGCAGAGCGGCCCTGAACGAGTGCACCTTGGCGTCGACGTCCGCGGTGGCGGCCGGGATCAGCACCCGCAGGGCCTCAGTCTCCAGCTGGTGGGCGAGCAGCACCGGTTCCTCTCGGGCATCGCTCTTCTTGCCGCGCCGCAGAGGGCACCACGGGCGGTGGTGCTTGAGCCGTCCGCTGCGCGCGGCCAGGGAGTCCAGCTCATCGGTGTCGTGGTCGAAGACTGGTTGCCCGTCCGCGCTGGCCGCCCCGCACGCCGTACACACGTGGAACGGGCTGAGCCGCACGTGGTGGCCAGCGAAGTCGTCGCGGGCCTGGGCGTCGTAGCGGATCGGTCCGACGTTGATCCGCCGGATCGTGGCTCGGCGACAGTAGTCCACACCGAAGGTCTGATGCTTATGCCGCCATGAACCGGGCTCGATGTCCTTGACCGGGATGTCCACGGCGTCCACGACGGTGTAGGAGCGGCGGTCGCGGTCGTCCTTGTCGTCGCGGATGTGGGCGTCCTCCCGCTTTTCGCGCGAGGTGACGGTGGCAGGTTCGACGACCTGGAACAGGCACGAACCATCGTCGGCGATGTGGGCCGTCTTGCAGCGCGGGCATGGCGAGCGGTCCTCGGCGGCGTTCTCAGTACGAACGTAGCCGCAGCCGGGGCACACGCGCCAGGTGCGCCACTCCTGGCGCCCTCCGGTGGCGATCTCCAATCCACTGACCTGGTGCTTGTAGCCGTTGACGTAGAAGGTGTTGCCGGGAGCCAGCTCCTCCAGTGCCAGACGCCGTGGCCTCTCGTAAGCGTAGGTGTCGGAGGTGTACTTGGTCCTCCCCGTCGCGGGGTCCACCCCGTCCTCGCCATACAAGGTGGCCGACAGCACGGTCGTGGAGTCGATGAGCGCGTAGTTGGGCAGGAGCCCCAGGTCGCACAGAGCGGTCTGTGCCGAGGTCTCCCCCAGGTTCATCAACCGCCGGCCGACACCGCGCCGCTCGGCGTCCAGCTCGGCCTTCTGTCGCGCCTGGTCGGGGTCGGAATCGTGCAGTTCATCATGCGCCTCGTCGATCTCGCGCAGCCGAGCCCGCAACGCCTTCTCTGCCCGGAACCACTCCCGCTCGGCCTCCTCGACCTTGCTCCGCAGCTCGTGCGTGGCGTACGTACGCAAGTCGTCCTTGGCCTGATCAGTGACGCCCGAGGGAAACAAGTCCAGGAACCCCTCAGCGAGTTCCTCCCCCTTGGCGAGGGCAAGTTCGACCAGGTCGGCCAGGTAGCCCGACGGCCCGAACAGGCGGGGCGCCTTGTGTGGCAGTGCACGCAGCACGATGCCGTCCGCGCGTACCAGCCGTCCGGCGGCGGCAAGATCCAGCAGGTGGGCCAGGTACTGGCGGCGCAGGATCTCGATGGCCGAGAGGTAGCAGCCCGGTGGCACGATCGTGCCGGCGATGAGGTCCTTCGGACGCTCCAGGAAGTACAGGTCACGCCGCCTGCGGTCCGGGATCGTCAGCAGGAAAGCATTGCCCGTACGGCGTCCGGCCCGCCCGACCTGCTGGGCGTAGGAGGCGGGGCGGCGCGGCAGCGCTGCCAGCACCACCGCCGACAGGTCACCGATGTCGATGCCCATCTCCAGCGTCGGCGTGCAGGACAGGACGTTGGGGTCCTTGAAGCCCTCGCGCCGCTTGAAGGCCTCCTCCACCTTCTCGCGCTGCGGGCGGGTCAGCATGCCCGTGTGCTCGGCGGTGACCACCTGGTAGGTGCCCGCCCCGCGGTACAGGCTGCGGTAGTAGTCGCGGGTGTAATCGCGGTCGCGGTGGTGCACCCCCAGCCCCTCAGGCCGGTCACCGGCGACCAGGCGGCCGCTGCGGCACCGGTAGGAGGGGCAGGGCTGCTCGTGCCACTGGTCCAGCAGCGACGGATGGACGGTCTGCTCCCAGAAGCACACCGGGCAACGCACGTACGCGTACCGCACCTGCTCGTCGTCGAGGAGCTGCGCCTCGAGGTTGCCAGGCTTTAGCCCATACACGCGCAGCGAGGTATCCCGGGGGGACCGCACCGACAGCAGGCCCAGCGCGGCCAGCTCCGGCGTCAGCCGGGACCAGAATTCCGGCGCCAGCTCGCGCGGCAGCTCCAGGCAGCGTCCGGCCCACCGCTCGTACCAGGACAGGCGTCCGGTGGCGAAGTCGAACTCGCTGCCATTCTTCGGCCCGCTCAGCAGGAACACCGGGGCCGCCACCCGCTTGGGGAAGGCCCGCATGCCCGGCGCTCGCTTGCCCCAGATGAAGTACCGGCTGGTGCCGGCCTCGTCCACGTACTTGTCGAGCCACTTGTGGGCGACCGCGCCCCGAGTACGCAGCCGCTCCAGGAAGATGCGTACGAACGCCAGGTAGCGGGCGTCGTCCTGGACGATTAGCGGTACTCCGTCGCGTACGCACTCCTCGTGGATCCGCTTCACCAGGGCCACTACGGCCGCCGGATCGTCGATGCGCACCTGCGCAGCGGCGGTCCGGGTCAGCTCCAGGGTGCGGCCGTTGCGGGAGCGGAACCCGAACTCCATCAGCGTCTCGAAGGCGAGACGCTGCCCGATCATCCGCCACACCGGCATGCTGCCGCCACGCCCCTGGCCGGACAGCAGGCGCTCGACTCCCTTGTAGACGTGCAGGTCCGGCGGTACCACCGCGGCGAGGGTGTCCTTGTCCGTGGTGGCCTCGACCACGTCGGCGATGAGGTCGTTGAGCGCTGTCGGCTGCTCGTGGCTCAGGTGCTTGGCCAGCAGAGCTCGCAGGGAGAACGTGTAGGAGCGGTTGGCGACGAACCCGGCCCGGTGCGCGGCGTCCTGCACCGAGTCGTTGAACATCAGCGTCTTGTCCTCGTGCAGCTTCTTGTCGAGCTCCCCACCCGTGAACAGCTGCGTGATCGACGCCGCGGCCATCGCCGCCGACCCGGTACCCAGAAAGCGAATCGCGTTGCGCTCACCGCACGCCGGGCACCAGTCCTCCTTGGCCGCCGTGTTCGCGACCGTGCCGCCGAAGTGGACCAGGACGAACGCCGAGTCGCGGGCCGTCAGCCGCGGCTCCTTGGTGTCCTTGTCGTAGTCGTTGAGGGGATCGGGCAGCCGCAGCCGCTTGCGCGCGCCGTCGAGCACCATCAGTACGCCGCCCGCGCCTTGCCCCGTCGCGCCCCCGTTACCGCCCCGACCGGCGGCCGACATCAGCGCCGTACCGGACCCCTCACGCGCCTCCCGCTCCGTGGCGGCGATCAGGTTCCGTACCCGTGCCTTGTCCTGACCGAGCGAAGCCCGCCGGATCTTGAACGTGTCGAACTGGACATCGTGATCGTCGCTTTCCGGCGAGAACACCGCCCAGCCCGACCGCCCGCAGTCCCGGCAGTAGATGGCCGGCAGGAACAGGTTGGCGTTCTGCCCGGACGTGGCCGTCGTCACCGGCGCCGCGCGCTCGCTGTCGGTCGCGCTGGCATCCGCCAGCCCGGCGACGTCCCAGCGGAACTCCGCCTTCGGCCACGGCAGGACGCCGCGCAGCAGCCGGGACACCGACCGCGCCCACTGATGCACTTCAACATGCACGAACGGCCGCGGCTCTCCCGGCGGCGACTTCGGATCACGCGCGTACGACAGCAACGCCACGAACCGGGCCAGAGCCTCGGCCGCCTTCTCCGGCTGCCGCGCCACGGCCTCCGCCCAGCCGGCCGCGCCCGCCCGCCACATCACATCCAGCACCTCGGTGCTGGTCTTCACCTCGCCGTCCAGCGCCTGCATCACCGCTCGGGTGAACAGGTGCCGCTTCAGGTTCTCGCCCAGCAGGAACGGATCGACGTCGCGAACTCCGGTCACGGACTCGATGAGGTCGAGCAGCGCTTCCTCATCGGAGGCGGGGTCGGGCAGCGCGAGCAGTTCGTCCGGCGTCGGCAGCCCCTGCATCCTCACGTCCGTCAGCGGGATGAACTCCTCCACCGACAGCCGGTTCTCGCCGACAATCGACTCCGGCGTGAACTCCGTACCGAAGACGTCGGTCGCGACTTCGAGGAGGCGCGCCACGCCCTTGTCGTCGGTCCCCGACGCGAGCGTTGCCGACGTCGCAACCGGGCAGATAGACCCCAGAGGACGCCCTTTCTCGGACACACCGACCGCCGACGCGAGGCGCCGCAGCAGCATCGCCACGTCAGTGCCCTGCGCACCGTCGTACGTGTGGAACTCGTCCACCACGACATACCGGATGTCCGCCTCCCGCCACAGCGGGGCGTCGTCCTCGCGCTGCAGCAGCAGATCCAGCATCTTGTAGTTGGTGATCAGAATGTCCGGCGGCGACAACTGCATGTCCGAGCGTCGGGTGCGCACCTTCTCGTACTGGGTTGCCGCTCGATCCCCGATGTACAGCCCGGCCCACAGCTTGCCGAGCTCCGCTTTGTTCTGCGTGAGCAGGTCGTTGATGCGCTGCGCCTGGTCGGTGGCGAGCGCGTTCATCGGGTACAGGAAGACCGCTTTGACCCCGGTCTTCCCGGCTTCTCGCTCCCGCCGGCAGTGGTCGAGCACCGGATAGAGGAACGATTCCGTCTTCCCCGAGCCCGTGCCCGTGGTGACGAGCGTCGGCTGCGGGGTGTGCCCGTTCGCGGACGTCAGCCGCGCGAAGGCGACAGACTGGTGGGAGTACGGCACGAACCCCTCGCGCTGCCACTCCAGGTGATCACGCCAGCCGTCGTCGGCGGTGGTGAAGGGCGTACGGATCCGCAAGTACGGCCCCCGGAACATCCCTGAGGTCTCATCCCCGAGGAACCGGTGCAGGGCCTCTCGGGCACCTTCGTCGCTCAGCGCGTAGGTGGTGGACAGGTACTGCAGCAGGCTCTCCTTGAGCCCACGTGCCTGAAGCGTCGGCCTCACGGGTTCGGTACCTCCTGCTTCACCGGGTCCCACTTCCCAGCGGCGACCGCCGCATCCAGCCGCTCCTTGAAGTGAGCATGCGCCTCGCGCATCTCGTCCTCGCGTTTCGCCTGGTAGAAGGGGGCGCGGTATCCCTCGGGCACGGGCGCGTCGTCGGGGTCCTTACCGTTCTCCACAGCCGTCCGGTACGGCTCGAACTGCTTCCACGACTCCTTTGTCTGCCGCTGCCCGATCGTCCGCGCGTTGCCAGCGATCTTCCAGCCATCGGCGTCGAACCAGGTCACGGCCTCGTACTTCTGCAGTACGGGGAAACGGCCCCGGTACGCGGCGATGAGCGCGTCGGCGTCCATGCCGAGCCATACGGCGACGAGGGCGTCGATCTCTACGAGGGCGGAGCGGCGGGCGCGTTCCGTGCGGAGGGGGGTGTCGGGGCGCCAGTCTTGGGTGACGTCGTTCAGAGGTTGAAGTCCAGGCCAGTTGCGGGCCCAGGGCTCCTCATCGCGCCAGGAGGTGTCATATAGGTCGGACCAGAGGTCGGCATAGGCGGTAGTGAGGCAGTTGAGGCGAAGGGTGCGGAGTAGGAGGGCGGACGTTAGCGGGTGGTTGGCGGAGGGTGCGGGCAGGGCGCCGGCCCGGCCAACGTCAAGGTGTCCTGTGCCTGTAACGCGCAGCAGGTAGTCGACGGGAAGCGAGGCCCACATCCCGGCCAAGAGAGCGGTCATGTGGTTGTCCAGCGCCCAAGCGCTGCGTACACCATGCGTGTGTGCTGTGCCGGGCGGCACAAGCGCTGGATAGAGGCTGCGCTCAGTGTTCGGCGCAATCATCTCGCGCCACGCAAGCCGAGGAAACACGACATACCGCCGCCGCGCTCGCTCCACCAGCACGGCATCGATCTGCTCGGCTGTCACCCGCTCCTCGGGGGTGCCCTTGTCGTGAGCAACCTTGCGCCGAGCGCGGGCGATCGCCTCGTTGTTCGCCCGCAGCCGTGCAAGCGCACGTTGGTCGATCCATCGATCCTGCGCAGTCAGGTACTCGCGATTCCTGCCAGCTGCCCTTACGTACTCCGTGTCAGGCACGAAGTCCGGCGCAAGGGCGACTAGATCCGCGCCGTAGGGGTCATTGCTGTTGGCATCATGCCGCTTGAACACCGGCGTGGCGACGCTGAACTGGGTGCCCTTGAGGATCACCCGGCGCCACCCCTCCGGCTGGTACTCCTGGCCGGTGTTGGGGTCTGGGCGGTTGTAGTCGATCAGGTTGTCTCTCTTGGCGTTGGTCTCGTTGTAGCCCTGTGAGATTTGAGGAGACATGGCCCCAAGCCGCACCGGATAATTCGCCAACGCCTCGATCGCCGCCGCCTCCCCGGTGCTCACCGGGAACAGCAACCGAGCCTGCTCGACCGGTTGACCGCTCTCGTCCAACAGTCGCTGCCATACGGCAAGTTGATGCGCATCGACCCGCACAACCCTTGCCGAATGAGGCCGCTCATCAAACTCCCCGTTGCGGTACCGAATCCCCGGCACCTCTCCGGAACCGTCATGCTTGGCGGAGTTGCGCAGCGCGTCTGCGGAAACCAGCCAGGAGAGGTGGTCGAAGCCGATCTCCCCCGGCTGCCCGTAGACGTGTACTCCGAAGTGGGCTGTGTGGCCGACCGGTTCCGGGAAGAAGCGCTGTCCGGCGTTGACGAAATCGCCGTGAATACGAAGCCTCTGATAGGACGCCTCGCGGAGCTTCCCCTCCTTGTCTCCAGTGAAGTGGGTATCCGGATGCACTATCCCGGCAGTCCCCTCCGCCGACCTGTGCGCCCACACCTGCGACATGAACGCCCGATACAGATCGGGCCGCGTCCCACTGAGCAGTGGATACATCTGTGGCGAGCCGAACAACGCGGACTGCGCACTGATGTTCGTCAGCTCGCCCAGCACATACCGCCGGGCCTTCTCCTTCCCAAGGACCTCCCGCCGCCGCCGTTCCTTCTCCGCAGCCGATGCCTTGGCCTCCAATTCAAACCACGGCTCATGCTCCGCGAGCACGGCCGACTCTTTCCACTCGGGCCGAACCCACGGCGGATTCCCCACCTGCAAGTCGAAGCCCCCACCCTGCGCGAACACCAGGGCGAACTCCAACTCCCAGTGCAGGAAGCCCTGCTCCTCGGCGATGTCCCGCACCACCCGAAGCCACGGGAACCGGTCCTCCGGGTTGCCGGCGTCCATGCCCATGAAGCCGGGCAGCGTCTCCTCGAAACCCTTCAGCTCGTCGAGGCTCTGGAACCCGTCGACGAGCGTGTTGCCGTCGGGCACGTCGGCCGTGCCGAGCATCGCCTCGAGGAACTCCAGCCAGTCATCGAGGTTCTTGAGGGGCCCGACGGCCCGCCGTGCCGGCGCTTTCGGTTTCGTCGGAGCCGTCTTGACCTTCTTCGGGATGATCTCCCTCACCTCGACGGCCTCGTCCCGGAGGTCGTCGAAGGAAGTCTGCTCCGGCCCCATGGCGAACAGTGCCGACACCTCGACGAATCGCGGCGCGGGAACGGTCGGCACCGCCGGTGCCGCCGGGGCCGATTCCTCAGGCTCGACCTGCTCTCCCGTCAGCGGCACTCCCGCGATCTCACTCAGCCTCTCCGCACCGCTGATCTCGACGCGTGCCGCGTACTCCCTGTCCGTCCCGTCCAGCAGTCCAGCCTTCTCGGCGGGCCAGAACCACAGCGCGCACCACGCGTCCATGACCTTCTTCAGCCGCCAGTACGGGGTGTCGATGGCGTTGAAGAGGTCCTCCAAGACCTTTTCCTTCGGCACCGCCTGCTCGGGGTGCTGGAGGAAGGCATACTCCGGGTCGCTCGGGTCGGCCTGCCACACGTCGATACGGCGGGCGATCTCCCGCTCGGACAGTTCCATGCGCTTGACGACGGCCGACCACAGGAATTCGACGCGCCGGGCGGCGTCCCGCAGCCGCGTGTACTGCGAGGTCGTCTCCGTCTTCGGCTTTCCGGTGCGGGGGTTGATCGCGACCGTACCGTCCTTGTTCAGGTGGGCCGTGCTGCGCTTGGGGCGCTGGAGGATGCCCTTCTTCCAGACGGCGAGCCGCTCCACTTCCTCCTTCGCAAGGTCCTTGGCCTCCTTCGACCCCGTGACCGCGGCCCAGCCCGGGCACGGCAGCAGGAACTGGTGGACCGCCCCGTCGGGCAGCGGCTGCGGCTCGCCGTCCTTGAGGAAGGGCAGCGGGGTCGGCGCAAGGGAACCCTTCGCCTTCAACCACGCCTTTTCGGCACCGGCCACGTCCTCACCCGCGTATACCGCCCGCCGAGCCCCGATGAGCGAGTTGCCGCGGCGCAGGTGCAGACCGAACCAGGGGGCCCGCATGCCGGGGTGCATGGTGTTGAGCCACAGCGACACCTCGGCCAGTTCAACGCCGGTGGCGTTGAGGTCGACGCCGTACGCGTTGTGCAGGGCGATGTACGCCTTAGCCTTCTGCTTCTCGGTGATAGCGGCGGAGGCAGGGATCGTGATGCCGAGCTCTTCCTGACGGCGGCGCAGGTACTCGTCGGCGACCTGGTTGATGGCCTCGTTGAGGAACGCGCCAGAGCCGAGTGCCGGTTCGCAGACCTTGTACTTCAGCAGCTCCGCAGCTCGGGTCCGGATGACGTTGCCGTCGGCGTCCCGCTTCTGGTCGAGGCGGTTCTTGAGGGTCAGCTCGACGGTGACCTTGGTCAGCGACTCGGGTGTGTAATACGAGGCGGAGGTCTCCCGGTCGCGCCCCGCAAGCCGGTAGACGAAGGAACCCTTCTCGTACTTCTTCACGCCGCGCAGGCCTTTGCGGGCGTCCTGCTCGCCGTACTGAACCAGGGACTTGTCCGGGTACTGGTCCTGCTTGCGCGACGGGATGAGCCAGGAGCCCTGCTCCGGGTCGCCACCGCGGGCCACCTCGCACAGCTCCTCTTCAGCGATGATGCCGGTGTAGGACATCAGTCCCTCGTAGACGGCGCCGAGCTGGTTGATGCCGAGGTTGCGGTAGGAGATGAAGCCGCCGCGTTCCCCCCGCCTGCCTTTCTTCATGGTGAGCAGACGCAGCACCTCATGCAAGGCCTCGTTGCGGAGGCGCAGGTCGAGCCAGCGGGGGTCGTTGTCCTCGTCGCTGCGGGGGTCGACGACGCCCCGGCCGATGAGGCGGATGGCGGTCGGCTCGAAGAGTTCGCTGCGCAGAGGTTCGAAGCGCAGGCCGCGGTCCTCGCTGCGGCGGTCGGCCTTGGCCTTACGGGTCTCCTCGTCGTCGCCGGGCTGGTCGTCGTCGGCTTCGGTGCCGTACTCGCGGTGGCCGTAGTTGACCTTGTTGAACAGGACGTCGAGGGAGTCGTAGAGGTGGAAGCCTTTCCTGGCCTCCTCCTCGACCAGTTCCTCGTCCCGCTCGACGAGTTCACGCAGACGGGCCATGGAGTAGCCGGCCTCGTAGGAGCCGTCGTCGGCGGGGAGGATACCGAGTTCGGGGCGGGCTTCTGCGTAGAGCAGGAAGAGGATGCGGTAGAGGTAGCGCAGCGCCTCGCGGGTGAGTTCGCGGGGGAAGGGAATCTTGGGGTCTGCGATGTCGGCCGGGGTGACGTCGTTCTTTGGGTCGGCCATACGGGCCAGGACTTCGTTGGCGATGATCTCGACCGAACGCTGCAGGCCATGGCGCAGTTCGGTGGAGACGCCGGCCGCGTTGTCACCGGATCCCTTGAGCAGGGCGTCGATCAGACGGCTGGTGTCGTTCTCGCCGGGGCGGAGCATGTCGAGGCCGAACAGGGCGGCGATGGTGGCGAGTTCGCCCTGCTGGGTGCGGTCGTTTCGTTCCAGTGCGGCGTCGAGGTTGACCGCAAGATAGCGGCCTTCGTTCCATGCCTGGCGGTCGGCGAGGACGATTACGCCGCCGCACAGCAGCAGTATGAATCGGGGGTGGGGGCCGCCTGCCTCGCCGAGTTCGCTCTGGAAGAGCCAGGAGGCCATGGCGGTGCCCGTCTCGTACGCTTCGCTCGCGCCGATACGGAAGGGCTTGAGCAGCCGCCCGGCGCCGCCTGCGTTGAGAGCGGAGTCATTGTCGGCAGCCCAGCCGCAGTCGAGGGCGACGACGCCGTGGCCGTGGTAGGCGACAGGCAGGGTGTGATCGCGGCCGGCGCGGTGCACGGTGAGTTCAGCTGGAGAGGTGTCGTAGCCGAGGGCGCGCAGGACCATCTGGTGCCACTCCGCGAGCCGCTTGGTCCACTCGGGGTTGTTGTGCGTGTTGAGGCGTGCTTCGTCCTCGGCATCGTCCTGGACACTCTTGGCGAAGTAGCCGCGCATGTCGTCGGCGAGGTACGAGGTGCGCAGAGTACGCAGAAGTTCCCGCGGC
Source organism: Streptomyces phyllanthi (assembly GCF_009377205.1). GTDB lineage: Bacteria > Actinomycetota > Actinomycetes > Streptomycetales > Streptomycetaceae > Streptomyces > Streptomyces phyllanthi. The sequence continues at coordinate 30,375 of NZ_VJZE01000031.1, forward strand.
GTCTTCCGGGGGTCGTTCTCGTCGCCCTCGCGCAGCGCCCAGGTGGCGAACATGCCCTTCTTCAGGTCGGTGCCGAGCTGTTCTGCGAAGTAGTGCGCAGAGAGGTACTCGCCGCGGTTCGTGAAGGAGTCGAATTCGGTGCTCATCACTCGGTGCCTCCTTCAGCGGCGGTGTGCGGTTCAAGGACGGCCAGCAGGCGGAGCATCGGTTCGCTGGCCGTCTCCAGGGACTTGGCCAGTTTCAGCAGCCGCTCGGCGGTTCGGTTGAGCTCCGCTTCTTTCGGGCGGGCGGTGGCGAACAGTGCTTCCTGGCGCCACTTGTCGACCCGACTGCGGTAGGGGGCGAGGGCCTCGTCGATCTGCTCGCGGTACTTGGCTTCGAGGCCGACGAGATGACGTTGTGCGACGTCGATAGCGGCGGGCACGTGCGTGCTGAGACCGGGCCGGTCTCGGGGTGTGGCGCGGCCGGGCATGTCCGGGCCGACGCCGTACCGCTCCAGCACGTCTGTGGTCAGTTCCTCCACGACCGGGTTGTCGGGGAGACCGGATACGGCCATCCATTCGACGATGGTGGGCTTGCCCAGCGCGTTGGAGTAGATGCCCTGGACCAGGTACGTGGGGCTGTCGACCGTTGCGGCGAGCACTGGGGCCTTGTGCCGGCCGATCTCGACAAGCACCTTGTCTGTGAGCCAGTCCAGGACAGGGTGGATGTCAGTGACGTACGAGACGTTCGGCCACTGGGACTCGGTGGTCTCCCGTGCCGCCTCCAGGCGCTTGCCGGCGAGCTTCTTGGAGAAGGTGACGCGCATGCGCGCCGGCTCGTTCTTGCGCGGCATGATCTGCTGCTCGTCCAGGTACGACTTCGGCAGCGCTTTGAGCCGGTACAGCAGGTCCCGCGGAGGTTCGAAGGCAATGGTGCCGTCGTCGTCACGGCGCAGGGACAGCATGTCCTCGGGGTTGGGGCGGCAGACCTGACGCAGTGCCTCGTTAAAGTAGTCGGCCGTGGAGCGGAAGAGTTTCGGCACTACTGCGCGCGCCACTTCGGGGCGTTCGTGGACGGCGCCCACCTGGCCGAGGATATCGGCGAGGAAGGCGGCTCCGCCTTGTCGGGACTGCTTGAGGGATTCCTCGACCGTGCGTCCTGCGATCAGGTCCTGGGTGAGGCGGTTCTCTTCCTCCCTGGCTCGGTAGAGGCCGGTGACTGCCGCAGCCGATCCCTCCTTCTCGATCTTGTGGGCCTCTTCCTCGCGCTTGAGGAGCTTCTCCCCCACCAAGCGGTCATCCAGCGTGCGCGGCTGCCCCGTCTCCTCGTCGGTCCGCCACGGTATGTCGCTGGTGAGGATCAGCGCACGGAACTCGGGGCGCTGCTGCTGTCCGTACCGGTCGATTCGGCCGTTGCGCTGCTCGATGCGGATCAGGGACCACGGCAGGTCGTAGTGGATCAGCAGGTGGCACTGCTGGTGCAGGTTGACGCCCTCGGAGGCGACGTCGCCGGTGAACAGGATGCGTACCGGGTCGTCGCGCAGCCCGAACTTCTCGACGATGTCCTGCTGTTCCTGGTCCGTGGTGGCCTCACCGTGCATGACCTGCACCGCTCCGCCGAATCCCAACCAGGGCTTCTTCTCGTCCGGGCTTGCTGTGCGTGCGAAACCGAGGGCGGCCGGTACGGTCTCGGCCAGCCACTTCAGAGTGGGGATGCTTTCGGAGAACACCACGACCCGGGTGTCGGAACCCGGCCCGACACCCAGGTCGCGCAGTTCGTCCACTAGCGCTTTGCGTTTCGACGAGTCGTTGTCCTCGATCTGCTCGGCGAGGTGCTGCAGGTCCAGCAACGCGTCCCGCTCCGCCTTCCGTGCTGCTTCGCGCGCTGCCGGGCCTTCGGGCCGCGTCTGCCGTTTGGTGCCGTTCTTGGGCTTGTCGGACAGCGGACCGTCGAGGGTGCCGATCCGCGTCTTGATCGTCTCCAGAAGGGCCTTGTGCGAGGACAGGAACGATTTCAGCAGCCGGTACGGAACGAGCTGGTGCGGGCTCACCGACCGTGCCGACGGATCGGCGGGGATCCAGCGTGTGGCCAGCTCCCTGAAGACCGCGAGCTCCCTCTCGGTGGCGGGAACGGGGATGGGTTCGGACGGGCCGCGGTCCTTCCAGATCTCGTCCTTGATCGACTCCCGTACCTCGGGCGAGGTCTTCGTACGTCGGATATAGAGGTGCTTGAGGTCCCCCACGTCGTACTGGGTCGGGTTGGCGATCGCGGCCTCGTCCAGCATTCTGACCAGCTCGGCGAACGAGGCGGCATCGCCGTTGTGCGGGGTGGCCGAGGCCAGCACGAGTGCGTCGGTCTTGCGGGCCAGCAGGCGGGCCAGCGCGTTGTTCTTCGTGCCGCGGTTGACCAGGTTGTGCGATTCGTCGATGACGACGGCATCCCAGTCGGTGTGCTCCAGGTGGTGCGCGTACACGTCGCTCTTGAGCGTGTCCACGGAGATGATCACGCGCTTGAAGTACGCGAACGGGTTGCGCCCTGCGGGGATGTCCTGCTGGACGCGCTGAATGCCGGTCGAGTCCAGACGCACCAGCGGAATCCCGAACCTGGTCCACAGCTCGCGCTGGAACTGCTCCAGAACGTGCTGCGGCGTCACGACCAGGATGCGCTCGCCACGCCCGCGCCGGATCAGCTCCGCCAGGAGGATTCCGATCTCCAGCGTCTTGCCGAGACCGACCACGTCCGCGATCAGGATCCGCGGCTGCGGGTTCTTCATCGACAGCGCCAATTCCGCTGGCCGCAGCTGGTGGATCTGCTGGTCCATGAGGAAGTTGTCCGCCAGGGCCAGCCCGTGTTCGGTCTGCGGCAGATACGTCTTCCGCAGGATCGCCTCAAGGAAGAGCCGGGATCGGCGGTGGTTCGGCGAGTCGTCGGGCACCAGCTCGGTCTCGCGCGGATCCAGCTCCTGCACGACATCCAGCCGGTCGTAGAAGGTCGCGTCCATTCCACGGACGAACGGTGAGATGCCGGTGACCTCAACCATCCACCCGTCACGCGTGGACGTGCACTTACGCACGAGCCACAAGTCGTCGCGGATCAGGACCTGCGCGCCCGGCGCGTATCCGCCCGAGGCCAACGGCTGCCCCTCCGGCGCGACGTCGTCAGGCTTCCGGGCATCCCCCGCCGCGTCGCTCTGCTTGCCCACGGTTCCCGTCTCGACGCCCAACGCTTACTCCGAATCCTTACTCACGGCGCGCCCCACGCCGTTTGCCTCACTGGTCTACGTACAGCTCTAAGGCCGCTGCGTACACCCGTCCGCCAAGCTTCTCACCAGGCACCGACAGCGTGACCGTCACAGCACGGCATCCACCGCGTACGCGGCCCGCAGCTCGTCCGCCACCCGCTTTGACGCCGGTGGCCGCCCGCGCGTGGACCGTGCCTTCGGCTCCGCCTTCGGAGGCATGGCCGGCCGGGCTGGTTCCGGCGTCGGCTCACTGTGCGCCATGGCCTCCGGCTCCGGCTCGTCGGTCTCAGCATCCGGCTGCAGACCATCGAGGGGGGAGTCCGGGCCCGCACCATCCGTGATCTTGGCCTGGTCCTCAAGCAGCTTCTCGAAGGAAGGAGACAAGGGGTCTTGGGCGGCGTCCGGAGTACCGCCAGCGGTGGTCCGGGCGATCAGGGCGAGCCGAGCGTCGGCCGGTGCAAGTCCAGCATTCTTCAGCAGCGTCGCGCAGGCGTCGGCCACAGCTCCGAGCGTCGGACGTTCCTCAGGAGTGTGGGCGAGCATCGAAGCGATCAGCGGCTTCAGCCCCTCCGGGACGCCGCTCAGGTCCGGCCCGATGTCAGGGTTGGCCACCTGCACAGCGACAGCCTCCCAGGCCGCCCCGTCGTACGGGTAGTGGCGGGCCGCGGCGTAGAGCAGCACGGTGCCGAGTGCGTACACGTCCGCTGCGGGCGTCACCTTCGGTTGCCCGCTCGCCTGCTCCGGGGGCATGCAGCGCACCGTGCCGATGATCATGCCGCTGTGCGACAGGGACTCCTTCGCGGCGTCCATGAACGCGCCCAGTCCGAAGTCGATGATCATGGGGCCTTCCTTGCCCATGATGACGTTCTGCGGCTTGAGATCCCGGTGTAGCAGTCCTGCGGCATGCACCGCGCTCAGGCCCTCGGCGAGCAGCGCGCCCAGGCTGGCGACCAGCTGCAACGGAAGGACGTCATACTCGTCCACGCACACCAGGAGCGTACGTCCGGCCACGTACTCCATCGCCAGCCACGGCCGGTCCGCGAAGGGGTCGGCATCCAGGAAGCGTGCCACCCTGTTCGTGCCGATCACGGTCCGGGCTATGAGCGCTTCCTTCTCGAAGCGCGCCCGCGTGAGGGGATCCAGCTTGTCGCTCCGGATCAGCTTCACAGCCACCGGGTCACCGCCGGGGGTGTAAGCGAGGTACACCTCCCCCATGCCTCCCGAGCCCAGCTCCTTCGCCACGGTGTACCGGCCGATCCGCTCGGGCATCCCCGCCATTTGCCGCTCAGCACTCCTCATCCCTGCCCGCACGCCGTCGATCGAGATTCATGGGCGCCGATCAAGCCTAGTCGGTCCCGGTTCGGGGCATGTGGGGGTTCCGCCACCTCCGCCTGTACACCGGCAAGGTTCTCCGTGACCAGGGCCTCGGTCTGCCCCACTGGCGGTCCGGAAGGCGTCGATCAAACGGTTTCGGGCCCAGCACTTCCCACTTCTAGAATCTTGCTCCGTACCGAGACGCCGTTGCTGGGGGGACTGTGGCCGACCTGAAGGTGTTCCGCGTCGCAGGAGGACGCGCCACCGAGGTCCGCGGCGAGCGCATGCCCTTGGAGCGGCACCTTCAGAGTCTCATCGAGACGAACATGGAGGAGATGCTCGGCGTACGTTTCCTCGCGTCCGAGTTCCCAACGGGTGATGCACACGGGGGCAGGATCGACACGCTCGGCCTGGATGAGGCCGGTTCTCCGGTGATCGTGGAGTACAAGCGGGCCCGTGACCAGAACGTCATGAACCAGGCACTCTTCTACCTGGCATGGCTTCTGGATCACCGAGGTGACTTCAACCTGCTGGTGACGGAGAAGCTGGGCCCTGCGGTGGCTTCCTCGATCGACTGGACCAGCCCGCGGATGATCTGCGTCGCCGGCGACTTCACTCGGTACGACGCGCACGCCGTGAGGTGCCTTGGACAGGCGATGGACCTTGTGCGGTACCGCTTGTACCGCTCCTACGGAGACGAGTTGTTCACCCTCGACCTGGTCGAATCCTCGGTAGGGCGTCCTCGCCCGGGCAAGCCACGCTCTCGTAAGCACCTCTCACCGGTCACCGACGCATCGGGAACCGCGGACGAGCAGGCCGTGACCCACCTGACTGGGGCCTCGCCGGAGATGTGTCGCCTGTTCGGCGCTCTGGACGCGGCTCTGCTCGACTTGGGCGAGGTGCATCGGGAGTCCCTCAAGACCTGCCTGGTGTACCGCGCCTTGCGTGGCTTCGCGTGGGTGCGTGTGCAGAAGGAGGCCCTTGTCGTCACGCTTCGCGTGAATCCGGAGACCGTCGAACTGGTGGACGGCTTCACCCGAGACCTCCGCGGACTCGGGCACAATGGCGGCGGCGACCTGGAAGTCCGGATCCGCAGCCACTCCGACATCTCTTCGGCGGTGGTCTTGTTCCAGCAGAGCTTCGAGGCCGCCTGACAGGTGAAACCGGTGATCACCTGGCCCGCTGCAAGGCCAGTGCGGTGCGAGCGGCGCGTGGCACCCCCTCTCCAGCTTGATCCACGCCATAGTGGTCAGATCACTCTGATCGAGCCGGGATCCTGCGGTCAGGGCGGCAGCAACGGCTCGATCAGCGCCCAAAGCTCGTCATCCACAATCCACGGTCAAGCACTCGCACCTCCCGAACGGCGCAGTCGTCCTACCGGTCACGCCCGACCAGCCCACCTCAACAAGTCGTGTTACGAGCGAATAGGATGCACTACTTCATGTCATCAGGCAGACGACCGCCGTTGGCCTCCATTGCCGCTCTTGCCCGACCCCAGTCGCCGTGCGTCTGCGGCATCCAGAGCGCGAAGTCGCTCTGACCGAGCCGTAGCGCAGAATTGACAACGAACATCTCACAGAAGTCGTAGTTCTCGGGCGTGTAGTGGAGTTGCCCTTCTCCATCGACGGCGTGACGCTGACCATTCGCGGACACCGAAATGCGCGGGGTGATCATCGCGAAGCGCGCATAGCCCGCCATATCTATACCGGCAATTTGAAGGCGCAGCACATGACGCATCGTTTCAAGCTGTTCATCATGGTCTTCCATCGCCTTCTCCACGGAGGAAGCAAGACTGCGGGTCGCACTCCGAATATCCGAGTTCGATGAGGTGGGAAACGCCTCGATACGCCGGTTTGACCTGTGATATCTACCGCTAAAGTCGAACCGCTGGGTACGGAAGGCTGAGCCCGGTAGATACTTACCACGGCCCCAATCCAACATAAGCTGATCAAACGCCATCGCCACTTCGGCCATGCCCGCCCGAGTGTCTCCTGAATCGACTGCTGACCGCCCGGTCTTCAAATGGCCGCGTACTGCTTCCTGGGGCACGATATGCAACATGGAGATGTCGGTGAGCTCGACACCAAAGAGCCGGGGGCAGTTGCTTTCGAGGAACAGGGTCACGTCGCGACGCGTTTCTTCAACCTGATCTGCCCCTGGGATAGAGCCACCGTGCTTGAATCCGTTGCGGTAGTCGCCAACTCTCCTTACAACATCAATATTGGACAGACGATTGCCGTCTGGCGCTCGAAGCTTCTTGACGTTCCTCGAGAACGGTATGTCGAGATCGATATCTTCGCCGCCGAGATGCGCAACGGCCACGATGAAAAAATACTCCATGACATCATGGAACATGAGCACGGTCGAGAAGTTCAGCGGCGCAGGCGCGTATGACTGCGTCATCGCTTGCTGGTGAAGCAGCCGAATATAACCGAGGCGCTTCATGATCGATTCGTCGGGTGCCGGAACGCTCGCAGAAGGGTTGGTGGGCTGTGACATGGCAGGATCGTAGACCTGTTTGGGAAGCCCTCACACAGCATTTTGTTGAGAGCCCGCCGCTTGTGACGGTCAGCCCTTCTTCAGTCTTCTATCCAGCCTTGCTCTGATTCGGAAGTGTCGAACCGGTACTGCCCCGGGGCTGCATCGTAAGCCAGCCCCGGGGTCTCACCCGGCGACGCGAAGGGCCATAGGTAGGTGGCCCGGAGCGGGAAGCGGGACGTCTGGCCTTCCCTACGAGGTCTGCCGTCGCGCCCTTGGCGCTGTCGGGTTGGGGAGGACGGATGGGCTTCGCTGGCGCAGACGAGATTGCAGCGGCGTCACTCGAGGCGGTGTGATCGGAGGACCGCGTCTTACTGCTCGTGGAGATGGCGGCATACGTGGTTGGCCGGCAGCGTCTCGGCGGATTCGGACAGCTGTGACAGTGCCCAGGACCCGGCGTGCTCCGGTGATGATCTGGTGTGGTCTGAGGGTGACGTCGTCGGTGTACTGCCTGATGGCTTCCGCCGCGTGAGCCGCGGTGCTCACGATGGCGTGGTCGACGATTCGGTAGGCCCAATAGACCGGGTCGAAAGAGGACCTCCCACAGACGCCGAGCACGTATTGAGCGGTCACGTCGCTGTCCCGCAGGAGACCGCGGTGCTCCGCTTCCCACAGGACAGTCACGGGGTCAATGGGATCGCCACGACGATTCATGGCGAGCAGGCAGCGGGCGAGCTCCTGGTGGACGGGGTGGCTGAGGTCTTCGGGGATAAGGAAGGCTCGGATGTCCTTGAGAGCTGCCGGGTGGGTCGTGGCGGCGGCGAGGAAGGTTTGTTCATCCGCGTACCGTTCCTCGTCTCCGCATGGAGTCACTGGTCTCGTGACAGGCGATCGCGGGAGTGAGCCGGGGTGCGGACGCCAGTCGGCGGCCAGTTGCTCGAGATGGCGGCTGAGTGTGTCGGCTTGGGCGCAAATCGCGACGACTCTGTTGGGAAGCGCGGACTCGGCAGCTGTCTGGGCGAGACGGTCAGCGTGTTCGCGGATGCTGCGGCGTGTGTGGCCCGCGAGGACCATCCGACCGTACGTGGTTGCGTGGGAGGGGCGCGGACAGGCGTCGATGAGGGTGTGGGCGTATACCGCGGTCGTGCCGGGCGTCTGCTGAGTGGCGCGCGTGACGACCGCGTTGAGCCACGCGAGACCGGGTTCGGTCTCATCGACGGAGCGCATGGCGGCGAAGAGGGCGCTGTGCACAGGGCGGTAGAAGTGCTCAGGCTGAAGCCAGCCGATGTCGTCCAGGCGCTCAGGGGCGGCGAAAAGGGCGCCGAGGAGAGCCTGTTCGGCGTGCAGCAGGGCGTCGGGCGGTGGCAGGTCGTCGATGTCGTCGTCCATCAGGCTGCAAGGTCGAAGTCGTCGCGGCTGAAGGCCCTGCCGAGGTGCGGGGCGAGGAGGTGTGCGGCCAGGCGTGGTGGGACGGCGTTTCCGATCTGGGAAAACTGCTGGCCTTTGTTTCCCTGCCAGGGGTAGTCAGCTGGGAAGGTCTGCAGGACACCCGCCTCACGGGCGGTGATACGGATCGGCTCGGGCAGTGCCTCGGCATCTGTGTCGTCTGTGACAGGCTCAGCGACCCACGTGCACTCGTTTGCGCGGTGGCCGAAGAAGAGGGTTCCGGCCGGTTTGTCCTGGTCGCGGATGGTGGCGTTGGCCTGGTTGTTGTTCCGCAGCGCCCAGCGCCAGTGGGTGGCCTTGCTGGTGAAGGTCGGGGCCGGGCCGTCGGCTGGGCTGTCGGCGCGAGCGCCGTGGCGAGCGGTCCAACCCGTTCCCCTGGTTTGGGGCTTCAGGATGATGCTGGTGCCGGGTGGCTGGGGTTTCCAGGTGCCGCGGTCGCGGGCGTCGGAGAGGGTCTTTCGGGAACCGGAGGGAAACGGTTCGGGGCCGCCTCCCGGTCCGCCGCCGGCACACACGGTCGGCACGGGGCGGTCGGTGGCGCCCCAGCCGAGGGCTTCGGCCATGGAGACCCAGCGTTCGCGGCCCGGTCCGAATAGGGTTTCCGGCTCGGCGACTTGGGCG
>NZ_VJZE01000320.1 GCF_009377205.1 Streptomyces phyllanthi
GAGACGGGGGTACCTCCCTGTCCGAGCGAAGTCGAGGACTTGGGGGAGGCCGGGGCCACGACGAGCGGGGCGTGACCGCGCGCGGCGAGGTGCCGAGCGGTCTGCAGGGCGCAGTGGGCCACGCCGTTCACATCGGGGGGAAAGGACTCGGTCACGATGACGACACGCATACGGGTGTTGTCCTCGTGCCGGACGTGGCCGCGTCAACGTGGATCTTTCCGGACGGGGAACGACGCATGAGCATCGCGCTCCGCTCCCGTCCGGCTCCGCGCCCCTTTCCCCCAGGTCACGCCGCGTTCATGCAGTTGTCCAGTTGTTCATACGCCGGGGATGCGCGGCAGGTCATACGGCGGGGGCGTCGGGTCCGATCCGGCTCCGTACGGCTGTCTGGACCTCGTCCTCCTCGGCGGGATCGGCAGCGAGCCTGCGCAACTGTTCGACGACGCGGGTGTCACCGGTCTCGGCGTGCCGGGCGGCGATCTCGCGGGTGGACTCCTCGCAGTCCCAGAGGCATTCGACGGCGAAGCCGGACGGGAAGGAGGGATCGGTGGCTGCCAGCGCGCGGGCGGCGCGGCCACGGAGGTGGGACGAGGCGGTCTCGCGGTAGATGTGACGCAGAACGGGGGCCGCGCAGACGATGCCGAGCCGTCCGGCGCCGTCGACGAGGGTCCACAGCGTGGGTGCGTCCGGCCCCTCGCCCCGTACGGCCTCGCGGAGCGCGCCCAGGACCAGGTCGCTGTCCTTGGTGCCGCCCCGGCAGGCCAGCATGCGTCCGGCGGCGGCGCCCAGCACGTCCGGCCGGTGCGCCCAACGGCGCGCCCGGTCGACGGCAGCGACACTGCACATGCGTTCGAAGGCGTCCACGGCGGCGTCCACGACGGCCGCCGAACCGTCGGCCACGGCGCCCTCGATCAGATCGAGGGCGTCGGGATCATTGCCGTCGGCGAGATAGCGCAAGGCGGTACAGCGGGCGCCGTCACTGCCCGCGCGGGCGGCTTCCAGGATCTCCGGCCGGTCCTCGGGCCCCGCGACGGCCGTGAGACACCGGGCGGCCGGCACATGGAGCACGGCACCGCGCTCGATCCCCTGCTGGGCCCATTCGAAGACGGCCCGCACGCTCCAGCCCGGACGGGGCCCGGTAGGTCGCATCTGCCGCTGCCATCGGTCGAAGCAGCCGGTTTCCTGGGCGGCACGCACGCGTGTGGCGATCGATTCGCGGGAGTCCTCGGCCCACAGCCGCCAGGGCCGTGGTTCGAACGCGTCGCGGACGACGGTGGCGAGCTCGGCCTCGCCCTCCGCGTCGGTGGAGAAGCGCGCCAGCACGGGCGCCGCGAGGGCACGCAGTCCGGCGTCGTCGTCCCTGAGGGCCAGTTCGTCGAGGGCCCAGGCCCAGTTGGTGCCGTGCGCCGCGTACCTGCGCAGCAGTTCGAGCGCGTCCCGCCTGCCGTACGAGGCGAGGTGCCCGAGGACCGCCAGGGCGAGCCCGGTGCGTGACTCGCACGTGTCGAGCACGTCCTCGGCGGCGAAGAGGTGCCGCTCGATCTCGTCCAGCTCGCCGTGGAGGTCGAGGTAGAGACGGGCGTAGTACAGCGAGCGGTTCTCCACCTGCCAGTCGTGGCGGGGGTCGCTGAGCACACAGTGGTTCAGTGCCGCGAGCGCCTCGGCCCGCGGGGCGGTGAGCGCGTGCAGCGTACCGTCGCCGCGGCCCCGCTGGAGGAGGCCGAGCAGCGTACCGCTGGGCGCTATGACCGGTTCGAACATGGGAAACAGCCTCACATCAAGCGTCGACGCAACCGGGGATCCGCAACTACCTGGCCGCGTGACAACACGTCGGAGCGCCCGCCGTCTCTTGCTTGCTGTAGACCATCTTCCTCTGCCTCTCGTCGGTGGCCCATGCGGACCGCATCACGGCCCACGCGGTGCGGCAACACCTGCCCAGCCATCGTGTCCGTGAATCACGACGTCATGATGACCCGGCGGTTCTTCCTGCCGCGACCGAAATTTCCGGCGGCCCCGTACCGCCTCCCCCGTCTTCCGTGTCTGCGCTGGTCAAAAAAGTTTCATCAGCGTGCGCCGAACAGTTCCAGCAGTTCCGTCCGGCCGAACATCCGGGCCGTGTCGACGGCCGACGGAGTGCCCGCGAGGGGGTCGGCGCCCCTGTTGAGGAGGACCCGGATGACCGCCTCCTCACCCTTGAAGACCGCCCCCGCGAGCGGTGTCTGGCCTCGGTCGTTGACGCGGTCGGCCTCGGCGCCGCGCTCCAGGAGGGAGCGCACCGCGTCGGCGTGGCCGTGGTAGGCGGCGAGCATCACGAGCGAGTCGCCGCGGTCGTTGGTGAGGTTGGCCGGAACGCCCGCGTCGACGTACTCCACGAGCGTCTCGGTCTCACCCCGGCGCGCCAGGTCGAAGATCTTGGTCGCGAGCTCCACGACCTCGGGGTCGGGGGCGTCAACCATGGGCGGACCGCCTCTCACAGCGAGCAGAGGAGCCGGAGTGGCTCCGTGGAACGGCATCGGGTCCGTACGACGGTAGGTCGGTGCCGCCGTACGAGTGAATCGACAGGGTACTGGGATCCGCCCGCACATGACCGGAACCGCCCGAGGCAAAGATCACAGCAGACTCCACCAGGCGCCACACCGGCCCGGCCGGCCCAGCAGCGGCTCCACCGTTCGAGGGAAATCAACCCGAATTCACCCATATGCACCTTTTATAGTATGAATACCTTCTGTGATCCTGGAAGAACTCATGGTGACTGTCCCCCTCGACCAGGAGAGCACAAATGATTCTGTCCATCTCAGGCGTCGTCCTGCTCGGCATCATCGTCTTCCTCTTCTTCCGGAAGGACGGCCTCAAGCCGTCCCACGCCATCGTTTCGGCGCTCTTCGGCTTCTACCTCGGCGGTACGGCCCTCGCCCCGAGCATCAAGGCAGGAGGCGAGAGCTTCGCGAACCTCCTCGGCGGGATCAGCTTCTGACCCCGCTCCAGCCCGTACGCACCCCAGGAGACAGCAGTGGCCCGCCGCCCCCTCCCCCGCATCCTGAGCAAAGGCAGCACGCACCTCGCCCGGAGCCGGGAACTGGCCCGGACGGCAGCCGACGGCGCCACCGACGTTCTCCACCCACTGATCACGATCACCCGTGGCCTGCGCCGGCTGGCGGCCGCCGGACGGCGCAAGTGGGCAGACACCCCGAAGGACAGGCGCGGATCGCTGTTCCTTCTGGGGGCGTCGGTGATCCTGGTCGTGGCCCTGGTGCCGTACGGCCCGCTGCTCGCCCTCATCGGACTGATGGCGGCGGCGGCCTGGCAGGGCCGTGAGCACTCCGCGCCGAAGTCCAAGGTCCCCGAGGAGGCGCAGATCAAGCGCCTCCAGGCGCTGTACGAGGCTCTCGTGCCCTATTTCACAGCCGTGGAGGCCACGGCCCCCCTCTACGTACACGGCGGCGACTGGCGCACGGCGTTCCCGGCGTACGACTTCGACGACTCCGGACGCCTCCGGCACCTGGAGATCCTCTATCCGGCGTACTTCACGGACGGCGAGGCCGAGTCCCGCGCGCGGATCGAGCAGGTGGTGCACGCCAAGTCCGGCCGCGGCCGCGAGTACCTGTTCGACTGGGACGAGGAGGGCAACCACCTCACGGTCAGGGTCCTCGCACCACTGCCCACCGGCATCGCCACGCAGCGCTTCGTCACGGCACCGGGCGAAACCGTCCTCGGCTTCACCGACCCCACCCACGTCCAGCGCACGCTGCCCCTGGCCCACGGAGGCAAACAGCTCGACGTCCCTCCGGTCGTCTGGCGCACCGGCGTCCGCTCCACGGAGCCGCACCTGCTGGTGGTGGGCGAACCGGGCAGCGGTACGACGACCCTGCTCCGCTCGATCGCGCTCCAGACCCTGCGGTACGGCGATGTCGTGATCGTCGAGGGCGGCGGCACCGGCGACTACGCGTGCCTGACCGGCCGGGACGGGGTACTGGCCGTGGAGTGCGGGCTCGCCGGGACGCTGGCGAGCCTGGAGTGGGCGGCGCACGAGACGGAGCGCCGGCTGATCGCCGCGAACCGCGCCCGTCAGGCGGGCCACGCGCCGCCGGAGGACACCAGGCGCCCCCTGTGGATCCTGCTGGACCGTCCCGGCGCTCTGGGACACGTGGCCGCCGCCGACCGCGGCCGGGATCCGCAGTCCCTCCTCCAGGTACCGCTGCGCCACGGCCGCCCGGCGAACGTGACCGTCGTCGTGGCCGAGCAGTTCGACGGCCTGGACACCCTCTCCGAGGCGGTACTCCAGCACACACGCGCGCGCGTGGTGCTCGGCCCCGCCTCCCCGGAGCAGCTGAAGGACGTCCTGGGCACGCGCCCGCGCAGCACACCCGCTGTGGACGTCCCGCCCGGCCGCGGGTACGCCCGCCTGGGCACCGGCCCCGTCCACCGTCTCCAGGTGCCGGCCACCCCGGACCCGTACGACGACGCCACACCGGAGAGCCACCGGCAGGCGGTGCTGGACCTGCTGCCGCCCCGGACGGCTCCGGCGGACACGGTGGCGGCGGACGCCGACCCCGAACCGCCGAAGACGGACGCCCGACCGGAGGGCACGGAGGCGGTCCCCGCGAAAGCCGCGGTGGCCGAGAGCTGACCCGTTCCAGGGCCTGTCCGGCCCTGATCCGCCGGACAGGCCCCGGTCACGCCACGAACGTACGCGGCGCCTCCACGCCCCCGGGAATGCCCGTCTCCACCAGCCGCGCCGCCGCCGCGAGCCGCGCGGCCGCCTCGTCGGCCACCGCACCGCCCACGGTGAACGGCAGCCGCACATACCCCTCGAAGGCCCCGTCGACCCCGAACCGGGGACCCGACGGCACACGCACACCCACACGCTCCCCGGCCTCGGCCAGACGCGAACCCGACACCCCTCCGGTGCGCACCCACAGGGTGAGCCCGCCCCGCGGCACGTCGAACTCCCAGCCGGGCAGTTCCCGGCGCAGGGCAGCGACGAGCGCGTCCCGGTTCTCGCGGGCCTGGCCGCGCCGGATGCCCACCGCCTGCTCCCAGCCGTCGGTGCTCATCAGCCAGTTCACGGCGAGCTGCTCCAGCACGGGTGTGCCGAGGTCGGCGTACGCACGGGCCGCGACAAGACTGCGGATGACGTCGGGAGCGGCCCGCACCCATCCGATGCGCATACCCGCCCAGAACGCCTTGCTCGCCGAGCCGACCGTGATGACGGCCGAACCGCCCGGATCGAAGCCGCAGACCGGCCGGGGCATCGCGTCGGTGAGCTCCGGGTCCAGATACAGCTCGCTCATCGTCTCGTCCACGACCAGTACGGTCCCCGCGGCCCGGGCCGCGTCCACGAGCCGCCGCCGCTGGTCCTCGTCGGCCAGCGCGCCCGTCGGGTTGTGGAAGTCGGCCACCACGTACGCCAGCCGCGGCGCCGCGTCCCGCAGCACCTGCCGCCAGCGGTCCAGGTCCCATCCGGCGAGCCCCTCGGCCATCGCGACGGGCACGAGCCGGGCGCCCGCCTCACGCATCAGCTGCAGGATGTTGGCGTAGGACGGCGACTCCACGGCGATGCGCTCACCGCGTCCCGCGAAGAGATGGCAGATCGCGTCGATGGCGCCCATCGCTCCGGTGGTGACCATGATCTGCTCGGGCATGGTCGGGATCCCGCGCGCGGTGTACCGCTCGGCGAGCATCGAGCGCAGCGCGGGCAGCCCGGCCGGGTAGTCGCCGTGCGTGTGGGCGTACGGGGGCAGCTCCTCCAGGGCGCCCTGCACGGCCCGGGTGAGCCAGGGCTCGGGGGCGGGCGGGGCCGCGCACCCCAGGTCGATCATGGAGCCGAGCGCCTCGGGCGGGAGCGGTTCGAGCCCGCGCGCGGGAAGCGGGTTACCGGCTGGTACGGCGGTCCAGCTGCCCGCTCCGCGGCGGGACTCCAGGAACCCCTCGGTGCGCAGGGCCTCGTACGCCGCCGCGACCGTCGTCCGGCTCACGGACAGGGACAGCGCGAGCTCCCGCTCGGCGGGCAGCCGCGCCGCGACCGGCACCCGGCCCTCCAGCACCAGCAGCCGGATCCCGTCGGCGAGCGCGCGATAGGCGGGCGGACGGCGGGCTCCCGGGCCCGCGGGGCGCTCCTGCTGGGAGGTGAGCAGCCGCGCGAGCTGGGCAGCACCCACCGCCGAAGTCCACTGGGCCATATTTTTCAGTCCACCTTCCCCGAATTGGCCATGGATGGCGTATCCCGCCAAGCCACAGGGTGTCATGCGCCAGGCCACTTCCACCACCTCAGGGGGGCACGTCTTGTCCAGCGACCCATCCACGCAGCGCCGTCTCGGGCGACGGTTGATCCAGTTGTACGCGGGTCTCACGCTGTACGGCGCGAGCATGGCGCTCCTTGTGGAGGCGGGCCTGGGCCTTGCGCCCTGGATCGTGCTGGACCAGGGGCTCGCCAAGCTCACCGGGCTGACGATCGGCGTGATGTCGATCATCGTGGGCGCGGCGGTGCTGCTCCTGTGGATCCCGCTGCGCCAGCGCCCGGGCCTCGGCACGGTCTCCAACGTCTTCGTGGTCGGCCTCGCGATGGACGCCACCCTCGCGGCGGTGCCCGACGCGCACGCCCTGTCCGTACGGGTTCCCCTGCTCGTCGCAGGCATCCTCCTGAACGGCGCGGCGACCGGCCTCTACATCGCGGCCCGCTTCGGGCCGGGCCCGCGAGACGGCCTGATGACGGGCCTGCACCAGCGCACCGGCCGCTCGATCCGCCTGATCCGCACGGCGATCGAGGTGGCCGTCGTGGCGACCGGCTTCGC
The DNA here is from genome assembly GCF_009377205.1 of Streptomyces phyllanthi. Lineage (GTDB taxonomy): Bacteria > Actinomycetota > Actinomycetes > Streptomycetales > Streptomycetaceae > Streptomyces > Streptomyces phyllanthi. The sequence continues at coordinate 6,792 of NZ_VJZE01000320.1, forward strand.
CCTCGGGGGCACGATCGGCGTCGGCACGATCCTCTACGCGCTGTCCATCGGTCCGCTGGCCCAGCTGTTCCTGCGGGTGTTCGCCGTCCCCACGGCATCCGGCAGCACGGTCGTTGCCACCGGTCCGTCCGAGCGGGCGATACTGCCCAGGTGACCACGCCCGTACGCCACCCGTACCTCGACCATCCCGGCCCGATCGCCTTCGCCCACCGGGGCGGGGCGGCGGACGGCCTGGAGAACACCGTGGCCCAGTTCCGGCGCGCGGTCGAGGCGGGCTACCGGTACATCGAGACCGATGTGCACACCACGGCCGACGGACAGCTCGTCGCCTTCCACGACGCGACCCTGGACCGGCTGACCGACGGCGCGGGCCGCATCGCGGACCTGCCCTGGAAGGACGTACGGCACGCGCGCGTGGCGGGCTCCGAGCCGGTGCCCCTCTTCGAGGAACTGCTCGAGGAGTTCCCCGAGGTGCGCTGGAACGTCGACATGAAGGCGGAGCCGACCCTCCATCCCCTGCTGGACCTCATCGCCCGTACCGGCTCCTGGGACCGCGTCTGCGTCGGCTCGTTCTCGGAGGCGCGCGTCGCCCGCGCCCAGCTCCTGGCCGGCCCGCGCCTGGCCACGTCGTACGGCACCCGGGGCGTCCTGGCGCTCCGGCTGCGCTCGTGGGGCGTGCCGGCCGCCCCGCGCCGCTCGGCGGTGGCCGCGCAGGTGCCCGAGTCCCAGTCGGGGGTCCCCGTGGTGGACCACCGGTTCATCCGCACCGCCCACGCGCGCGGGCTCCAGGTCCACGTGTGGACCGTGAACGAACCGCAACGCATGCACCGGCTCCTGGACCTGGGCGTGGATGGCATCATGACCGATCACATCGACACGCTGCGCAAGGTTCTCGAGGACCGGGGAACCTGGGTCTGACCCTCGCGCGGCCCGCACACCGGGGAAGCGAGGGCACGGGTGGGCATCGACACCGTGCGGACGGACGGGGCGGACGAGGCCGCCGGAAGGCGGCGCGAGCAGCGCGGCTGGTACTTCTACGACTGGGCGTGCTCCGTCTACTCGACCAGCGTGCTGACCGTGTTCCTCGGCCCCTATCTCACCTCGGTCGCCAAGTCGGCGGCGGACGCGGACGGCTTCGTCCACCCCCTGGGCATCCCGGTCCGCGCCGGATCCTTCTTCGCGTACTCGGTGTCAGTGTCGGTGATCGTGGCCGTCCTGGTCATGCCCCTGGTGGGCGCGGCAGCCGACCGTACGGGCCGCAAGAAGCCGCTGCTAGCGGCGGCGGCCTACACGGGGGCGGCCGCGACGGCGGGCATGTTCCTCCTGGACGGTGACCGCTACCTCCTCGGCGGCCTCCTGCTCGTCATCGCGAACGCCGCACAGTCGGTCTCGATGATGCTGTACAACTCCTACCTGCCGCAGATCGCGTCCCCCGAGGAGCGCGACGCGGTCTCCTCCCGCGGCTGGGCCTTCGGTTACGCGGCGGGCTCACTGGTCCTGGTCCTGAACCTGGTGCTGTTCACCGCCCACGACAGCTTCGGTGTGTCCGAAAGCACAGCGGTCCGTATCTGTCTGGCCTCGGCGGGCCTGTGGTGGGGCGCCTTCACCCTCGTTCCGCTGCGGCGGCTGCGCGACCGCCGGGCTCCGGAGACCCGGGCCACGGCCCCCGGCCTGCGCCAACTGGCGGCGACCGTACGGGACATGCGCCGCCACCCGCTGACGCTGGCCTTCCTGCTGGCGTACCTCGTCTACAACGACGGCATCCAGACGGTGATCTCCCAGGCCTCGGTGTACGGCTCCGAGGAACTGGGCCTCGGACAGTCGACACTCATCGGGGCGGTGCTGCTGGTCCAGCTGCTCGCCGTGGCGGGCGCGCTGGGCATGGGACGGCTGGCCCGGAAGTACGGGGCGAAGCGCACGATCCTGGGTTCGCTGGTCGCATGGACGCTGACCCTGGGCGCGGGATACTTCCTTCCGGCAGGCGCCCCGGTGTGGTTCTTCGTTCTGGCGGCCGGGATCGGCCTGGTCCTCGGCGGCAGCCAGGCCCTGTCGCGGTCACTCTTCTCACACCTCGTCCCGCCCGGGAAGGAGGCCGAGTACTTCTCGGCGTACGAGATGAGCGACCGCGGCATGAGCTGGCTGGGCCCGCTGCTGTTCGGTCTGACATACCAGCTGACCGGAAGTTATCGGGACGCGATCATCTCTCTGCTGGTCTTCTTCGTCCTGGGATTCGCCCTGCTCGCACGGGTTCCGGTGCGGCAGGCGATCAGCGACGCGGGCAATCCCGTACCGGAACGGATTTAGCACCAGGGGCGAAAGGGCTGTAGTGTACGCGGTTGGCCTGCCAGGCGTACCGTTACTGCGCGTCAAAGATGCCGAAACGCTAGGTGACATCTGCTGTCAGATGTGACAAACCGGGCGCCGGTGGGTACTGCATTGGTTGACAAGGCTGCGGCTACGACGGCGACGCATGACCCGGAACGGGACACGGAACGGGAATCTTTACCGCCGACCGGACGTTGACCGGATGACGACGACAGCGACACCTGTCCTGTGGGCGACAAGCCCGGGAGGCACGATTCATGAGTGAGCGAGCTCTTCGCGGCACGCGCCTCGTGGTGACCAGCTACGAGACGGACCGCGGCATCGACTTGGCCCCGCGCCAGGCCGTGGAGTACGCATGCGAGAAGGGGCACCGCTTCGAGATGCCCTTCTCGGTCGAGGCGGAGATCCCGCCGGAGTGGGAGTGCAAGGTCTGCGGGGCCCAGGCACTCCTCGTGGATGGCGACGGTCCAGAGGAAAAGAAGGCCAAGCCCGCGCGCACGCATTGGGACATGCTGATGGAGCGGCGCACACGAGAGGAACTCGAAGAGGTCCTTGAGGAGCGCTTGGCCGTTCTCCGCTCCGGCGCGATGAACATCGCGGTACATCCGCGGGACAGCCGCAAGTCCGCGTAGCCCCTCCGGGGGCTGGGCGGCATACACAGCACGACCGAAGCCCGCGGGCACCGTACAAGGATGTACGGGGCCCGCGGTTTCGTGTTGCGCTCAGCCACTTCTCGGGACGGGTTGCGCCCCGAGACCCCCAGCGTCAGCCCCTCCGGCGTTTGAGGAGCGGGAGCCCAGGGGGCGGAGCCCCCTCGGCGGAGGCGGAGAAACTCAGCGATTCAACGGCGGCCGTGGCCCCTGCGGAGCGTCCCCGTCGTCCTCCCTGATCACCTCGCCCTGCACGACCTTGCCGTCCGGGCGGTGGATGCGGGCCTGCTGGAAGGCGTCGCCCAGGCTGCCGGTACCGGCCTCACGGATCTTGCGTTCGAAGGTGCGCTCCGCGTAACGGCTCAGGGCCTTCTGAAGCGGCGGAATCAGCAGGAGCAGCCCCACCACGTCGGAGACCAGGCCGGGCAGCATCAGCAGCAGACCACCCAGCATCAGGAAGCCATTGCCCTCAGTGTTGCCACCGGTCGCGGGAGCCTCCCCGCTCTGCTGTCGCTGCAGCGTCTCGGTCAGGTTCCGGAACGCCCGCCTCCCGGCCCGCTTGACCACCACGGACCCCAGGACGAAACCGGCGACCAGCAGCAGGAAGACCGCGAAGCCACTGGCCGCGCCCGCGACCAGCGTGAGCAGCCAGATCTCCAGCACGAGCCACGCGGCGATACCCAGCGGCAGGAACGTACGCATCCGCGAGCGCCGCGGCCGGGCGGGATACGTGGGAGTCGGAGCGCCAGTCGTCATGCCCCCAGTGTGCCCGGCCCCGGCTCAGCACGGGATAAGGGGCTGGTCGGACAGAGCTGTGAGCCTCGGGACAAGGCCGGCCCAGTCGGCAAGGCCGACAGCTTCAGCCCCAGCGCGGCCGACAGCTTCGGCCCCGGCCCGCCCGCGGCTCACGACGCCTTCCGCCGCCCCAGCACCTTTCCCACC
>NZ_VJZE01000321.1 GCF_009377205.1 Streptomyces phyllanthi
GCCCCTGCCCACCCTGGTCATCTGCGAACTGCTCGGCGTCCCGTACCGCGACCACGCCTTCTTCCAGCAGGCCAACTCGGTGCTGGTGTCCCGGGACTGCACCCCGGAACAGGCCAAGACGGCCCGTCTGGAACTCCAGGACTACCTCGACTCACTGGTGGAGGCCAAGGAGCGCGAACCCGGAGACGACCTGATCAGTCGTCTGGTCATCGAGCAGGTGCGGCCGGGCCACCTCACCCGCGCCGAACTGTGCAGCACCGCCGTCCTGTTGCTCCTGGCGGGGCACGAGCCCACCTCCAACATGATCTCGCTGGGTGTCCTGGCCCTCCTCCAGCACCCCGAACAACTCGCAGAGCTCCGCGACTCGGACGACCCCAAAGTCGCCGCGAACGCGGTGGAGGAACTACTGAGGTACCTCACCATCGGACACAGCGGCGTGCGCCGGGTGGCCATGGAGGACGTCGAGCTGAACGGGCAGATCATTCGCGCCGGCGAAGGCGTGGTCCTCCTCGGCGACGCCGCCAACCGCGACGAGGCCGTTTTCGACGACCCGGGACGGCTGGACATCCACCGGCAGGCCCGGCACCACATCTCGTTCGGGCACGGCATCCACCAGTGCCTGGGCGCGAGCCTCACCAGAACGGAACTCCAGATCGTCTACCCGACGCTGCTGCGGCGCATCCCCGGCCTGCGCACCGCGATTCCACTCGAGGAGATCCCGTTCCGCCACGACATGGCCATCTACGGCGTCCACGAACTTCCCGTCACCTGGTGACATGAGGACGCCCGTCACCTGGTGAACCGGGCGGTGGTGAGACCGCGTACGCGACCCGGCCACCACACGGCCGACGAGGCACCACCGCCCACGACAAACGCTCCGGAACGAGCCGCCGCGGACGACGACCGCGGCCCAGGTCTCGCCGGAAGACCCCCTGCACTCACACGGAAGGCCAGACGATGGCATCGGAAGCCCGGACCAGCACGCCCACCGACGACGCACCAGGCCCCGCCACGCACCGCAGAGGCGCCGGGGCGGCCGCGTTGGCCTCCACGTTCGAGTGGTACGACTTCTTCCTCTTCGGCACGGCCGCGGCCCTGGTTTTCGGCAGCGAGTTCTTCCCCTCCGCCAGCCCGGCGGCAGGCGCCGTCGCCTCGTTCGCCACGTTCGCCGTGGGCTTCCTGGCCCGGCCGCTGGGCAGCGTCATCGGCGGGCACTTCGGTGACCGGCACGGACGCAAGCCGGTGCTCGTCGTGTCCCTCCTCGTCATGAGCGTGGCCACCGCGGCCATCGGCCTGCTGCCCAACTACGCGTCGATCGGCATCGCCGCCCCCGTACTGCTGATGACGCTGCGCCTGATCCAGGGTGCCGCCGTGGGCGCCCAGTGGGGCGGTTCGGTGCTGCTGGCGACCGAGAGCGCCCCTGCGGGCAAGAGGGGGCTCTACGGGAGCATCGCCGGGTTGGGCGTGCCGCTCGGTCTGATCCTCGCCAACGCCGTGTTCCTGACCGCGGAGAAGGCCGTGTCCCCCGCCGCCTTCACCAGCTGGGGCTGGCGGGTCCCGTTCCTGGCCGGCCTCCTCGTGGTGGGGATCGCGTGGTACATCCATCGGCGGGTGGAGGAAACGCCCGAGTTCCGCGCGGCGGAGGCCCGGCTCGCCGCGGAAGAGCGCGCGCAGAAGAGCCGCCGGTCGCCGCTGAAGCAGGTGCTGCGCCACCACCTGGGCACCGTGCTGCTGGCGGGCGGTTCGTTCATGGTCAACACGGCGACCTTCTACATCATGGCCACCGGAACGCTCGACTACGCCACGCGTGAACTCGGCCTGAAGCGCGACCCCATCCTCCTGATCGCCCTGGTCCTCAGCGTGGTGCAGCTCGCGGTGGGCCCTTCGTCCGCCGCGCTCTCCGACCGGATCGGGCGGATCAAGGTCTACACGGCGGGCACGATCGGCCTGATGGTGTGGGCGGTGCCGATGTTCCTGCTGATCGACACCGCGAGCTACGCGGGCCTGTTCGTCGGGATGCTCGTGTGCAGCCTGTTCCTGGGCCTCATGTCCGGTCCGCAGGCGGCGCTGTTCACCGAGTTGTTCACGCCGGAGATGCGCTTCACCGGAGCCTCGCTCGGCTACCAGTTCGCCACCATCGTGGGCGGCGGGTTCGCACCGCTGATCATGGTGCTGCTGCTGGACGTTTTCGGCACCTCCCTCGCCGTCGCGGCGTACATCATCGTCCTGGCCATCGGGGCGCTGTGCTGCATCGCCCTGCTCGCCCGAGGGCGGAACCCGCTCCGTCGGTGAGCGATCGATCGCGCAGGAAGGACATCCGTACCGAAGGACAAGGGAGGAACGCTGTGCCATGCGCACCGCGAGAAGTGCCGACGAGTCCCGGCCGGCTTCCCGGGGTCGGGCACGCAGTGTCGCTCGCCCGCGGCCGCCTGGAGTTCCTGCAGTCACTGCGTGACCAGGGCGACGTCGTACGGGTGTACCTCGGCCGGCGCCCGGTTTACGTCCTCAACTCGCCGGAACTGGTGCGCCGTCTGCTGACGGCCGGAGAGAACTCGCCCGGCAGGCGGCACTTCATCCACCAGCCGCGCCCCGTGCCGGGCGGCGCCCTGATGAGCTGCCGGCTGCAGGTCCACCACGGCCGGCAGCCGACACGGCAGCCCTGGGGACAAGCCCTGAAGCGCTCCCTGAGGAAGGATCTGAGGGAATCCCTGTTCCGTCAGGAGGGCATCCGGCGCTGCGTGGACATCATGAGCCGTGAGACCGAGACGGTCATCGGGGCGTGGAGCAACCACCGGACGCTGAGGATCGACCGGGAGATGCACGCTCTGACGCTGCGCATCGCGGCTCGGTCGCTGTGCTCCGCGGAGCAGGTCCGCACCGCGGCGGACGAGTGCTTCCGCCTGTCGCCGATGGTGGGGGCCGAATCGGACCGCCGTGCCATGTCCCCCTTTCCCTGGTGGGAGAAGGCACCGACCCCCGGCAACCGCCGCTTCGGCCGGGCCGCGCTCCGGCTCGGGCAGCTGATCGACGAGGTCGTTGCCGCCTACCGGGCGGACGGAAGGGACCACGGCGACCTGTTGTCCCTGCTGCTCGCCGAGCGGGACGAGGAGGGCGTCGGCCGGGGGCTCGCCGACGCCCGGATCCGTGACGAGGCGGTCGCCATCATGAGGGCCTGCACGCAGACCACTGCCGTCGCCCTGTCCTGGCTCTTCCACGAGCTGGATCGCCACTCCCTGGTACGCGAGCGCCTGCACCGGGAACTGCGGGTGATACCCGGAGCCGGTCCCGCGAACCGGGCCGTCCCCAAGGACATCCGGAACCTGCGCTACACCCGGCAGGTCATCGATGAGACCCTTCGGTTGCACACCCCCATGTGGCTGCAGGTTCATCGGATCACCGCGCCACTCGACCTGGGCGGCCAGGCACTCTCCCCCGGCACCGAGGTACTGCTGAGTCCCACCGCGCTGCACCGGGACCCCGCCGTGTACCCCGATCCGATGTGCTTCGATCCCGACCGGTGGTCCCCCGAGCGCGGGAGAAGCGTCGGGCGGGGGGCCTACCTGCCTTTCGGTATCGGTCCGCGCCACCACGTCACAGAGGTCTTCGCCCGCACGGCGATGGCCGTCGTCACCGCCTGCGTCGCCCGCCGCTGGCGACTGACCGTCCCTCCGGGCCGTGGGGTACGAGAGGTCGCCTCCGGCTCGCTGCGACCCGACGCCCTGCGCATGACGGCCCGACTCCGCACGCACCTGGCGGAGGGACAACCCTGAGCCGCACCGCGACCAGGGCTGCCCGGGAAACGCCCCAACCCTACAAGTCAGGAGGGGGACCACCGGTCACACGCCGCACACCTGACCATGGCCGCGGCCGACCACACGGCCATGACCGCCTCACGGATGGTTGACGTCCCAGATCGTCGACCTGGTGGGTGAGGGGCTGGTGGTCGACCGGGCCGCGTCGCACCGTGCGGAATCGTGCGGCGGGAGCAGCCGGTACACGCCGATCCGCTCCGTCCCGAACCGCACGTCCGTGTCCTCGGAAGTGGTCAGGTCCGATGCCGTCCACGGCAGTTCCCCGTCGGCGAGGGGCTCGCCCGTGTGCGCCGCCACGAGAATCCGGGTGCAGGCTCCGTCCTGTCCGGTGGGAAGGCCGGCGGGGAATCCGACGGTCCGGGTCCTGCTTCCGTCCGTGGACAGCCGGTAGCGCTTGACGAACGACCTGTCCGTCCCCGTCGTCGTGGCCGTGAGAGTCCAGAACTCGACCTGCACGGCGAGGGGTTGGCACAGCACCCGGACATCGCCGTTATGCCGTGCACGGACGACGACCGATGCCTCTTCGTACGACGGGTCCGCCCCGTCGGCCGTCCCATGAAACGCCACCGCGGTGCGCAGCCACGCGGCACGTTCCCGTGGCGACCAGTGGCCGTTGTCGCGGCAGCCGTCGGCCTGCGCGCCCGCGGACGCCTTCGAGCAACCGACCGCGAGCAGCGCGAGAACCGCCGCGCACGCCGTCAGGGCTCCGTGGCGGAGGCGGGTCCGGGTGCTGTGCATAATCTCCCTCGATCGGAACGGGGCGGCCGCGGACATCGCGCGGCTCGGGCGGCGAGCAGTCTGCTGGCGCCTGGCCCGCGGCGGGGGCGTCGACAGCCCGGTGTGTCCGTCCCGTGATCAAGAAGGAGACGCGGCGTCCGGTGGAGGGCGTGCCGTCCGTCTCATGCCGAAGGCCCCGCTGGGTTCACCCGAAGACGGTTTGCCGATCAGATGCTTCGATTTCGGCGATTCGTAGCCGAATTCGCCAAACAGTTGAGCGTCTGTCGTCCGCTCTTCACGATTCCCCTGTCAAGTGCCCGACGGCCAGACCTCGGGCCCCAGCGCTGCAGAAGCGAGTCCAGCATGGTGCGTGTCCGTGCGTCCCTGTCCCAGCTGCCCGCCTACGTCCCGGGCCGCAAACTGCCCGGAGCCATCGTGCTGGCCAGCAACGAGTCTCCGTACGGGTTGCTGCCGGGGGTGGCCGAAACCGTCGCGGACGCCGCCGGCGGCGTGTCGCGCTACCCCGATCTGCATGCCGCCTCCCTTGTCGAGGCCCTGGCCGCGCACCACGGGGTCGAGCCGGACCGGATCGCGGTGGGCGCCGGGTCCTCCGAGGTGTGCGGGCAGTTGCTGCACACCGTCGTCGGACCCGGTGACGAGGTGGTCTTCGGCTGGCGGTCGTTCGAGGCGTACCCGATCCTCACCGCCGTCGCGGGCGGCACGGCCGTACGGGTGCCGCTGCGCGACCACGCCCTCGATCTCGACGCCATGGCCGCGGCGATCACCTCCCGGACCCGGCTGGTCTTCGTGTGCAACCCCAACAACCCAACCTCCACGGCGGTCGGGGCGCGGGCCCTGACCGACTTCGCGGACCGGGTGCCGCGGGACGTGCTGATCGTCGTCGACGAGGCCTACCGCGAGTACGCCGATCCAGACCGGGTTCCCGACGGCCTCGCCCTCCTCGGTGACCGGCCGAACGTGGCGGTGCTGCGGACCTTCTCGAAGGCGTACGGACTGGCGGGGCTGCGCGTCGGTTACTGCGTCGCGCCGCCCGGGATCGCCGCGCACGTACGCCGGACGCAGGTGCCGTTCAGTGTCAGCGCCCTCGCCCAGCGGGCCGCGGCCGTCGCCCTCGGCGAGGGCGCTGAGGTAGCCCGGCGGGCCGCCCTCACGGTCGCCGAACGCGACCGGGTCACCGCGCGGCTGCGCGCGCTGGGTCACGAGGTGCCCGACTCCCAGTCCAACTTCGTCTGGCTGCCCCTCGGCGAGGACAGCGGGGACTTCGCCCTGCACTGCCTGGACGGGAAGGTCGTGGTCCGCTCGTTCCCCGGCGAGGGAGTCCGCGTGACGATCGGACTGCCGGACGAGAACGACGCCCTGCTCACGCTCGCCGCGGCCCGGCGAGGCTGACGGCCGTGCGCCCCGGCCCCTACGAACGGCACGGTGAGCTGCTCCACGATGTCGTCCGTGCCCTCGCCGCCGGTGAGTGCCGTCGCCCCTTCACCGAGGCGACCGGCCAGGACGCGGCCGACGCGGGCATGAGGTCCACCCGCACCGCGGGCAAGGTGTTCCGCTCACTGCTGGGACGGCCCTTCGATCTGGGGCAGCCCGGCGCGCGCGGGTGGGTGCACACGGAGTCGTCGCCGTACGGCGTGGCTCTGGCCATCTCCTACCCGCGCTGCGATCCCGAGGAGCTGGTCGCGGCGGCCGGGCGGGCGGCGGCCGGCTGGCGGGCCGCCGGGACCCACCAACGCGCCGGGCTCGCCGTGGAGATCCTGCGCCGACTCAACACCCGCAGCCACGAACTGGCCCTCGCGGTGCACCACACGACCGGCCAGCCGCTGCCGGCGGCCTTCCGCGCCGCCGGGCCACGCGCCCAGGACCGTGCTCTGGAGACCGTGGCCCAGGCGCTCGCCGAGTCGGAACGCGTCCCGGCCGACCTGCACTGGGAGAGCGCCGAGAAGGGCGGCCGGCCGCTCGCGCTGCGGGGCACCTGCGCTCTGGTGCCCCGCGGGGTGTCCCTGCTCGTCGGCTGTCCCGACTTCCCGCTCTGGAACGGGTATCCGGGCCTGTTCGCGGGCCTGGTGACCGGCAATCCCGTGGTCGTGGCCCCCCATCCGCGTTCGGTACTGCCGCTGGCGATCACCGTGCGGGTCGCCCGGCAGGTGCTGGCGGAGGCCGGCCACGACCCGAACGTGGTGACGCTGGCGGTGGCCGAACCGGAGCAGCGGGTGCACCGGCGGCTGGCCACCGACCCGGCGGTGCGCATCGTCGACTTCACCGGCTCCGCACGCTTCGCCGACTGGCTGGAGCAGCACGCCCGCCAGGCCGCCGTGTTCGCCAACCGGACGGGTCTGAGCACCGTGGTCGTGGACTCCACCGACGACTACCGGGGCCTGGTGCGGGGTCTCGCCCTCTCCTCGTGCCTGTGCAACGGCACGGTGCGCACCACACCGCAGAACGTCCTGGTGCCGGAGCGGGGTTTTCGCACCGACGAGGGCCCCAAGACGCTGCGGGACCTCGGGGCGGACCTCGGCGACGCCGTGGACCGGCTGCTCGGGCATCCCTCACGCGCGGCGCGGGTGCTGGGCGCGATCACCGCCGACGAGGTGCGCGACGCCCTGACGGAGGCCGCGCGGTACGGCCCCGTGCTGCACGCCTCCGGGCCCGTCGCCCAGCCCGAGCAGGCGCACGCCGACCTGCGCAGCCCGCTGCTGGTGCGGCTGCGCGCCTCGGACGAGCGGATCTACACGCGCGAGTGGCCCGGACTCGTCTCCTTCCTGGTGGGCACCGACTCGACCTCGCACAGCCTCACTCTGCTGCGCCGCACCTTGGCGCGGCACGGCGCGCTCCACGCCTCGGTGCACTCCACCGATCCGCTGGTACTGGCGGCGGCCGAGACGGCTGCGCTGGACGCCGGAGTGCATCTGGTGGAGAACCTCGACGACCTGCCCGCCGACCCGTCCTCGGCTCGCGCCGAACTGCCGGGCGCCGGCGCCCACTTCATCACGGGACGGTTCCGCGTGGTGCGCTCGCGGCGGCACGTGCCGACGACGGCTCCCCCGACGGCTCCCGTCCCGGCACCGGGCCGGCCGGCAGTCGCCGCGCGGGGCCCCGCCGCCACCGCCGAGCTGCTCGACGTATGACGGGCGCGGGTCCTCAGTCCGTCCAGGTGGCGCCGCGCCCCCGCACCTCGTCGAAGACGAGCCAGGTGCGGGTGGAGCGCACGCCCGGCACCGCCTGGATGCTCTCCAGCACCACCTTGCGCAGCGCCAGGTTGTCCGGCGCGCGCACCAGCACCAGGACGTCGAAGTCGCCCGTGACGAGGGCGACGTGCTCCACGTACGGGATGGCGCGCAGTTCGCGGGAGATGTCGCGCCAGGCGTTCTGGTCGATGCTCATCGTGACGTAGGCGCTGGTGCCGAGTCCGGCCCGTTGGGCGTTGAGCTGCGCGGTGAAGCCGGTGATGACGTCCTCGGCCACGAGCCGGCCGATGCGGGTGTAGGCGTTGGCCCGGGAGATGTGCACCTGCTCGGCGAGGGCGCGGACCGAGATCCGGCCGTCCTGGAGGAGCCGGGTCAGGATCTGCCGGTCGATGTCGTCGAGCGGGACGGCAGTTCGTCCGGCCGCCGCCCCCGGCGGTGAGGTTTCCTCGGACACTTTGCCCTCCCATGCCTCTCGGTTCGGCAGTTCGTCGCCGATTCGGCCGAGCTATTGAACACATATTCCGCTGTAGCCACCATTCTCCTGTCAAGTGTCCAGAGAAAGCGAGTGCCCTCCATGTCTGTGAAGAGCCTCCGCCAGACGGTCCAGGGCCTCCTGCCGTCCCTGTCGCCGGTGCGGTTCGTGGCCGAGGACGGCACCCCGGTCGCCAGGCGGCCGGCGGACTACACCGAGCCGCCGGTCGAGGCCCTGCGGAAGGCCTGGCGGCGGATGGTGCTGGGCCGCCGGTTCGACGCCCAGGCGACCGCCCTCACCAAGCAGGGCCGCCTGGCCGTCTACCCGTCCAGCCGTGGCCAGGAGGCCTGTCAGATCGGTGCCGTGCTCGCGCTGCGCCCGGCCGACTGGCTGTTCCCGACCTACCGCGACTCCGTCGCCCTGGTGACCCGCGACATCGACCCGGTCGAGGTGCTGACCCTGCTGCGCGGCGACTGGCACTGCGGCTACGATCCCGCCGCCACCCGGGTCGCCCCCCAGTGCACCCCGCTGGCCACCCAGGTGCTGCACGCGACCGGCATGGCCGAGTCCCTGCGCCGCAAGGGCGAGGACGGCGTGGCGATGGCACTCGTCGGGGACGGGGCGACCAGTGAGGGCGACTTCCACGAGGCGCTGAACTTCGCGGCCGTGTTCCGTGCGCCGGTCGTCTTCTTCGTGCAGAACAACAAGTACGCGATCTCCGTCCCGCTGGCCCGGCAGACCGCGGCGCCCGCCCTCGCCTACAAGGGCATCGGCTACGGGGTGCGCTCCGAGCAGGTCGACGGCAACGACCTGGTCGCGGTGCTGGCGGTGCTGAGCGCGGCCGTCGAGCACGCCCGCGCAGGGAACGGCCCGGTCCTGGTCGAGGCGCACACCTACCGCATGGACGCGCACACCAACGCCGACGACGCCACCCGCTACCGGGAGGACGACGAGGTCGCGCGGTGGCGGGCCGCCGACCCGGTCGACCGGCTGGAGACCTATCTGCGCTCGCGCGGAGCGCTCACCGACGAGGACAGGGCTGCGGCGCGGGAGGAGGCCGAGGAACTGGCGGCGCGGGTCCGGGCCGGCATGAACGCGGACTCCGTACTGGACCCGCTGGAGCTGTTCGACCACGTGTACGCCGAGCCGACCCCGCAACTGCGCGAGCAGCGTGCCCAGTTGGCGGCCGAGCTCGCCGAGACCACCCAGGCCCAGGAGGACTGACGACCATGGCCAAGGTCACGATGGCGCAGGCGCTCAACACCGCCCTGCGCGACGCGCTCCGCGAGGACGAACGGGTCCTCGTCTTCGGGGAGGACGTCGGCCCGCTCGGCGGGGTGTTCCGCATCACCGACGGGCTGACCCGCGACTTCGGCGAGCAGCGCTGCTTCGACACCCCGCTCGCGGAGGCCGGCATCGTCGGGCTGGCGGTCGGCATGGCGATGGGCGGGTTCCGGCCCGTGGTGGAGATGCAGTTCGACGCCTTCGCGTACCCGGCGTTCGAGCAGATCGCCTCGCACGTCGCCAAGACCCGCAACCGCACGCGCGGGCGGGTCAGCCTGCCGATGGTGATCCGTGTCCCCTACGCCGGCGGCATCGGCGGCGTGGAGCACCACTGCGACTCCAGCGAGGCGTACTACGCGCACACGCCCGGCCTGAAGGTGGTCACCCCAGCCACGGCCGAGGACGCGTACTGGCTGCTGCGGGACGCGGTGGGCGACCCCGACCCGGTGGTCTTCCTGGAGCCGAAGAGGCTGTACTGGTCCCGCGAGGACACCGACCTCCGGATGCGCGGGGCGCTGCCGTTCGGGCGGGCGGCGATCCGGCGGGCGGGGCGGGACGCCACCGTCGTCGCCTACGGCCCGTCCGTCCCGGTGGCCCTGGCCGCGGCCGACGCCGCCGCCGAGGACGGCATCGAGCTGGAGGTCGTGGACCTGCGCACGCTGGTGCCCTTCGACGACGAGACCGTCACGGAGTCCGTCCGAAGGACAGGGCGCTGCCTGGTCGTCCAGGAGGCCCAGGGCTTCGCCGGGGTCGGCGCGGAGATCGCCGCCCGGGTCCAGGAGCGCTGTTTCCACTCGCTCTCCGCCCCCGTGCTGCGGGTCACCGGCTTCGACATCCCTTATCCGCCGCCGAAGCTGGAGCACGCGCATCTGCCCGGCGTCGACCGGATCCTCGACGCCGTCGACCGTCTTCAGTTCTCGGACGAGCCCGACACCCGGCACCTGGTGAAGGGAGCGGTCGCATGACCACCGCGACATCGCACGAGCAGGTGTTCAAGCTGCCCGACCTCGGCGAGGGCCTGACCGACGCGGAGATCGTGGAGTGGAAGGTCGCCGTCGGTGACACCGTGACGCTCGACCAGATCGTGGTCGAGGTGGAGACCGCGAAGGCAGCGGTCGAGGTGCCGGTGCCGTACGCGGGCACGGTGCTGCGCCTGCACGCCGAGGCGGGGACGGCGCTGGGCGTGGGGGAACCGCTGATCACGGTGGGGG
>NZ_VJZE01000322.1 GCF_009377205.1 Streptomyces phyllanthi
GTGGGGGAGTCCGCGCTGCCGGGGCGTCCGGGGTGCGGTCCGGCCTGGGCGCCGGGATGACGGTGTGGGGCGTGAACACCGGGACCGCGGTGGAGGGTGTGCACCGCCACTTCCGCGACGTGCGCGAGGCGGCCCCGCACATCCTGGCGTTCGCGTCCGGGCACTCGGGCGACGCGGGGGCCTGACGGCCGGGTTCCAGTGATCGCACGCCGCCGTGCGGGAGCGTGGCGCGCCCGCACGGCGGACCGTTCCCTCAGCGGCCGTCGCGGCGCCGCTCGTAGCGCCAGACCTCGTCGAGGTCGTCCTCGTACGAAGCCCCGGGCGGGACCGGGGGCAGGCGGCGGGCGCCCTCCACGCAGCGTTCGTCGTCGTGGCGGGCGAGGCCGTACACCGCGGTGACCCGGACCCGGCGGACCGCGTCGTCCAGCAGCGCGGCCATGGCGTCGGCGAGGGCGGGGGTGCGGTCCTTGCCGACGGCGACCGTGTGGCAGGCGAACTGCCGTACATCCGTGTCCGGATCGGTCATCAGGATGAGCAACGCCTCCCGTACGGCGGGGGAGAAGCCGTGTGTCCAGCCGCTGAGGCCGTTGGCGACCGCGCGCCGCACCGCGGTTTCGGGGTGGGCGGCGTGGGGCAGGAGCGCCGCGTCGCCGCGCGGGTCGCACAGCTCGCCGAGACCGGTCAGTACCGTGGCGAGCACGGCCGCGTCCTGCTCCCGGCCCGCCCAGTCGAGGAAGAGCTCCACGGCGGGCCCCGCGAACCGGTCCTCATCGCTGTCGTCGAAGAGGTGAGTGAGCCGCAGCACCTCCGCGCCGAACAGCCGGTGCATCGGGTCCGGGTGGTCGCGCAGGGCCAGGGCGGCGTCCCAGGTCTTCTGGTCGCGACGATGCGCCAGCAGGATGGTGGCGCTCGACCAGACGGCGTGATCCTCGTCGGGACGGGTGAACGCTCGGTCGAACAACTCCTCGAAGGAGGTCCGGACACCGGACCGCTCCTCCAGGGCCGTGAGGATCGCCCCGTGTCCGTCGCGCACCGTCAGCCCGCCGAGGGAGAACTCGTCCACGGCGGTGAACTCGTCGTCCAGGACGCGAGTACGGGCCACAGGTCCCCGCGCGCCGGTACGGCGCCGCAGCTCGGCCTCGACGCCCGTCTCGTGCCAGTGCCGGGCGAGGTCCCGTGCCTCCGGCAGTTCGGCCTTGTAGAGCCCTCGCCTGGACCAGGCGCGCACAACTGCCTCGACCAGCGCCGGCGAGCCCGAGTCGACCGCCTTGCGCAGCGGCGGCACACCGTCCGGTCCGCACTGCCCGGGGTCGGCGTCGTGGCCGACCAGGAGATCGGCGATGGCTGCGGCGTACGTCTCGATCGCCAGGCACAGCGCGGGTGTTCCGCGGCTGTCGCGTACGTCCGGGTCGGCGTCGGCCGCGAGCAGGTTCTCCACACCCTCGGTGTCCCCGGCCCGTATCGCGGAGATCAGAAGAGTTCCGTTCACGTCCACGCTCAAACCCATGCCTCCGGAAGCTTTCCCTGTCTCCCCTGTAACGCTTTTCGCGTCTCGGTCCAAGTACAAGTGAAGTGCCTTGAAGATCTCCGGAAAACCTCCGAGAGGAGGAGGTCCGGGGAGCCTCCGACGAGAAGGAGACGCCAGTGGACGGCGCGGAACGGTTACGGGGTGGGCCCGCCGCGGCGGTACGGGACCCGCGGCTTTTCGAGGAGTTCTACCGGCGCCACGTGGACGCGGTGATGCGTTTCGTGGCCCGGCGGGTCGACGACCCCCACACCGCGGCCGATCTCACGGCCGAGATCTTCCTCGCCGTCCTCGACTCGGCCCACACATACCGGCCGCGCCTCGGCAGTGAGACGGTCTGGCTGTACGGCATCGCGCGCAACGTCGTGTCGTCGGAGCGCCGCCGGGCCGCCCGGGAGGCGGAGCGCGATCTGCGTGTCTCCGGGCGGCGGTTGCTGGAGGCCGACGACATCGCCCGTATCGAGGACAAGCTCGACGCGGAGAGCCCGGGGCGGCGCGTCCTGGCCGCGCTCAAGAGGCTCCCCGAGGGCGAGCGGGCCGTCATGGAGCTGATCGCGGTGGACCAGCTCACGGTCACGGAGGCGGCGGCCGCGCTGGGCATCCGCCAGGTCACGGCCAGGGTCCGGCTGCACCGGGCGCGCAAGGCGCTGCGGGCGGAGGCGGAACCCGTGGCCGCCGCACCGACGCCGTCCCGGGGAACGGAGCTGCCGGACGCATCACTGGTGTACGTCGCAAGGGGAGAGGCATGAGCACGAGGACGACGTTCGAGGACCGGCTGCTGGGCGAGCTGAAGCGGGAGATCGAGCTGCGCGAGGCCGAGGCCGAGGTCGGGGCCGGGGCTGGGGCTGAGGTTGAGGCCGGGGCTGAGGCTGAGGGCGAGGTGAGGAGTCCCGCGCGCCGTCGGTTCACCCCGCGCCGGATCGCCGTCGCCATGGCGGCCTGCGCGGCGGCCTGGCTCGCCACGGTGGTCGTGCCCGGTTCACCGGCCGACTCGCCGGCGTACGCGGCCGAGCTGCTCGCGGACGGCAGTGTCTCGCTCACCGTCAAGGACCGGATCGGCATCGAGGCCCAGCGGGAACTCGCGGAGCAGGTGTGCCCGTGGGGCATTCAGGTGGAGCTGGAACTGTCCTCTGTCGTCCGCGACTCGCGCGGCGAACCCGTCGTCGTCGAGATTCTGGCGGTCGACAAGGAGGGCGACCCCAAAACCATCCGCAAACCCGTCCGCGCCTGGACCACCGTCAACCTTCAACGGGGCAACAAGCTGATCTTCGACAACAGGGCGTTGACCAGGGACGAGATCAAGCACTACGAGGTCAGGCCCTGCGATTCGGCGAAGCCGCCCACGCCGGACGACACGTAGGACCCGGCCCTGCGCCGACTCGGCTCCCACGGCGTGTTTCGTCCGGCACCGGCTCGGGAACTGCTCAACTTCGCCCGAGTCCGAGAGCGCCGGACAGCCAGGGCCCTCCGGCGCGTGAGTGGCAGGCCCGCCCCGCGGGCGCGCCGGGAAGTGAGGCACGTGATGAAGGACGCCTCCGGCTCCGGCACTCCGCGGGAGCCGCGGCCGCACCACAGCGGTCTGCGGGCCCGCTGGCACGACTCTGCCGTCGGACGGCTCTGGCGGCACGGCAGCGACCTGGAACTGCTGCACCGGGCCATGGGATTTTCCGCGCTGGGCCTGGTCACCCTGGTCCCGCTGCTGATCGTCGTCGCGGCGGCGCTCCCCTTCCAGGAACGCGGCTTCGCCCTGTGGGTGATCGACGGGATGAGTCTGTCCGGGCGCCCGGCCGACGCGGTGCGCGACCTGTTCGCCGCGCCGAGCACGGTGCTGAGCGCGACCAGTGTCCTCAGCGGGCTGCTCGTGGCGCTGTTCGGTGTCAGCTTCGCGGCGAGTGTGCAGAACGGCTACGAAAGGATCTGGGAGGTGCCGGCGGGCCCGTGGCACCACGTGTGGCGCCGCGTCGTGTGGCTGGCCGCGCTGACGGCCTATCTGCTCGCCGAGACGCAGAGCGGGGCGGTGCTGCGGGACGGACTGGCGCAGTCGGTTCTCCGGATCGTGCTCGCCACGCTGTTCGGCGTGCTGTTCTTCTGGTGGGGCCAGCACTTCCTGCTGGGTGAGCGGGTGGCGTGGGGTGCCCTTCTCCCGGGCGCGGTGGTCACGATGGCCGGACTGGGCGGTCTGCGCTGGTTCTCGGACCAGGTGTTCTCACCGCTGATCGTGAGCAACGCGATCACCTATGGGGCCGTCGGGACCGTGCTGATCGTCCAGTCCTGGCTCATCGGCGTCGGCTTCGTGGTGTTCGGCGGCCCGCTGCTGGGTCGCCATGTGCATGACATGTGGCAGCGGCGCCGCTGAACGGCCGCTCTGCCGCTCCTGCCCAGTCCGATCACGCCACCCTGGAGACCAGCCAACGCCAGCGTCGCCGTTCCGTGACGAGGGTCGCGGCGACGAGCACGGACACGGGGACCGCCGCATAGACGGGCCACGCCAGCCATGCCGAGACCAGGGCCGCGACGAGCTGGAGCACCACCAGCAGGATCGTGACCGGCCCCGGGACCGGGACGATCACCTGCTTCTTGTCCCCCGGAGTGGAGAAGACGGTCGGCAGGCCGATGAGCACCACCACCGCCAGGACGGCCGACGGCCAGGAGTGCGCGGACAGAGCCCACGGGGTGGCCACCCAGGCGACGAGCTCCGATGCGAAGCGGAAGACGGATGCGATGCGGTCGTCCGGTCGTTCCACGTTCGCCCCCATACGACGCACTACATACGGCCCTATGATCCGACCATGATCGCTCAGCTGCAGTGCATCGTGCTGGACTGTCCCGACCCGATGCAACTGGCCGAGTTCTACCGGTCGTTGCTCGGCGGCACGGTCAACCAGCCGGATCGGCGGTGGTCGCTCGACGACGACTGGGCGACCCTGCACACGCCCTCCGGTCCCGTACTCGCCTTCCAGCGGGTGGCGGACTACCGCCCCCCGCGCTGGCCGGACCCCACGAGGCCCCAGCAGTTGCACCTGGACTTCGGAGTCGAGGACGTGGACCGGGCGCAGGAGGAGGCGCTGGCGGCGGGCGCCACGCTGCTCGACGCGGGCTCCGAGGGGCGCAGCTGGCGTGTCTGCGCGGACCCGGCGGGGCACCCCTTCTGCCTGGTCCGCCACTGACGGCGTCCGCAGGGGGCGGCCGGGGCCGGCCTCGGGTGGCGTACGCGATGAACCCGGTCGAGGCGCTCGCGGACCGGTGGGAGGCGCTGGACGGCGAGTCACCTGCCAAGTCGCCCGACCGTACGCGCCGAGGTCGACGTGCCGCGCCGGCGGGCACTGGTCGCGAGCGCGCGGACAGAGGGCGAGGGCTCTAAGGCTGTGCGCCGTGCGTGGCGGGTGTCGTGCGCTGTGAGCGCCGGTGCGCGCTGCCCCTTTCGGGCTATATTCCGCTCCGCCATCTGGCCCGGCGGCGATGCGGCATTGCCTACTTGTGATATCGGCCAGGGGCTGCCCATCCCTCTGTTCTGACCGGTTGCCTCTGCCCGCGGACACAGCCGTGGCGGGCAACCGCATGGGTGCCCCACGGTGATGCGACCCCATACGCGTCTCAGGGAGCCAGGGGCGCCCCGATCTCAGAAGCTCACTTCATGAGAGGGGCTGCATCATGCCGTCCACCACCACCAGTCTGACGTCGAGCCCGGACCCGTCCGTCTTCGGCGAGTCGGTGTTCGTCACCGCCACCGTCACCCCGGACGAGCCCGGGGCCACCCCCACCGGAACCGTGACCTTCGACATCCCGGGCGAGGGCACCCAGGTCGTGACGCTGGACGCGGCCGGACAGGCCGGCGTCAGCACGAACCAGCTGCCGGTCGGCGTCCACACGATCACCGCGGCCTATTCCGGCGACGCGACCTACGATCCGTCCTCGGGCACCGACACGCAGACCGTCGGCGAGGCGTCCACCACCCTGTCGCTGAGCATCGTGCCCAGCGCGTCCGTCTTCGGCGACTCGGTCACCTTCACGGCCGACGTCGATCCGGTGGCCCCCGGCGAGGGGACACCGACCGGCGACGTCGTCTTCAGCATCCCCGGGCTCCCGGACGAGAGCGTGCCCCTCGACGCCACCGGAGAGGCGAGCTTCACCACCAGCGCCGTCGGCGCGGGCACCCACACCGTCACCGCCACCTACGGCGGCGACGCCGGCTTCGCCGGGTCCACGGATGTCGGCACACTGCAGGTCGACGAAGCCGCCACGACCACCGAACTGACCGTCGGTCCCGACCCCGCCGTATGCGGGCAGACGGTCACCCTCACCGCGACCGTGACGTCCACGGCCGGCACCCCCACCGGAACCGTCACCTTCCAGGTGGGCGCCGACGTCCCTGACGTCACCGTCACTCTGGACGCCGGGGGCCAGGCGAGCGCCGACTTCGCCGACCTGCACGTGGGTACGTACCAGGCGACCGCCTTCTACAACGGCGAGGACCCCGACTTCGCCGGATCGAGCTCCCCACTGGTGCCCGTCACCGTCAACCAGGCCGCGAGCACGACCACGGTGACCGTGAGCCCGAACCCGGCGGTGTGCGGGCAGGAGGTGATGGTGTGTGCGTCGGTGGCGGCGGTGGCTCCGGGCGCGGGTTCGCCGACCGGCACGGTGACGTTCACGATGCCCAACGGGGCGACACTGACCGGCACTCCCGACCCGGTCACCGGCGAGGTCTGCGTCATGACGGATCAGATCGAGGTCGGTACGCACACCGTCACCGCCGTCTACAACGGTGACGAGTGTCTGGCGCCGTCTTCGGGTACGGCCGAGGTCACCGTCAGCCAGGCGGCGAGTACGACCACGGTGTCGGTGAGTCCGAACCCTGCGGTGTGCGGGGAGACGGTGATGTTGTGCGCGTCGGTGGCGGCGGTGGCTCCGGGGGCGGGTATGCCGACGGGGACGGTGACGTTCACGGTTCCCAACGGGCCGACGCTGACGGGTACTCCGGATCCGGTCACCGGCGAGGTCTGCGTGACGACGGATGGGATCGAGGTCGGTACGCATACGGTCACGGCTGCTTATGGCGGTGACGAGTGTCTGGCGCCGTCTTCGGGTACGGCCGAGGTCACCGTCAGCCAGGCGGCGAGTGCGACCACGGTGTCGGTGAGTCCGAACCCTGTGGTGTGCGGGCAGGAGGTGATGTTGTGTGCGTCGGTGGCGGCGGTCGCTCCCGGGGCTGGCACGCCGACGGGGACGGTGACGTTCACGGTTCCCAACGGGCCGACGCTGACGGGTACTCCGGATCCGGTCACCGGCGAAGTGTGCGTCACGACGGATGGGATCGAGGTCGGTACGCATACGGTCACGGCTGCTTATGGCGGTGACGAGTGTCTGGCGCCGTCTTCGGGTACGGCCGAGGTCACCGTCAGCCAGGCGGCGAGTACGACCACGGTGACCGTGAGCCCGAACCCGGCGGTGTGCGGGCAGGAGGTGATGTTGTGCGCATCGGTGGCGGCGGTCGCTCCCGGGGCCGGCACGCCGACCGGGACGGTGACGTTCACGGTTCCCAACGGGCCGACACTGACGGGCACTCCCGATCCGGTCACCGGCGAGGTCTGCGTCACGACGGACGAGATCGAGGTCGGCGCGCACACCGTGACCGCCACCTACAGCGGTGACGGCTGCCTGGCGGGCTCCACGGGCACCACCGTCCTCGTCGTGGCCCCAGGAACCACCTCGACGTCCCTCACCATCAGCTCCAACCCGGCGGTCTGCGGCCAGCCGGTCACCCTGTGCGCCACCGTCACCGCGGTGCCGGCGGAGTGCACCCCCACCGGCACGGTCGTCTTCTTCGTCGCCGGCGGCCCGACGCTGACCGGCACACTGGACGCCAATGGGGAGGTCTGCGTCACCGTCGACTCACTGAGCACCGGCATCCACCTGGTGACCGCGTGCTACGAGGGCAGTACCGAACTCATCGGCTCCTGCTCTCCTCCGCAGATCCTGACCGTGAACCAGGCGGCGACGACCACGTCCCTGAGCATCAGCCCCGATACGGCGGTCTGCGGCCAGCCGGTCACCCTGTGCGCCACCGTCACGCCGACCGACCCCAACGGGGAAACCCCGGCGGGGACCGTCGTCTTCGCGGTCCCCGGCGGTCCTGTCCTTTCCGGCACACTGGACGCCGACGGGCAGGTCTGCGTCACCACCACCCACGTGGAGGTTGGCACCCACACCGTCACCGCCACCTACGGCGGCGACGCCTGCTTCTCCGGTTCCTCCGCAACCGGCACGCTGACCGTCGCTCAGGCGGAGACGACCACCACGGTCACCGCCACCCCCAACCCGTCGAACCAGGGCGAGAAAGTGACCTTCACCGCCCAGGTCACTCCCGTGGCCCCGGGCGCGGGCATCCTGACCGGCACCGTCACGTTCACCACGCCCGGCGGGCTCAGCCTGACCGCCGACGTCAACGCCCAGGGGCGGGCGAAGGCCAACACCAGCGCGCTCCCGGGCGGGACGCACGTCGTCACCGCCACCTACAGCGGCAACGCCTGCTTCATGGGCTCGTCGGGCACCGTCACCCAGGTCGTGAACACCGGCGCCGGTACGGAACTGACGGCGGAACCGGCCACCATCCGGCTGCGCACGAACGGGACGCTCTTCATCCCCAGGCTCAGGGCCACGCTCGTCACTGAGGAAACGGACACGCCCTTGCCCGGCATGGCCGTCACCTTCACCGCCACCCCGGTCACAGGCCCGGTCACCCTCGGCACCGCCGTCACCGACGCGAACGGTGTCGCCACCCTCACCAACGTCAACGTCGCGGGGACACTGATCACCACGAACCAGTACCGGGCGATCTTCGCCGGGGCTTCCGGTCTCAGCCCGGCGGCGGACACGGCACCCCTGCTCTTCCGGCCACTGCCCCTCGTCTGAACCCATCTGGACCCGTCTGGGCCCATCTGAACCCACACGCGGTGCCGGGCCTCCCGAAGGCTCGGCACCGCCCAATTGTGTGGCCGCGAAGGGTTACTGACGAGTTAGGTCATCCGCTAGAGTCACCGTCCCCGTCACCCTTCGGTATTGGTTGTTCCTTCCCGGACCGGACACGTGGTGATCTTCAAGGCTTCAGAGGGCGTCGGGACCGTGAGCGTGCGAGTCGGTCGGACCGCACCCACATGCGTGGCAACTCCCCCTGCGTGACGGATTCAGAAGGACGCAATGAGCATGAGATCGCGCATCTACAAGTCGTCGCTCGTCATGAGCATGGCAGCTGTGCTGACCATCGGCCTGGCGGGCAGCGCCTCCGCCGGGGTACTGACGCCCCTGCCCGCCAACGCCACCGCGTTCCAGCGGGCGTTCGAGCCGGTCTACGACTACGACACGGACAGCTGCTACCCTGCGGCCGCCGTCGACGGCAACGGCAACCTCAACGGCGGCCTCAACCCCTCCGGTTCGGTCACGGGCGGGTGCCGCACCGCGAACCACCTGAACAACGACAACAGCTACTCGCGGCCCAAGTGCAACCAGGGCTGGTGCGGCATCATCTACGCCACGTACTTCGAGAAGGACCAGGCGACCGCGCTCGGCGGCGGGCACCGCCACGACTGGGAGTCCGTCGTGGTGTGGGTGCAGCAGGGCGCGAGCCGGCCCGCGTACGTGTCGGTGTCCGCCCACGGCGACTACACGACGTACGCCGCGAGCGCGGTCCCGTTCTGGGACGCCGGAATGACGCACCCCAAGATCGTCTACCACAAGGACGGGGTGAGCACCCACGCCTTCCGTCTCGCGAAGTGGGACGAGACCCCCGAGAACGCCACGGGGCAGTGGCACTGGGAGGACCTCGTCGGCTGGGACAACTTCCCCGCGACCTGGATCCGCGACCGGGTGGCGGGCGCCAACTGGGGCAGCGCCAACTTCCCGCTGAAGGACGGCAACTTCGAGAACAACCTCAACGAGGCCAAGCCGTCGGGCATCACGTTCGACGCCTGGGGCTGATCCGGGCCCTGCGCACCACGTCACACGCCGTGCGACCATTCTCTCCCTTGTGGGCCATGTGAGGAGCAGTGCACTGTTGTGCCTGCTCCTCGGGCTTTCACGTCAATTCAAGACAATACGGAGCATTTGAATTGATTACCCGAGAGAAGAGCAGGCGCGGTCGCGCCGTGACGGGCGCACGAAGACGCGGCGCGATGCCGGTGCGCAAGGCCGCGGCCATCACGGTGACAGCGGGCACCGTACTCCTGGTCACCCCGCTGACCTCGCCCGCGCAGGCGGCCACCGCGCCGACGGTCAGCGCCAAGGGCGCCTTCCTGCTGGACAACGCCAACGGCGCCAAGCTGTTCGGCAAGTACGCGGACACCAAGCGGCCGATGGCCAGTACCACGAAGATCATGACTGCCCGCGTGGTCCTCAGCCAGCCCGGCCTCGACCTCGACCGCAAGGTCACCGTCCGGCAGGCCTACCGCGACTACGTCACGAACGAGGGCGCGAGCACCGCGGACCTGAGGACCGGTGACCGTGTGACGGTCCGGCAGCTGCTGTACGCGATGATGCTGCCCTCGGGCTGCGACGCCGCGTACGCCCTCGCCGACACCTTCGGCAGCGGTGACACCCGTAGCGCGCGGGTGAAGTCGTTCATCGGGAAGATGAACAAGAAGGCCGCCTACCTCGGGCTGACCAACACCCACTTCGACTCGTTCGACGGCATCTCGACGACCGGCGAGAACTACACCACCCCGCGCGACCTGGCCAAGCTCGCCCGCAGCGCGATGGGGTACTCGACCTTCCGCACCGTCGTCAAGACGCAGAAGACCGTGCGCTACGCGACCACGAGCACCGGCGGCACCCGTACCTACACCTGGTACAACACCAACAAACTGCTCGGCTCGTACACGGGCGCCACCGGCGTCAAGACCGGCACCAGCACGCCTGCGGGGCCGTGTCTCGTCTTCTCCGCCACCCGCGGTGACAAGACCGTCATCGGTGTCGTCCTCAACGCCACCGACCGCTACAACGACGCGGCCAAGATGCTGGACTACGGTCTCGGCACCAGCACCGCGTCGACCATGCAGCTGCGCACGCTGCCCGCGGGGGCCCAGCAGGACTGACACTTCGAGGGGCCCGGTCCATGGACCGGGCCCCTCGTGTTTTCCCCTCCGTGTCAG
>NZ_VJZE01000323.1 GCF_009377205.1 Streptomyces phyllanthi
GCTCGTCCCCGTCCCCTGGGGGCTGCACCCCCAGCCCCTGCTTGTCGGCCTGCGGCCGGGTGGGGGTCGGGGGTGTCGGGAGACGCACCCTGCGGCACTGGGACGGGGTTCGAAACGGGAGCCGGGGACTCAGCCCCTGTGGAACCCGGGCGGAGCCCGAAGCCGGGGGCAGGGGCGCTGCTCCCTGGTCTGTTGGGGACGAAGGGGCAGCGCCCCTGGGACGGGACGGGCGGCGGGGGCAGCTGGGCTTTCTGCCCGGTCAGCCGGTCAGGGCCTCCCTTGGGGTGGCGCTCGTGCGGGGAGGTGACGGTTCCCGGTGTGCCGGGTCCCTTACCTCGCCCACCAGTAGCTCCAGTACGTCCTCCAGCGTCACCAGGCCCACGATCCTCCCGGACGCGTCGGTCACCTGGGCGAGATGCGTGGCAGCGCGGCGCATCGCCGTGAGCGCGTCGTCCAGTGGGAGTTCGGAGCCGAGCGTGGTCATGGGGCGCCAGATCTGCTGGGGTACCGCGCGGTCGGAGTCCTCCAGGTCGAGGACATCCTTGACGTGCAGATAGCGGCCCATGAAGGCGCCGTTCTCCGCGACCACCGGGAAGCGGGAGTATCCCGTGCGCGCCGTCAGTGCCACCACCTGCGCCGGGGTGACCGACGGATCCACCGTGACCAGCGTGTCGCGGTTCAGCAGGACGTCCGTCACCGGGCGCGAGCCCAGCTCCAGGGCGTCCTCCAGCCGCTCCTGCTCCTCGGGGTCGAGCAGACCCGCCTGGCCGGAGTCCTCCACCAGCCGGTTGAGCTGCTCACTCGTGAAGACGGCCTCCACCTCGTCCTTCGGCTCGACCTTGAAGAGCTTCAGGACCACCCGCGCGCAGGCACCGAGCGCCACCGTCACCGGCTTGCACAGGCGCGCGAACGCGACCAGCCCCGGACTCAGCCACAGCGCCGTCTTCTCGGGCGCCGCCATCGCCAGGTTCTTCGGCAGCATCTCGCCGATGACGAGGTGGAGGAAGACGACCACGGCGAGTGCGATCACATAGCCCAGGGGGTGGATCATGCCGTGCGGGAGGTGCACCGCCTCGAACACCGGTTCAAGCAGCCCCGCCACCGTGGGCTCGGCCACCGCGCCCAGCGTCAGCGAACAGACGGTGATACCGAACTGGGCCGCCGCCATCATCTGCGGCAGCCGCTCCAGGCCGTACAGCACCTGACGTGCCCGCGCGGTCCCCAGCGGCTCGATCTGGCTGCGGCGGACGGAGACGAGAGCGAACTCCGCACCGACGAAGAAGCCGTTGGCGAGCACGAGGAGCAGGGCGAACAGGAGTTGGAGCGCGCTCATCGGGCCGCCTCCGCGACAGGCTCCACGACAGGAGCGGTGCCCACGGCGGCCGTGGGATTCGCGGCGGCAGCGGGAGCCGTGGCCGGGCCGGCCTCCGTGACCAGGATGCCTTCGAACGCGGGCGCCCCCTTCGCCACAGGGTTACCGTCCACCACAGCCACACCCTCCACAGCCATGGCGCCCTCCGTGACCGGCGCCGTCCGGACCAGTCGTACCCGCTCGGCCCGATAGTGGCCGACCTGCCGTACCGACATTCGCCAGCCCGGCAGCTCGGCCTTGTCGCCGGGTGCCGGGATGCGGCCGAGCAGGTCGGCGACCAGGCCCGCCACCGTCTCGTACGGTCCCTCGGGCGCCTCGAGGCCTATGCGCCGGAGCAGGTCGACACGGCAGCTGCCGTCGACGTCCCACGCGGGGCGCCCGTCCTCGGGCGGGGCCGCGGCGAGCTCGGGCAGGTCATGACCGTCGTGCTCGTCGCGCACCTCGCCGACCAGCTCCTCGACGATGTCCTCCAGGGTCACCACACCGGCCGTGCCGCCGTACTCGTCGACGACGACCGCGATGGGCTGTTCGCTGCGCAGCCGGGCCAGGAGTGGCTGCACGGGCAGCGTCTCGGGAACGAGGAGAGGTGCCTTCGCGATGGTGACGACCGGCGTGCGCAGGCGGTCCTGCGCGGGGATCGCCAGCGCGTCCTTGAGATGGACCATGCCGACGACCTCGTCGATCCGCTCCCGGTAGACCGGGAAACGGGACAGACCGGTGGCCCGGGTCAGGTTCACGACGTCCTCGGCCGTGGCGGACGACTGCAGCGCGCTCACCTTCACCCGTGGCGTCATCACGTTCTCCGCGGTCAGGTCGGCCAGGGACAGCGTCCGTACGAAGAGGTCCGCCGTGTCCTGTTCGAGTGCGCCGGCCCGTGCGGAGTGCCGGGCCAGGGAGACGAGCTCCCCCGGGGTACGGGCGGAGGCCAGCTCCTCGGCGGGCTCGACGCCCAGGGCGCGCACGAGCCGGTTGGCGACCCCGTTGAGCCCGGCGATCACCGGCCGGAACAGGCGTGAGAACGCGTGCTGCGGGCCGGCGACGAAGCGCGCGACCTGCATCGGCCGGGAGACCGCCCAGTTCTTGGGCACGAGTTCGCCGATCACCATCTGCACGGCCGAGGCCAGCAGCATGCCGACGACCACGGTGACACCGGACACGGCGCCCTCGGGGATCCCGATCGCGGTGAACGGGCCGTGCAGCATGCCGGCGAGCGCCGGTTCGGCGAGCATGCCGACGACGAGCGAGGTGATGGTGATGCCGAGCTGGGTGCCGGAGAGCTGGAAGGACAGCTCCTTGAGCGCGCCCACGACCTTGTGGGCCCGCCGGTCGCCCTCGGCGGCCGCCTGCTCCGCGTCCGGTCGCTCGACCGTCACAAGGCCGAACTCGGCCGCCACGAAGAAGCCGTTGGCGAGAATCAGCAGGAACGCCGCTCCGAGGAGCAGCAGGGGGATGGTCATGATGCCGCCGCCTCCGCGGGGACGCGGACCTCAGGGTCGCGGTCCGCGCTGTGTCGGGAGGGGGCGGCGCAGGTACTACAGGACGATCCGTCCATCGCCGGAGGGAGTCACTCCTCGGGTAGAAGGAACCCCTGTCCGCCGGGCGGCACGACAGGGGCGGTGGCGCAAGGGGCACGCCTCCGCCACCAGATTAATCAAGACAAGCGGTTCTCGGGCAGGGGCAAATCCCCTGAGTCCACCCTGAAACGTGCTGGGGGCTATCCCTGAGGCGTCTCGCGGTCGCCGATCGAGCGGGCCTCCGCCAGCGCCCGCAGCGTCCGTGCGTCCTCGATCGCGCGCTGCTTGGCGATGCCCGGCTGGATACCGAGCGCGGGCAGGCTGGTGCCGTCGCTGAGGTCGAGGAACACCCAGGGGTCGCCGACGCGGAGGTTCACCCGCAGGATCTCCGCCCACTCCAGACGGCGCTTGCCCGCGATGTTCACGACGGTGACCCCGGATTCCTCGGCGACGACCTTGGGCCGGGAGAGCAGCAGGAGCACCCCGAAGAGCAGTGCCCCGGTGAACACGAAGCTGAGGCGCTCCCCCGGGCTGAGCTGCGGCAGCAGCATCGCGATCGCCGTGATCACCACGAAGATCGCGACACCCGCGGTCAGCAGCACGGCCCGCGTACGGCCCGGCCGGAAGGTGACGGGGAGGGCGGGCAGGTCCGGCATGGGATTCGGCTCCTCGGACCTCAGAGTCGGCAGGCGTGGATGGCCGTGGTCAGGATGGCCCGCGCGCCGATGTCGTAGAGGTCGTCCATGATCCGCTGGGCCTCCTTGGCCGGGACCATCGCGCGGACGGCGACCCAGCCCTCGTTGTGCAGCGGCGAGACGGTCGGGGACTCGAGGCCGGGGGTGAGCGCCACGGCCTTCTCCAGCTGCTCGACGCGGCAGTCGTAGTCCATCATCACGTAGGTCCGGGCCACGAGGACGCCCTGGAGACGGCGGAGGAACTGCTGCACCTTGGGCTCCGCCTCCCCCTCGGCGTCCGCGCCGACCCGGCGGATCACGACGGCCTCGGACTTCATGATGGGCTCGCCGATGACCTCCAGCCCCGCGTTGCGCAGCGAGGTGCCGGTCTCGACGACGTCCGCGATGACCTCGGCGACACCGAGCTCGATGGCGGTCTCGACGGCGCCGTCGAGGTGGACCACGGCGGCGTCGACGCCGTGGTCGGCGAGGTGCTTGGCGACGATGCCCTCGTAGGAGGTGGCGACCGTCATGCCGTTCAGGTCCTCCACGCCGTTCGCCGTGCCCGGCTTGGTGGCGTAGCGGAAGGTGGAACGGGCGAAGCCGAGCGGAAGGATCTCCTCGGCGTTGGCGCCGGAGTCGATGAGCAGGTCCCGGCCGGTGATGCCGATGTCGAGACGGCCGGAGGAGACGTAGATCGCGATGTCGCGGGGGCGGAGGTAGAAGAACTCGACCTCGTTCTCCGGGTCGACGATGCGCAGTTCCTTGGACTCGCGGCGCTGCTGGTAGCCCGCCTCATGCAGCATCTCCCCCGCAGGGCCGGACAGTGAACCCTTGTTGGGGACGGCGATGCGCAGCATGAGGTGGGCTTCCTTTGCGTGGAGGGATACGGGAACGGGTGGTGCGGTTCAGAGGTGGGCGTAGACGTCGTCGAGGGAGATCCCGCGCGCGACCATCATCACCTGGACGTGGTACAGCAGCTGCGAGATCTCCTCGGCGGCGGCTTCCTTGCCCTCGTACTCGGCGGCCATCCAGACCTCGGCGGCCTCCTCGACGACCTTCTTGCCGATGGCGTGGACGCCCTTGCCGACCAGCTCGGCGGTGCGCGAGGTGGCGGGGTCGCCGTGGACGGCCTTGTGCTGGAGCTCGGTGAAGAGCTCCTCAAACGTCTTCTTGGACATGGTGGCGCCCACTTTACGCGTGTGCCGGCGGACCTAGCGCCACGGCTCAGATACTGAGCGGAGCGTGGCGGCGGTCGCCACCGCCGCCGTCACGGCCTCGTGCCCCTTGTCCTCGCTGGAGCCCTCGATACCCGCGCGGTCCAGGGCCTGCTCCTCGGTGTCGCAGGTCAGTACGCCGAAGCCGACGGGGACTCCCGTGTCGACGGAGACCTGGGTGAGCCCCTGGGTGACGCCCTGGCACACGTAGTCGAAGTGGGGGGTGCCGCCCCGGATGACGACGCCGAGGGCGACGATCGCGTCGTAGCCGCGGCCCGCGAGGACCTTGGCGACGACCGGGAGCTCGAAGCTGCCGGGGACGCGCAGGACGGTCGGCTCGTCGATGCCGAGCTCGCGCAGGGCGCGCAGGGCGCCGTTGACGAGGCCGTCCATGACCTTCTCGTGCCACTGGGCGGCGATGACCGCGACGCGGAGGTCGCCGCAGTTCTTCACGCTCAGTTCGGGTGCGCCCTTGCCGCTCACGTTGCTCTTGCTCCTCGGTTCTCGTACCGGATCGTCTTGCTTGTCCTGCCGGTCTTGCTTGTCCTGCCGGTCTTGCTCGGCCTGCTGGTCCTACTGGGTGCCGCAGGTGGACACGGTGGGCGTGTCCAGCCAGGGCAGGTCGTGCCCCATACGGTCGCGCTTGGTGCGCAGGTAGTGGAGGTTGTACTCGCCCGCCTGGACGGGCATCGGCTCACGGCCGAGGACCTCGAGGCCGTGCCGGACGAGCGCGTGGGTCTTCTCGGGGTTGTTCGTCATCAGCCGCAGGCTGCGGACGCCGAGGTCCTCCAGGATCTGGGCGCCCGCTCCGTAGTCCCGGGCGTCGGCGGGCAGCCCCAGTTCCAGGTTGGCGTCGAGGGTGTCCCGGCCGCGCTCCTGGAGCTCGTACGCGCGCAGCTTGGACAGCAGGCCGATACCGCGGCCCTCGTGGCCGCGCAGATAGACCACCACGCCCCGGCCCTCGTCGTGGATGCGCTCCAGGGAGGCCTCCAGCTGGGGGCCGCAGTCGCAGCGCAGGGAGTGGAAGACATCGCCGGTGAGGCACTCGGAGTGGACGCGCACGAGAACGTCCTCGCCGTCGCCGATCTCGCCGTGGACGAGGGCGACGTGCTCGACTCCGTCGATGGTGGAGCGGTAGCCGTACGCCGTGAAGTCGCCGAAGGCGGTGGGCAGCTGGGTCCGGGCCTCGCGGCGGACCGTGGGCGCGGACGGGAGCGTCACCTGCTCGGAGGGGGCCGGGAGCTGGGGGGAACGGCGGTAGGCGATGAGGTCCTCGATGGAGATGATCGTCAGGCCGTGCTTGCGGGCGAACGGGATCAGCTCGGGCAGGCGCAGCATACGGCCGTCCTCGCCGGCGATCTCGACGATGGCGCCCGCGGGGCGCAGTCCGGCGAGCCGGGCGAGGTCGACGGCGGCCTCGGTGTGGCCGTTGCGCACGAGCACGCCGCCGGGCCTGGCGCGCAGCGGGAAGATGTGGCCG
This sequence comes from Streptomyces phyllanthi, assembly GCF_009377205.1. Classification (GTDB taxonomy): domain Bacteria; phylum Actinomycetota; class Actinomycetes; order Streptomycetales; family Streptomycetaceae; genus Streptomyces; species Streptomyces phyllanthi. The sequence continues at coordinate 6,258 of NZ_VJZE01000323.1, forward strand.
GGCCGGACGAAGTCGGCCGGCTGTGCCGTGCCGCTCGCCAGCAGCTGGAGTGTGGTGGCGCGGTCGGAGGCGGAGATACCCGTGGTGACGCCGTGCTCGGGCGAGGCGTCGACGGTGATCGTGAAGGCGGTGCGCATCGACTCGGTGTTGTGCTGCACCATCTGGGGCAGTTCGAGCCGGTCGAGCTCGTCGCCCTCCATGGGCGCGCAGATCATGCCCCGGCACTCGCTCATCATGAAGGCGATGATCTCGGGCGTCGCCTTCTCGGCGGCGATGACGAGGTCGCCCTCGTTCTCCCGGTCCTCGTCGTCGACGACCACGACCGGGCGTCCGGCGGCGATGTCCGCGATGGCCCGCTCGACCGGGTCGAGCGTGAAGTCCTCGATGCCGTCGGTGCTGTAGAGGATCGTCGCCGTGCTCATGCGGGGGCTCCTTCCATGGCGGGCCGGCGGGAGCGCAGCCACCAGTCGCGCATGCCCCACAGGACGAGCGCGCCGTAGATGATGTAGACGAATGCGGAGAACGCGTAGCCGTTGGCGAAGTTGAGCGGCACGCCCACCAGGTCGACCAGCAGCCAGGCGAACCAGAACTCGACCATGCCGCGCGCCTGGGCGTACATGGCGACGATGGTGCCGACGAAGATGTACGCGTCCGGCCAGGGGTCCCAGGACAGAGCCGGGTAGGCGGTGAAGAGGCCGCCGACCGCGAGGGTGCCGAGGGCGGCGCCGCCGATCAGGTAGCCGCGCTCGCGCCAGGTGGCGAACCGCACGGCGATGGAGCCGTCACCCGTCTGTCCCTGGCCCCGGTTCCACTGCCACCAGCCGTACACGGCGACGGCCATGACGACGACCTGTTTGCCGGCGCTGCCGGTGAGGTGGCCCGCGAAGGCCCCGAAGAGGACGAGGCCGGCCAGGAACTGCACGGGCCAGGTCCAGATGGAGCGCCGCCAGCCGAGGGCGAGGGCGGCCAGGCCGAAGATGTTGCCCACCATGTCGGTCCAGATGATGCGCTGGCCGAAGAGTGTGAACGCCTCGGAGTTGAGCCAGTTCACCGCGCGGCCCCCTGGGTGCCCAGCAGCCGCTCGACGTACTTGGCGATGACGTCGACCTCGAGGTTGACGGGGTCGCCGGCCTGCTTGTGGCCGAGCGTGGTCAGGGCGAGCGTCGTGGGGATGAGGCTGACCGTGAAGTAGTCGGAGCCCGCGTCGACGACGGTGAGGCTGATGCCGTCGACGGTGATGGAGCCCTTCTCCACGACATAACGGGAGAGGTCTGCGGGGAGCGAGACCTTCACGATCTCCCAGTTCTCGGACGGCTTGCGTTCGAGGACCGTGCCCGTGCCGTCGACGTGGCCCTGCACGATGTGTCCGCCGAGGCGGGCGCCCACGGCCATCGGGCGTTCGAGGTTGACGCGGGAGCCGACGGTCAGGGCGCCGAGGCTGGAGCGTTCGAGTGTCTCGGCCATGACGTCGGCGGTGAACCAGTCGTCCTCGTGCTCCACGACCGTGAGACAGACGCCGTTGACGGCGATGGAGTCGCCGTGCTGTGCGCCCTGCGTGACGACGGGGCCACGCAGGCGGAAGCGGGAGGAGTCGCCGAGATTCTCGACGGCGGTGACCTCACCCAGCTCTTCGACGATTCCGGTGAACACTTCCCGGGTCCTCCTGCCTCATGGGGCTCGGACTCCGGGGCTGTCGATGACGACAGATATGAACGGACCGCGGCACTGGGGTGCGACGCCGTGCAGGACCCGCGTCGAGCGCGGGCCACAAACAGTCGGCGGCGCGCACGAATGCCCGCCCGCCGCGCACTGCCTCCCATCCGGACTTTAACCGTCGGTCCAGGAATTTCACCTGGTCAACCGGCCGCTGGAAGCGACCGGGTCGCGGACTGTAACCGCCGGTTCGGACTTTCACCGACCCCGGAGTGCGCTGCTTCTGGTACAGGGCCAGTGTGCCACGCCTGATCGTCACTCGTGCGGCCGAATTCTGTGGGGTGCCTCACAGATGACGCCGCTGGACTTTTCGGACGGCCGGACGACGAGCCGGCACGCGAGGGGTCGGCGAAGGACCAACTGCCGCACGGGGAAGCTCCCTTGGGATTGACGCCGAACCATTGACCACGTTGGTCTAGTCCTCTTAAGGTCTGCCATCACGGCTGCCTGCCCCGCTGAGCGGCCCGGCGGCGGGTGACGACGGCCCTTGCCCCGCCGCCGGGTCCCCGTGGCCGTCTGCGAGGGTGTTGGGCGTGACGACGCCCGCCCACGCCCACGAGTTCGAGAGCCACCGCCCGCGCCTGTTCGGCCTGGCCTACCGCATGCTGGGCTCGGCGGCGGACGCGGAGGACGCCGTACAGGACGCGTACCTGCGCTTCAGCGGCACGGACCGTACGGCCGTCGAGCAGCCCGCGGCCTGGCTGGCCAAAGTGGTCACGAACCTCTGTCTCAACCGCCTCACTTCTGCCCGCGCCCGCCGCGAGCAGTACCCGGGCACCTGGCTGCCGGAGCCGGTCACCACCTACGGCGGCACGCTGGGCCCCCTGGAGTCGGCCGAGCAGCGCGACGCCGTGTCGATGGCCCTGCTGGTGCTGCTGGAACGGCTCACCCCGACCGAGCGGGCCGTGTACGTGCTGCGGGAGGCCTTCGCGTACGGCCATCGTGAGATCGCGGCCGTGCTCGACCTGAGCGAGGCCAACTGCCGCCAGCTGTACCGGCGGGCGGCGCGGCGGGTGACCGCGCCGGAGGGCCGCTTCGAGACCACGCCCGAGCGGCAGGAGGAGCTGGTGACGTCGTTCCTCGCGGCGGCCCGGGACGGGGACATGGCGGGCCTGGAGAAGCTGCTCACGGTGGACGCGACGTGGTGGAGCGACGGCGGCGGCAAGGTCAGCGCGGCCCTGCGGCCGATCGAGGGGCGCGACAAGGTCGTGCGGTTCCTGGCCGGCGGGCGCGAGCGGTTCGCGGCCGGACTGGACTACACGGTGGCCGAGATCAACGGCGCCACCGCACTGGTCGCGTGGGCGGGCGACACGCTGGTCGGCATCGTCGCGTTCGAGGTGCGCGACGGGCTGATCGCCCACATGCGGGCCGTACTGAACCCGGACAAACTGAAGTTCGCCGGCCGTCGGCTCACGCGCTCTTAGCCCCTGGCCGGCGGGCCTGCAGCGCCTGCCGAGAACGCTTCGGTCCTCGGTGTCACATTTTTGGGAGCTGTCCGGTCCATCTGGTGTGAGGGCGTTCCACAAGGGGCGCCCGGTGACGGAAGGGGATGGACAGCATGACCACGATCCTGGTGACCGGCGGTACCGGAACACTCGGCCGGCTCGTCACCGAGCGGCTGGACGCGGAGGGGCACGAGGTGCGGGTGCTCAGTCGGCACAGCCGGCCGTACGCCGTCGACCTGCGCGAGGGCGGCAGCGGACTGGACGAGGCCGTGGCGGGCGTGGAGACGGTGGTGCACTGCGCGAGCAGCCCGCGCGGGGGCGACGAGCAGGCGGCGACGAACCTGATCACGGCCGCGCGCCGGGCGGGCGTGGGCCATCTGGTCTACATCTCGATCGTCGGCGTCGACCGGGTGCCGTTCGGCTACTACCGGAGCAAGCTCGCCGTGGAGCGGCAGATCGAGCAGTCGGGGCTCGGCTGGACGATTTTGCGCGCGACCCAGTTCCACGACCTGCTCGTGACGCTCTTCCAGGCGCTGTCCAAGCCGCCGGTCATGGTCCTGCCGGCCGGGGTGAGCGACCAGCCGATCGCCGTCGCCGAGGTTGCCGACCGCCTTGCCGAGCTGGCCACGGGCGCCCCCGCCGGGCGGGTCGAGGACATGGGCGGGCCGGTGGTCCGTACGTTCCCGGAGCTGGCCCGTGCCTATCTGGCGGCCACCGGTCGCCGGCGGCCGGTGGTCAGCGTCCCCCTGGCCGGCAAGGCGTACAGCGGCTTCCGCGCAGGCGGCCATCTCACGCCGGAACGGGCCGCGGGGAAGGGCACGTTCGAGGAGTATCTGGCGGCACGGTTCGGGGCCGGGCGGCGCTGAGCTCCTGCCGGGGTCGAGGGGGGCTCCGCGGTGGGGCCGGTGGTCTGTGCGGTGGGTGTGGGAGCCTTCGCGGTTGGGGTCGGCGGCCTTCGCGCCGGGGCCGGCGACCCTCTCGGTGGGGCCAGTGGCCATCGCGGTGAGTCGGGGGCGCTCGCGGTAGGTCCGGCGAGCAGGGGTCGTCGGTCCTGGCTATCGCGAAGGCGGCGGTGCGAAGAGCTCGTCCTGAGCGGCCTCCCGCGCCATCAGCAGCGCCCCGCGCGCCACGGCACCCCCGCCGAGCACGCTCGCCCGCACCTCGGTCGGCAGCGGTGACATCCGCCCGAGCCGCTCCTCGACCCGCGCCGCGAGCACGGCCCCGCC
>NZ_VJZE01000324.1 GCF_009377205.1 Streptomyces phyllanthi
CCCCAGTGATGGGACGGGTAGGGGCGGCGGGGGCGAAAACAGCCCCGGCGTCAGCCGAAGAAGACTCCGACCTCCTCGTACAGCTTCGGGTCCACCGTCTTCAGTTTCGCCGTGGCCTCGGCGATGGGCACCCGCACGATGTCCGTGCCACGCAGCGCGACCATCTTGCCGAAGTCCCCGTCCCGGACGGCCTCGACCGCGTGGAGCCCGAACCGCGTGGCGAGCCAGCGGTCGAAGGCGCTGGGCGTGCCACCCCGCTGGACATGACCGAGGACGGTCGTACGCGCCTCCTTGCCCGTACGCTTCTCGACCTCCTTGGCCAGCCACTCACCGACACCGGAGAGACGGACATGCCCGAACGAGTCCAGCGACTCGTCCTTCAGCACCATGTCGCCGTCCCTGGGCATGGCCCCCTCCGCCACGACCACGATCGGCGCGTACGACGCCCGGAACCGCGAGGTGACCCAGGCACACACCTGCTCGACATCGAAGCGCTGCTCGGGGATGAGGATGACGTTCGCGCCGCCCGCGAGACCCGAGTGCAGCGCGATCCAGCCGGCGTGGCGGCCCATCACCTCCACCACCAGAACCCTCATATGTGACTCGGCCGTCGTGTGCAGCCGGTCGATCGCCTCCGTGGCGATACCGACCGCCGTGTCGAAGCCGAACGTGTAGTCCGTGGCCGAGAGGTCGTTGTCGATCGTCTTCGGGACGCCGACCACGGGGACGCCGTACTCGTCCGTGAGACGCGCGGCGACCCCCAGGGTGTCCTCGCCGCCGATGGCGACGAGCGCCTCGACCTCCTGCTTGGCGAGGTTCTCCTTGATCCGCCGGATGCCGTCGTCCTGCTTGAGGGGGTTGGTGCGCGAGGAGCCGAGGATGGTGCCGCCGCGCGGCAGGATGCCCCGCACGGCGGGGATGTCGAGCCGGACGGTGTCGTTCTCGAGCGGACCCCGCCAGCCGTCCCGGAAGCCGACGAAGTCATATCCGTACTCCTGCACGCCCTTCCGGACGATGCCCCGGATGACGGCGTTGAGACCGGGGCAGTCGCCGCCTCCGGTCAGTACTCCGACCCGCATGGAAGTGTCCCTTCGCCCTATGCGTGCCTGACGTGCGTCGCCGACGCGCCACACCTGACGACAGCCACGCTAATAGTGACCCAGGTCACTTCGGCATGGGCGGGAAGGTCAATTCCGGTGAATTGTGGGTGAGTTGATCAAGTCGGGATCACTCGATCGTGTGAAGCGCAGTGTTTACGCGTCGTCGAGACCCCGCTCTATGGCATAGCGGACCAGCTCCACCCGGTTGTGCAACTGGAGCTTGCCGAGCGTGTTCTGGACGTGGTTCTGCACCGTGCGGTGGGAGATGACCAGGCGCTCGGCGATCTGCTTGTAGCTCAGCCCCTTGGCGACCAGGCGGAGTACCTCCGTCTCGCGCTCCGTGAGCTGCGGCGCCTTGGGCTCGTCGGCACCCGCGGCCGGGGCGGGCTCGGAGGCGAGGCGGCGGTACTCGCCGAGGACCAGCCCCGCGAGACCCGGTGTGAAGACCGGGTCGCCGACGGCCGTGCGACGCACCGCGTCGATCAGTTCCTCGGTCGAGGCCGACTTGAGCAGATATCCCGTGGCACCCGACTTCACCGCCTCCAGGACGTCCGCGTGTTCGCCGCTCGCCGACAGGACGAGCACACGCAACGCCGGGTTCGCACCCACCAGTTCCTTGCACACCTGGACTCCGGGCTTCGCCGGCAGATTGAGGTCCAGGACGAGAACGTCGGGTGCGGCGGCCCGGGCGCGGCGCACCGCCTGCTCGCCGTCGCCCGCCGTGGCGACCACGTCGAAACCGGACTCGGCCAGGTCGCGGGCGACGGCGTCGCGCCACATGGGGTGGTCGTCGACCACCATCACCCTGATCGCGCCCCGCACGGGTCGCCCGTCGACCGCCCCCTGATCACGGCTCTCCCTGCTCTCCGTCACCGCTGCTCCGCCTTCCCCCGTGCGTCCTTCGCCCCCTGCGGGGCCTTCGGTACCTTCAGTTCGACTTCCGTGCCCTGTCCCGGGACCGAGATCAGGTCCGCCGTGCCGCCGATGTCGCGCAGCCGGCCCCGGATGGACAGGGCCACCCCGAGCCGCCCCTCGCCCTCGGCCTGGGCGAGCCGCCCCTCCGGGATGCCCGGACCGTCGTCCCGGACGGTCACGATCACCTCGTCCGGTTCGTCCTCGACGAGGATCCAGGCGGCGGCGCCCTCTCTGGCGTGCTTGCGGACGTTGTCCAGCGCGGCACCGACAGCGGCGGCCAGCTCGCGCGCGGCGAGCGGGGCGAGCGGCACCGGGGCGCCGGGGTCGGAGAGGGTGACCCTGGCGCCGGCGTACGGGGCGAGGAGGGCGCGCAGGTCCACCGGGCGCGCCGCCCCGTCCGGGTCATCCGGATCGTCCGGCTCGTCCACCGCCCGTACGACCGCGCCCTGGGCCGCGTCCTCGGAGACCCGCGAGAGGGGGACGAGCCCGCCGGAGACCAGGGTGCGCAGGGCGACCTCCTGCTCGCCGGCCAGCCGGCCCAGCTCCGCCGCCTCGCCTCCGAGCGCGGTGCCGCGCCGCTGCACCATGGCGAGGACCTGGAGCACGCTGTCGTGGATGTCGCGGGCCAGCCGCTCCCGCTCGCGGGTGGCGGCCTCGATCTCCAGGGCGCGGGCGAGGGTGCGCTCGGAGGCGCGGGCGACCTCGACGACGTATCCGATGGCGATGGAGGCGACCCAGACGAGCAGTACGTTGTGGATGGTGTCGCGGGTGGGGGCACCGCGGTGGACGAGGTTGGCCGCGGCGACGAGCGTGGAGGCGAAGGCGGCCCAGCGCCAGCCGCCCTTGATCGCGAACGCCAGGACGGAGCCGGCGGTCCATATCGACGGCAGGGTGGGACCGCCTGCCTCGATCCGCTCGACCGAGTCGGCGAAGCGGGTGAGGAGGATGCCGGCGAGGGCGACGGTGAGGTCGGCGGCGAGGAACCGCTTGGTGCAGTTGGCGGCGTTCGCGACCCTGGGGAGGGTCGCCAGCGTCCACACGGACAGCACCACGAAGTAGCCGATGGCCACCCAGGGGCGGACGAACTGCTCGTACGCGCTGGCGAAGAGGCCTATCGCGTACAGCAGTGTCAGGACGCGGTAGCCGGTCAGGGCGCGCCACAGCGGCTGCTCGACCGACATCCTCATGACTCTCTCGCCCCTGGACATGTTCCCCCACCCCGCCCTTGACGGACGCCTCTAGGAGCCGGACCGTCGCTGCTGTCCCCGCTCCGTGTGCTCTGTTGCGGCCCGCTCCTTCTCGGCCTGGTCCTTCTCCGCCCTGGCCAGCGCCGCCTTCGCGGCTCGCTCGGCCTTCTCGGCGTCCTTCCCGGCCTGTTTCTCGGCCTTGGCCGCCTCCGCGATCTGCCGCTTGGCGGCGGTCGCGTAGATGTCGACGTATTCCTGGCCGGAAAGGTTCATGATCTCGTACATGACCTCGTCGGTCATGGCGCGCAGGACGAAGCGGTCGTGCTCCATGCCGTGGTAGCGGCTGAAGTCCAGCGGTTCGCCTATGCGGATGCCCGGGCGCATCAGCTTCGGCATGATCTTCCCGGGCGGCTGGATCTTCTCGGTGTCGATCATGGCAACCGGGATGACGGGTGCTCCGGAGGCAAGCGCCACACGCGCGAGGCCGCCGGGTTTGCCGCGGTAGAGGCGGCCGTCGGGCGAGCGGGTGCCCTCCGGGTAGATACCGAAGAGCTCGCCGCGCTCCAGCACCTCGATACCGCTCCTGATCGCCGCCTCACCCGCCCCGCGCGCACCGGAGCGGTCCACCGGGAGCTGGCCGACGCCCTTGAAGAAGGCGGCCGTGAGCCGGCCCTTCACACCGGGCGTGGTGAAGTACTCGGCCTTCGCGATGAACGTCACCTTGCGGTCGAGGACGGCGGGCAGGAAGAACGAGTCCGAGAAGGAGAGGTGGTTGCTCGCCAGGATCGCGGGGCCCTCGGCCGGAACGTTCTCCAGGCCCTCCACCCAGGGCCTGAAGGCAAGCTTCAGCGGCCCCCCGATGGAAACCTTCATCGCGCCGTACAACAACCGAGTGCCTCCCGTATCTGTTGATCAGACTTTAACCCGGAGCACCACCAGCGGGCCCGACGGGCTTGTCGCCACTGCACGACGACCCCACCCGGGGACAAGCGGCACGTACCGGCCCGGGGCAGGCGGCGGAGCCGGCGGTGGGGGAAAGAACCTGGTCGGTGTCAGTGTGGTCGCGTACGGTGAAGTACACCTCGAAGGCCCGCGGTCCCGGACACGGATGTCCGAGGGGGGCGAAGCCCCGGGGCGTGTTCCTCGTTCCTGGTCCTCACCTCACCGAACAGGAGACCGATCGTGCCGGTCCTTCCTGGAGCCGAGCCGTACCGCCACGAGGGCGGGGAGGTCGGCGTCCTCCTCTGCCACGGCTTCACCGGTTCCCCGCAGTCGCTGCGCCCCTGGGCGGAGTACCTCGCCGAGCGTGGTCTGACCGTCGCCCTGCCGCTGCTGCCGGGGCACGGCACACGCTGGGAGGACATGCAGCTCACCGGTTGGCAGGACTGGTACGCCGAGGTGGACCGCGAGCTGCGCGCCCTGCGCGAGCGCTGTGCGCGGGTCTTCGTCTTCGGTCTGTCCATGGGCGGCGCGCTCACCCTCCGCCTGGCCGCCAAGCATGGGGACGCCGTCAGCGGCATCGTCGTCGTCAACCCCGCGAACAAGGTGCACGGCCTGTCCGCGCACGCCCTCCCCGTGGCCCGTCACTTCGTCCGTACGACGAAGGGGGTCACCAGCGACATCAAGAAGGACGGCGTCGTCGAGGTCGGCTACGACCGGGTCCCTTTGCACGCGGCGCACGCACTGCGGAACTTCTTCCGGATCGTGGACGGCGAGCTCCCCCAGGTGACCCAGCCGATGCTGCTGCTGCACAGCCCCGAGGACCACGTCGTACCGCCCGCCGACTCGGCGCGGATCCTCAGCCGGGTGTCGTCCACGGACGTCACCGAGATCCTGCTGGAACAGAGCTACCACGTGGCGACGTTGGACAATGACGCGGAGCGGATCTTCGAGGAGAGCTACGCGTTCATCGGCCGGCTCGCGCCCGGCGTCGGCAAGGACGCGGCCGACGTGGGCCAGGTGAGCCAACAGGAAGGGACGGCCACAGGTGGCTGAGCACGACTCCGAGCGCGAGCCGGAGGAGAAGGGCGCCCCCTTGGGCGACCGCCGCGGCGACCCGGTCGACAACTCGTCGGGCGAGGAGCAGCACGTGCCGTTCGACGAGGACGCCGCGTGGCAGGCGATCGTCGCCGGGTACGGCGAGGAGCCACCGGACCCGCCGGGCACCCGGCCGTTCAGATCAGTGGAGGACCTGGCCCTCCTGGAGGCCGAACCGGACGACTCCGAGGCCGGTTCCGAGGCTGGTTCCGAAGCTGGTTCCGAGGACGGCTCCCGGGCCGGCTCGCAGGGCCGCTCCCCGGACAAGTCCGACGACGCGTCCACGAGCAAGCCCGGCGTCAGGTCCGCTGACACATCGTCCGGCGAGTCCTCCGGCGAGGACCCCGACGGGGGCCCCGACGAGGGCGGGCCCTCGGCGGCCAAGCCCCTGGGCAGTTCCGTCTCCTTCGCGCCCGGTGTCGGCTCCGGACCACGTGACTACCGGGTGCCGGAGGCAGGCGAGGACGACGCCGACGAGGACGACGAGGGCCACTTCGTCCCGCCGGAGCCGCCCCCGCTGCCCGCGGCCGACGCGACGGCCAAGTTCGCCTGGCTCGCGGTGGTCGGCGGGCCCGTCCTGCTCCTGCTCGCCGTGCTCCTCGGCTGGGACATGACCTGGTGGCTGGCCACCCTCGGCATCGGCGGCTTCCTCGGCGGCTTCGCCACGCTGGTGATGCGCATGAGGGACGACGACGAGGACGACGACCATCCGGGGCGCGGCGCGGTCGTCTGACGCCGACAGACCCAAGCGGTACGAGGGCCCGTCCGGAAGCGTTCCGGACGGGCCCTCGGTATGCCACCGGCCCCGCCCCGCCGTGACCCGGCACCGGAGACCCGCAAGCGGAGTCCCGGAACAGGGTCCCGGAACGGAATGGAACCAGATCCCGCCGACCGGCGAAGGAAAGGTGAACAACCCGAACCAGCCCGAGCCTTCGAGGCGTTCACACGAACGAGAGGAGCCCCGATGACCGTCGGACCACCGGGCCTCGGCACCCGCGAGCAGGATCGCGAGGAGAGTGACGCCCGCGTGATCGCGCGGTCCCGGGACGAGCCCGAGCAGTTCGCCGCGCTCTTCGACCGGTACGCCGACGCCGTGCACCGTTACGCGGCCCGGCGGCTCGGTCCCGAGGCGGCGGAGGATCTGATGGCGGAGACGTTCGTCACCGCCTTCCAGCGACGCCACTCGTACGACCTCACGCGTACCGACGCCCGCCCCTGGCTGTTCGGTATCGCGACCAACCTCGTGCGTCGCCACCGCAGGGCCGAGGCGCGCCGTTTCAAGGCGCTCGCCCAGGTCCCGGCGGCGGTCGAGCACGAGGAACCGGTCGCGGACCGCGCGGTCGCCAGGGCCGGTGCCACGGGGGTGCGCCGGGAACTGGCCGCCGCGCTGGCCGGGCTGTCCGCCCGGCACCGGGACGTGGTGCTGCTGGTGGCCTGGGGCGGCCTCGACTACGAGGAGGCGGCCGAGGCCCTGGGCGTGCCCGTCGGCACCATCAGATCCCGGCTGCACCGGGCTCGCAGCAGATTGCGCGAAGCACTGGGCGGATCCGATCCGACAGCTTTCCGGGAGGCAGACGCACATGCGTGACATCGACGAACTGCGAGAACTGAGGGACTTCACCGCGGGGACTCCCCCGCTCGACGACGAGACCCGGCGGCGGGCGCGTGCGCGCCTGTTCGCTGCGATGGCCGAGCCCGCCCCGGTCGTACGGCCTCGCCGACGCCCCGTCCTCCGTATCGCTCTGACCGGCGCGGTCGCGGCCTCGGTCGCCGCCGGTGTACTGGTCGCCGTACGGGACGACGGCGGCACGGGACGGACGGCGACCCTGCCGGCCACCAGCTCCCCGGCCTTGCGGAACGTAAGCGCGCAGACTGTGCTCAACGGTGCGGCCGCGTACGAGCGGAAGCACGAGCAGACGGTCAGCCCGCAGGATGACCAGTTCATCTACACCAGGGAGATCATCAAGGAGACCGACCAGAAGACCGGCGCCACGAAGAGCTACGTCGACGAGAACTGGCGCTCGGTGGACGACTCACAGTCCTCCTGGGTCATGGAGCTCGGCAAGGGCTGGTGGTCACCGCCGCTCGAGGAGGACCAGCACCTGTGGCCGCCTCAGGACTGGGACACGCTGGAGAAGCTCCCGACCGACCCCGAGAAGCTGATCCTGCGGCTCGTGTACGGGCCCGACGACAAGAACCACTCGCTCGACGAGATCACCGAGACCCAGTGGGCGGGGGACATCCATCGCAGCCTCACCGCGCTGCTCAAACTGGTCCCGGTGATGCCGGAGGGGCTGCGCCCGGCGGCCTACGAGGCGCTCGGCATGGTGCCTGGAGTGAAGGTGGTACCGAACCAGAAGGACGCCAAGGGCCGTACCGGCGTGGCCATCACGTACAACGACCCGAGGCTCCCGGAGGGGGCCAAGGGCTTCGGCGGCCGCTTCATCTTCGCCCCTGACACGTACCGGTTCCTCGGCTTCCGTGACGAGCGCGACTCGGGCGACGGCAAGAACAGGAAGACGTACACCCAGCTCTCCTACCTCGACACCTGGGCGATCGTCGACAAGGCCAGGCAACGCCCGTAGCGAAACGCCTAGGAAGCGCCGGGCACCCTGAGGGCGGCCAGGACCGGCAGGTGGTCCGTGGCCGCCCTCAGGTCGTTCTCCGTGACTCCGGGGTGGCCGACGGGCACCCCGCAGCCCAGCACCTCGATCGCCCGCGTGGCGAGGATCGCGTCGATGCGCTGGTGGGGGTCGGTGGGTGTGGAGGTGTACTCGCCGCCCCAGGGAGCGGTCGCCCAGCAGTCCTGGAGCTCGGCGGCGAGGCGCCGGAACGTGCGGCCGTTCGGGCGCTCGTTGAGATCGCCGCCCGCGATCGCGTGCTCCACGCCCATCCCGGCCAGCCGGTCGAGGAGCATGCCGCCCTGCTCGTACCGCTCGGCCTTCTGCAGACTCAGGTGACAGCTGAGGACCCCCAGCCGGGCGCCCCCGAACCGTACGACCGCCGTCGCGAAGCCACGCCGGTGCAGTCCGGGGGTCAGGGGCAGCAGCACGTCCTCGGTGCGCTCGACCGTCGCCCGCAGGGAGCACAGCAGCGCCGGGCCGGACGCGGTGGCGCCGCCCGAGAGGGTCACGAGCCCCGAGGCCGCCGCCAGCCGCGCCAGCTTCTTGCGCCAGCGGAAGAAGCGAGGGGCCTCCTGCACGAGGACCAGGTCCGGGGCACAGGCGCCGATCACCCGGGCGAGCGCGGCGGTGTCGTCGCGCATCGAGCGGACGTTGTAGCTGAGGACCCGGATGACGGCCGAACCGTCGGGTCCCGTACCGGAATTGGGCAGCGTAGTGGTTTCCCTCGGCGCGGTCGTCGACATGGCGCTCAACATACGACGAGGCCCGCCGCCCCGGAGAAGGGCACGGCGGGCCTGTCGCACGGCGGCTGTCGCACGGCGCGAAGGAGTGTCCCTCGGCGCCTCACGGGGTTCACATGATCGGGTCGGGCTCCCGGGCCAGGTCCGCCGCGCCCACCAGACCCGCCTCGTTGCCGAGCTTGGCCGCGATGACATCGGCCACCGGGCGCCAGTTGCCACCGACCAGCCAGCGCTTGTAGGACTTGCGGATCGGTCCGAGGACCAGCTCGCCCTCGTCGGAGAGGCCGCCGCCGACGATGAAGGCGGAGGGGTCGAAGAGGGAGGCAAGGTCGGCGAGTCCGGCGCCGGCCCAGCGGGCCAGCTCCCGGTACGAGTCGACGGCCACGCGGTCACCCTGGCGTGCGGCCATCGAGATGTGCTTGCCCTCGATGCCGTCGGGGGTGCCGTCACCGAGCGAGAGCAGCAGCTCGGCGTTCTCGGGGGTGGCGTTGGCGCGCTGTCTGGCGTATCTGACGAGGGCGCGCCCGGACGCGTACTGCTCCCAGCAGCCCTGCGAGCCGCAGCCGCACAGCAGGCCGTCCGGGACCATACGGATATGGCCGAACTCGGCGGCCACGCCGAAGTGCCCGCGGCGCAGCTTGTTGCCGATGATGATGCCGCCACCGAGGCCGGTGCCGAGCGTGATGCAGATGACGTTGCGGTGGCCCTTGCCCGCGCCGAACTTGTACTCGCCCCATGCCGCCGCGTTCGCGTCGTTCTCCACGACGACCGGCAGCTGGACGCGCGCCTCGACCTTCTCCTTCAGCGGTTCCTGGCGCCAGTCGATGTTGGGCGCGAAGTAGACCGTGGAGCGCTGGCGGTTGACGTAACCGGCGGCTCCGATGCCCACGCCGACGATCTCGTGTCCGGCACGGGCGCCCTCGACGGCGGAGGCGATGGCGTCCACGATGGCCTCGGGCGTGCCCGGAGTCGGCACCCGGTGGATCGAGAGGATGTTGCCTTCCTCGTCGACCACGCCGGCCGCGATCTTCGTGCCGCCGATGTCGACGCCGATGGTGAGTCCCATGAATCCCTCAGTTTCGGTCGAGCCCCGCTATGGCCAACCGTACCCGAGGCCCTGCCATCAGGTTTCCGTCGTCCCACGGGGTGGGCGGGAACCCGGCAGCAGGTCCGAGGCGGGACGTCAGTCCAGGTCGATGCGCTCGCCGGGACCCGGTCCCTCGCCCTGGTCCCGCCCGTCCCGGGTGTCACGGTTCGTCCAGCGCCTCTCCTGCGCCTCGACCGCCGAGCGGTACGCGGCGAGCAGCTCGGAGCCGGCGGTGGCCAGGTGGTCGAAGACATCGGGGTTGCGCTCGATCACCGGCTCGACGGCGGCCTTGGCCTGCCGGACGACCTGGTTGACCATCTGCTGGGCGGTACCCGAGGCGACCGCGCCGAACAGCGGCGACTGCAGCCCGGACAGCTTGTCGGCGACGACGTCGACCAGCTTGCGCAGCTCCTCGGCGGCCGAGCCCGGGGGCGGCCCGTGCTGGGCGCGGCGCCGGGCCTTCTCCGCCGCGAGGTCCTCCTCGCACGCCGTGGCCCAGGCGTCCGGGTCGGTCGGACGCGCCTCGCCGGCCGCCTCGTCCCGGCCCTTCTCCGGAGCGGCGTCGGACGTGGGGCGCTCTTCGCTCATGGCGGACTCCTGCCTACGGTTCGTACCTTCGACGTTACCCGAACGGGGAGGCGGGGTTCACCGCTCCCGCGGCCACAGGTCCGGGTCCGGCACGAAACGGATCCTCAGCTCGCCCCCGCGCAGGGACGCGCCGTCCACGGTGCAGCGGCACAGGGCCGACGGAAGCGGCACGATACGGCGGAACTGCCCCGCGGTGACCACGAGCTCGTCGCCGCGCCGGATGAGGTCGAGGTCCTCGCGTATGGCGCCGGGGAGCGGGATGTGCCAGACGAAGACCCTGCCGCCGTCATCAGCGGAGCGGTCTGCGACGGGCCACTCGACCGGGGAGGGAGGGG
>NZ_VJZE01000325.1 GCF_009377205.1 Streptomyces phyllanthi
CCCCCAACACGGCCGCCACCAGGTCGATCCCACGCGGCAGACACAGACCCACCACCGACTCCGGACCCGCACCCGCCGCACGCAACAAACCCGCGAACCGCCCAGCCCGCTCCCACAAACCCCCATACGTCACCAGACGCGACCCACACACCACCGCCACCGCATCCGGATGCTGCCGCACCCGCTCGGCGACCAGGTCATGAGCTCCGCCCACACCCGGCAGCGGCGCCACCGTGTCGTTCCAGTCCGCTACCACCTGGACCCGTTCGGCGGCGGTCAGGACGGGCAGCTCCGCCACCTTCTGGTCCGTGCTCGTTGCGATCGCTTCCAGCACGGTGGCCAGGTGCTCCGCCATCCGCTCCATCGCGGCCGGATCGAATCGGTCCCGCTCGTAGTCGAGGCGGATCGACAACTCCTGTACCGGTCCGATTCCCGCTGCCACCGTCAGCGGGTAGTTGCCCTGCGGGCGGCCATGGAACACCGCGCCCGCCCGCAGGCCGCCCGTGCCCGGCGAGCCCTGCCCGCCGTTCCAGCCCGGGGCGGGGTAGTTCTCGAAGATGAACAGCGTCTCGAACAGGGGCTGTCCGGCGGGGACCTGGCTGCAGGCCTGGATGTCGGTCAGCGGGGTGTGCTCGAAGCGGCGGCCCCGTACCTGCTCGGCCTGTACGGCGGCCAGCCACTGCGGGACGGTCTGGCCGGGATCGACCTTGATGCGGGCCGGGGTGGTGTTCATCAGCAGCCCGATCACGCTCTCGATGCCGTCGAGCTGACCGCTGCGCCCGGAGGAGGTGACCCCGAACACGACGTCGTCGGTGCCGGCATAACGGGCCGTGAGGACCGCCCAGGCACCCTGGACGACCGTGTTGACCGTAAGCCGGTGCCGCCGCGCGAACTCCGCCACCCGGGCGAAGGCGTCCTTGTCCAGCCGTGCCCAGGCGGTGCCTCGCCCGGTCTCCCCCGTCGTGTGCCCGACCCCGAGCGCGTTGGGTGCGGTGAATCCGGCGAGTTGCTCCCGCCAGTACCGTTTGGCCTCCTCCTGGTCCTGGCCGAGCAGCCAGGCCACGAAGTCGCGGAACGGGCGCCGGTCCGGCAGGATCGGCTGCCGCCCGGCCACCAGTTCCTGGTAGGCCTGCAGCACCTCTCCGATGACCGCAGGGCTGCTCCAGCCGTCCAGCAGCAGATGGTGGTAGCTCCACAGCAGCTGGTGGCGGTCCTCTCCCAGGCGCACCAGTGCGACGCGCACCAGCGTCGGTGCGGCGAAGTCGGCGCCCGTCGTCTCGTCGGCGGCGAGGTAGTCGTCGATCGCCCGCCGCTGGGCGTCCTCGTCGAGGCCGGACAGGTCGATCACCTGCCAGGGCAGCGGCACCGACCGCGACACCACCGCCATCGGCACCGGAACCTGCTCCCACACCACCCCGGTACGCAGCACCTCGTGCCGGGCGAAAACCAGCTCCCAAGCCTGACGCAGAACACCAGGGTCCAGGTCGCCGTGCAGCGGCAGCCCCATCCAGATCCAGTACACCCCCATCCCGGGAGCGAGTCTGGAGTGGAACAGCATGCCCTGCTGCAACCCGGTGAGCGGGTAGATGTCCTCGATGGCTCCGCCGCTGGGCTGCGCTGTCAGGTCGAACGCTGTCATGACCGACCTCCGGAATCGGTGCTCTCACCCGGCGGGGACACCGAGCCGAAACGTTGTTTGATGAAGTCGAGGGAAGACTGGTCAAGGGCGGCCAGCGGGAAGTCCGATGGCGTGTAGCCACTGGCCTCTGGGCGGCAGCAGTGGTCGATCAGTTCGCCGAGGACCTCGATGTAGCGGTGCGCCAAGCCCGAGATCGTCGCCTCGTCGTGGATTTCGCTGCTGTAGGTCCAGCCCAGACTCAGGCGGCCGTCGACGACCTGGCCGTTGATCTCGATCAGGTACAGCCGGTCGCCTTCGAGGGAGTGCGCGTGGCCCTGTGGTCTCTCGACCACCTGGAATCGGCCGCCGGCGTCACCGCCGTGGTCGGTCCTGTCATCGGCCGACCTGCCGGGGGTGGCCTGGCCGAGGTAGTTGAAGCTGATCTCCGCGGTCGCGGGCGGCCGCCACCCCGACAGATGGCGCAACAGGCCATAACCCAGACCATGACGGGGCACCCGCCGCACCATCTCCTTGGTGTCCGCCAGCACCCGGCCCGGCTCGGTCCCACCGGGCAGCACCACCGGATACAGGCAGGTGAACCAGCCCACCGTCCGGGACAAGTCGATTCCCGGGCCTTCCTCGTGACGACCGTGGCTCTCCACGTCGACGACCGCCGACCCGCCGTCACCGAGCCAGCCGCCCAGCACCATCCCCAGCCCCGCCAGCAACACCTCCTCCACACGCAACCGCGACTCCGACGGCACCCGGGACAACAACCGCGACGTCGCCTCCTCCCCCAGAACCACCCGCACCTCCCGGCCCGCCACCGCCGCGTTACGCCCCGACCGGTCACGCGGCACCGGCCGTACCCGGCTCACCACCCCCTCCCAGTACGGGATCTCAGCAGCGGCCCCACCGGAATCCGCCAGCTCGGTGAGATAGGACGACCACGCCGCGAACGACGTCGTCTTCGCCGGCAGAACCACCGGCTCCCCCACCGACAACCGCCCGTACGCCAACCCCAGATCACCCACCAGAACCGGCCACGACACCGTGTCCACCACCAGGTGATGCACCACCACGAACACGAGCGGCCGCGCTCCCCGGTCGAAGACCACGACCCGGATCAGCGGTCCGGCGGACAGGTCCAGGGAGCTCTGCGCCGCGTCAGCGACGCTCGTCAGCCATTCCTCCTCGTCCGTTCCGGACGGGCACGGCCCCGCGTCCCACACCACGTCCGCATGCGCTGCGCCGGTCTCCTCGACCCCCACCACCCGGCCACGCCATTCCCCATCCACCAGATCGAAGCGCGACCGCAACCCGTCATGATGCGCCAGCACCTCCGCCACGGACGCACGCAGAACACTCAGATCCACGCGGCCCGCGGCCTCCAGCAGAACCGACTGGTTGAAATGCCACGGCACCGGCAGCCCCAACCCGAAGAACCACCGCTGCACCGGCGACAACGCCGCATCACCCACCACGGCGCCCTGATCCCCCACCGCACCCGCACCGACCTCGGCGGCAGCCGCCAGCGACCCCGCCGTCTGGAAATCGAACAGCTGCGCCACCGACACCCCGACACCTGACGACCGAGCCCGCGCCACCACCTGAATCCCGGTGATCGAGTCCCCGCCCAGCTCGAAGAAGTTGTCATCGACGCCCACCCGGTCCACACCCAGCGCCCGGGCGAACGCCTCCGCCAGGACCCGCTCCGCCTCATTGCGCGGAGCGACGAACTCCGTCACCTCCGGACGCGCCACGTCAGGATCCGGCAGCAGAGCCCGATCGATCTTGCCGTTGGGCGTCAGCGGCAGAGCGGCCAGCTCGGTGAAGGAGGCCGGGATCATGAACTCGGGCAACCGCCGCCGCAGGAAATCGCGTAGATCGGACACCGAGGGAATCCCGTCGGCGGAATCGGCCGGGACCAGGTAGGCCGACAACCGGGCCGAAGTCCCCTCCCCGAATACGGCGGCCACCGCCGACCGGACCTTCGGATGCGCGGCCAGCGCCGCTTCGACCTCGCCCGGTTCGATCCGGTAGCCCCGCACCTTGACCTGGTCGTCGGCCCGGCCCAGGAACTCCAGCAGGCCGTCGGCACGCCACCGCACCCGGTCACCCGTCCGGTACATCCGCGAACCGTCCCCGGCGAACGGGTCGGCGACGAACCGCTCCGCCGTCAACGCCGGCGCGCCGAGATAGCCTCGGGCCAGGCCCGTCCCGCCGATGAACAGTTCCCCGGCCACCCCGATCGGCACCAGGCCCATCGACTGGTCCAGGACGTACAGGCGGGTGTTGTCGAGCGGGGCGCCGATCGGCAGTGCTCCGTCCGTCCGGCCGTCCGGGCCCTCCTCGGGCAGGTGGGTGTAGGAGCTGACGCCGATGGTGGCCTCGGTCGGGCCGTAGATGTTGTGCAGCGGCACCGGCAGCGCCCTGGCCAGGGCGGCCGCGGTCAGCCCGGTGAGCTGTTCCCCGCCGCACACCACCTGGCGCACCCACCTGCACCTGGCCAGGCCGGGGCGTTCGGTGAGGACCGTGAGCATGGCCGGGACGGTCGGCAGGACGCTCACCCGCTGAGCCGTCATCGTCCCGATCAGCCCGTCGACGTCCGCGACCGGTCCGGTCACCGGCATGACGACCAGCGTGCCGCCCGCGGCCAGCCCCGGGTACAGCTCGACCCCGAACGCGTCGAAGCTCGGCGACGTCGAGGCCACCAGCACCCGGTCGTGCTCCGTGACGGCGAACCGGCGGTTGAACCAGCACACGAAGTCGGCCAACGCGTCGTGCCCGACCATCACACCCTTCGGCTGCCCGGTCGATCCGGACGTGTAGATCACGTACGCCGGCCGCCCGGCCCGCGGCGGCGGGGCCGCGGCGGGCTCCGCCGCGGTCACGGCCTGCCGCACCGCGGGGTCGTCCAGCGCGATGACCCGCAGCCGCCGCACCGGCAGGTCGTCCACCGTCGCGGACGTGCCGAGCAGGACCGCCGCGCGACTGTCGGCCAGCATGAACGCCAGCCGTTCCGGCGGGTATGCCGGGTCCAGCGGCAGGTGGGCCGCCCCGGCCCGCCACACGGCCAGCACCGCGACGGTCAGGTCGATGCCGCGGGGCAGGCACAGCCCCACGACGGTCTCCGGTCCGACCCCGACCCCGCGCAGGTATCCCGCCAGGCGGGCCACCCGTGACATCAGCCCGGCATAGGTGAGAGACCGTTCCCCACACGTCACGGCGACCGCGTCCGGGCGGGCGGCGGCGTGCTCGGTGATCGGTTCGAGAACCCCGGCCGCCGGCCGGGGAACCGCGGTGTCGTTCCATTCGACGGCGAGCCGGTGGCGCTCCGCGGCGGTCACCATCGGCAGCGCCGACACCGGACGGCTCGCGTCGGCCGCGACCGCGTCGAGGAGCGTGCCCAGGTGCCCGGCCATCCGCTCGACGGTGGCCGGGTCGAACAGCGCCACCATGTACTGGATCACTCCGGACAGCTCGCGCCCGTCGTCGCTGAAGATCATCCGTAGGTCGAACCGCGAGATGGCGCCCGTCCACAGGCCCTCGAGCACCCCGGGATCCAGGTTCCGGGTCGGGTCGTCCTCGGTGTTGAAGTAGTTGAACAGCACCTGGAAGAGCGGGGCGCGAGATCGGTCGCGTTCGCTGACCAGCGCGTCGACGAGCTGCTCGAACGGCAGGTCCTGGTGGGCGTACGCGGTGAGCGTCGTGTCGCGGACCCGGCCCAGCAGCTCGGTGAAGGACGGGTCGCCGGACAGGTCGGTGCGGAGCACCAGGTTGTTGACGAAGAAGCCGATCAGGTCCTCGGTCTCGGCCCGGTTCCGGCCCGCCGCCGGAGTGCCCACCACGATGTCGTCCTGGCGGCTGTAGCGGCCGAGAAGCACCACGAACGCCGTGAACAGCGTCATGAACAGGGTGGCGCCGTTGTCTCGGGCGATCCGCCGCAGCGCGTCCGCGGTCGCGGTCGCGACGGTGAACGGCACCACGGCGCCCGCGCTGGAGAGGACCGCGGGACGGGGCCTGTCGGTGGGCAGGTCCAGCACCGGGGCCCCGGCCAGCCGGTCGCGCCAGTAGGCCAGCTGCCCGTCCAGCACCTCGCCGGTCAGCCAGGACCGCTGCCACACCGCGAAGTCGGCGTACTGCACCGGCAGGGGCGGCAGCGGATCGGGCTCCCCGGCCCGGAACGCCTCATAGAGCGCCGCCAGTTCCCGCCGGAAGATCCGGTCCGACCATTCGTCGAAGGCGATGTGGTGGACCGACATGGCCAGGATGTGGCCGGCCGGGCCGAGCCGGATCACGCCGGCGCGGATCAGCGGCCCGGCCGCCATGTCGAAGGGCAGCAGGGCATCCGCCATGATCAGCAGCTGGGCGCCCGCCACCGCGTCGGGCAGCTCCGACACGTCCACCACCGGCAGGGGGACCGGCCCCGGAGGATCGACGGCCTGGCGGCCGACGCCGTCCGGGCCGACCACCAGCCGGGTGCGCAGCACCTCGTGCCGCGCCACGATCGTGTCGAGTGCCGCCTCCAGGCTCCGGATGTCCAGGTCCCCGTCCAGCCACATGGGCGTCGGCACGTTGTACTCGGTCGAACCCGGTTCGAGCTGGTCGAGGAACCACAGCCGCTGCTGTCCGAACGACAGCGGGAGAGGCCGGTCCCGGCGCACCGCCGTCACGGGCGGCACCGCACGTTCCGCCGACGTGCCGTCGATGACGCCGGCCAGGCCGCGCACGGTGGGACGGCCGAACAGCGCGGCGAGGGGCACTTCGGCCCCGAACTCCGTGCGGATCCGGGAGACGACCCGCGTGGCCAGCAGCGAATGCCCGCCCAGCGTGAAGAAGTCGTCCTCGACCCCGACCCGGTCCACGCCCAGCAGTCCGGCCCAGATCCCGGCCAGCAGTTCCTCGGTCCGCGTCGACGGCGGCGTGTAGTGGCCGTTCAGCGCGGGACGGAGGTCGGGGGCGGGCAGCGCGGCGCGGTCGAGTTTGCCGCTCGGGGTCAACGGCACCGCCGCCAGCTCGGTGAAGGCGGCCGGGACCATGAACTCCGGTAACCGCAGGGCCGCGAACCCGCGCAGCTCGTCGGGCGCGGGGATGCCTTCGGCGTGATCGGCCGGGACCAGGTGGGCCACCAGCCGCGCGCCCGCGCCGGTCCCGTCCACGGCTGCCACCGCCGACCGTACGGCGGGATGGGCGGCGAGGACGGCTTCGACCTCCGCCGGCTCGATCCGGAACCCGCGCACCTTGATCTGGTCGTCGGCCCGGCCGAGGAACTCCACCTGCCCGTCCGACAGCCACCGCACCCGGTCACCTGTCCGGTACAGGCGCGATCCGTCGGCGGCGAACGGGTCGGCGACGAACCGCTCCGCGGTCAGCGCCGGGCGCCGGCCGTATCCGCGGGCCAGCTGCGGGCCGCCGATGTACAGCTCTCCCGGCACCCCCACCGGCACCGGGTTCAGGAACGCGTCCAGCACGTACAGCCGTGTGTTCGGCGCCGCGCGGCCCACCGCCGGCGCGCGCCGCGTCTCGGGGTCCACCGGCCCGGCGGTCACCATTACCGTGGCCTCGGTCGGCCCGTAGGTGTTGACCAGCCGCCGGTCCCGCGCCCAGGCCCGCGCCAGTGCCGCGCTCATCCGCTCGGCCCCGGACAGCACCGTGCCCAGGCCCGGTACCCGCGCCGGGTCCAGGACCTCCAGCAGCGACGGCACCACACTGGCCGCCTCCACTCCCAGCGCCGTCACCATCGCGGCGAGCCGGGTCGGATCGGCCCGCTCGGCTCCGGCCGCCACCACCAGCGTGCCGCCGAGTCCCAGCGTCGCCGCCAGGTCCAGCACGGCGGCGTCGAAGCTGAACGAGGCGAACTGCAGCACCCTGGTCCAGGGGGTGACGCCCAGCACCGGCCCGAGGGCGACGGCGAGGTTCACCACACCGCCGTGGGTGAGGCGCGTGCCCTTCGGGGTTCCGGTCGAACCCGATGTGTAGATCACGTACGCCAGCGTGTCCGGCTCCACCCGGGCGTCCTGAGGTCGGCCCGGCGGCGGCACCGCAAGCTCCGCCCGTACCTCCGGGTCGTCCAGCCACACCGCCGGCACGCCGTCCCCGGCCGGGCCGCCCGCAGCCGAACGGTTCCCGACCAGCAGGACCGCGTCGCCGTCGGTCAGCATGAATTCCAACCGGTCCGCGGGGTACTCCGGGTCCAGCGGCAGGTACGCGCCGCCCGCCAGCCACACCCCCAGCACCGCGGTCACCATGTCCACCCCGCGCGGCAGGCACAGGCCCACCACCGACTCCGGCCCCACCCCTCGCGTGCCCAGCAGGCACGCCAGCCGCCATGCCCGGTCCACCAGGCATCCGTAGGTCACCTGCCGCCGCCCGCACACCACCGCGACCGCGTCCGGGTGTGCCGCCGCGCGGGCGACGATCAGCTCGGCCACCCCGCCCGCCGACGGCGGCGGCACGGCCTCGCCGTTCCAGCCTCCGGCCACCTGCTGCCGCTCGGCCGCCGTCAGCACCGGTATCCGCGAGAGAGGACGGCCCGGGTCAGCGGCCACCGCCCGCAGCACCGTCACGATGTGCCCCGCCAGCCGGTCGATCGTGTCCGGATCGAACAGTTCCGTGCTGTAGTCGATCTGGCCGGTCACGTCCGCCCCGCCATCGGCCAGCGCCAGCGCCAGGTCGAACTTCACCTCCACCGGACGCGGCGCGACATCCCGGCCGGGCCGGGTGGCCTCCTCGTCCGGGTCGGGGGTGGCGTAGCTGAAGAAGACCTGGAACAGCGGTGTGCGGGAGCGGTCTCTTTCGGTGACCAGGGCGTCCACCAGCCGCTCGAAGGGCAGGTCCTGGTGGGCGTAGGCGCCCAGCGCGGTCTCCCGGACCCGGCCCAGCAACTCGGTGAAGGACGGATCCCCGGACAGGTCGGTGCGCAGCACCAGGGTGTTGACGAAGAACCCGATCAGGCTCTCGGTCTCGGCCCGGTTCCGGTTCGCCACCGGCGTCCCGACGACGACGTCGTCGGTGTCGCAGTAGCGGCCCAGCAGCACCAGGTAGGCCGCCAGCAGCACCATGTACATGGTCGCGCCGTTCGCGCGGGCCATCTCGCGCAGCGCGTCGGCGGTCTCGGCCGGGATCGTGAAGCGGGCCGCCGTGCCCGCACTGGACCGCACCGGGGGACGCGGCCGGTCGGTGGGCAGGTCCAGCACCGGTGCGCCCGCGAGTTTGTCCCGCCAGTAGGCGAGCTGGCCGTCCAGGACGTCTCCGGTGAGCCAGGAGCGCTGCCAGACGGCGAAGTCGGCGTACTGCACCCCGAGCGGCGGCAGCGGATCCGGTTCACCGGCCCGCGACGCCCGGTAGAGCGCCGACAACTCGCGCCAGAGAATCCGCCCCGACCATTCGTCGGAGACGGCGTGGTGCATCGACAGCGCCAGCAGGTGCCCGGTGTCGGCCAGCCGGATCAGGCAGGCCCGCAGGAGTGGTCCGGCCGCGAGGTCGAACGGCGCCGCCGCGTCGACCGCCACCAGACGCCTGGCCGCGGCCATCGGATCGGCGACGCCGGACATGTCCGCCACCGGCAGCGGCACCCGTCCCGGCGGGTCGATCACCTGGTACGCCATCCCGTCCGGGCCCGCCACCAGCCGTGTCCGCAACACCTCGTGCCGGGCCACCAGCGCACCCAGCGCCGCGCCCAGCGCGGCCACGTCCACCGGACCGTCGAACCACATCGGCGACGGCACGTTGTACTCGACCGAACCCGGCTCCAACCGGTCCATGAACCACAGCCGCTCCTGCCCGAACGACAACGGCAACGGCTCGTCCCGGGAAACCACCGTCACCGGCGGCACCACCGCACTGGGGGCCGCCTGCTCAATCACAGCGGCCAGGCCGCGGACGGTGGGGTGGTCGAACAGAGCGGCAAGCGGAATCTCGGTGCCGAACACCTCGCGGATCCGCGAGATCACCTGCGTGGCCAGCAGCGAATGCCCACCCAGCTCGAAGAAACCGTCCCCCGCACCGACCCGGCCGACCCCCAGCACCTGCGCCCAGATCCCCGCCAGAAGCTCCTCGGCCGCCCCGGCCGGCGCCACGAACGCCCCCAGTTCGGAACGGGAGAAGTCAGGATCGGGCAGCGCGGCCCGGTCGATCTTCCCGTTGGAGGTCAGCGGCACTGCGGACAGCTCGGTGAACACCGACGGGATCATGAACTCCGGCAACCGGTGCCGCAGATGGTCACGCAGTTCTCCGGCCGGGGGGAGGCCGCCGTCGTGATCGGCGGGCACCGCATACGCGACCAGCCGACCCGTGCCACCGGCCACCGCCACCACCGCCGACCGCACATCCGGATGCGCCGCCAGCGCCGCTTCGACCTCACCCGGCTCGATCCGGTAACCCCGCACCTTGACCTGCTCGTCGACCCGGCCCAAAAACTCCAGCCGCCCATCCGGCAGCCACCGCACCCGGTCACCCGTGCGATACATCCGCGAACCGTCCCCCGCGAACGGATCCGCAACAAACCGCTCCCCCGTCAACGCCGGCCGATTGCCATAACCACGCGCCACCTGAGCCCCACCGACGAACAGCTCCCCAGCCGTCCCGACCGGAACCAGACCCATCGAGCCATCCAGCACATACAGACGGGTGTTCGCGATCGGCCGCCCGATCGGAACCCGCTCCAACACCTCCTGACCAGCAACGACCACATCAACACAACAACCGACCACCGTCTCCGTCGGGCCGTACTCGTTGACCACCACCGTCCCGGGCGCCGCAGCCAGCCAGTCCCGCACATAAGCCCCGGGCAGCGCCTCACCCCCCACCACCACATGTCCCGCCAGACCAGCCAGACTGCGGTCAGGCAACAAATCCCGCAGCAACGGCAGATGCCCAGGCACCACCTTCAGCAGCCCGAACCCCCCCACCGAGCGCGCC
>NZ_VJZE01000326.1 GCF_009377205.1 Streptomyces phyllanthi
CCCCCGGCCCGCCCGGTAAGAGCGGCAGCGGGTCCGCCGGCTCCAGGGCCGGGTCGCCGGTACGGAAGGTACGCACGCGGCCGGGCGCGGAACCGGGCGTCTCGAAACGCACCGTGACACGCCCGAGCCCGCTGCCCTGCACCCACCCGTGCCCGTACTCGGCATGCCGTACGTCGTGCCCGGCCGGCCACCGCCGCTCGGCGGGCGCGGCCTCCTCGGGGCCGGTCTCCTCCGCCGCTTCCTCGTCATCGAGGGGGAGGGCCTCTCCCGCCGCCTGCGCGAACAGGTCCTCCTGCGTGTAGTCCGCGAGGCCGCTGACGCCCACCCCCAGGAGTCGCACACCGCCCGTGGTGTCCACGGCCTCCAGCAACCGTCCCGCGGCCTCCCGCACCACCGCGGGGTCGTCCGTGGGCCCGCGCAGCGTCTCGGACCGGGTCAGCGTGGAGAAGTCGTACCGGCGCACCTTCAGGACGATGGTCCGCCCGGACAGCCGCGCCCCGCGCAGTCGCCGCACACACCGGTCGGCGAGCCGCTGCACTTCCATACGGACCCGCACGCGATCGTGGATGTCGACGTCGTACGTGTCCTCCACCGACACCGACTTCGTGTCCCGCTCGGCCACCACGGGCCGTTCGTCGCGCGCCAGCGCCATGGCGTACAGGGAGTGCCCGTGCGCCTTCCCCACCAGCCGCACGAGCTCGTCCTCACCCGCCTCCGCGATCTCCTCCACGGTGGTGATCCCGCCCCGTCTCAGGTGGTCACCGGTGGCCGGTCCCACCCCGGGAAGGATCCGCACCGACATCGGCCCGAGCAGCGCCCGCTCGGTTCCCGGCTCGATGAGCACGAGCCCGTCGGGCTTGGCCTGCTCGGAGGCGATCTTCGCGAGCATCTTGGTCGTGGCGAGCCCCACGGACCCGGTCAGCCCCGTCACCGCTCGTATGCCCGCGCGCAGCTTCGTCCCGGTGAGCCGCGCCGATTCCGCGTCCCAGGCCGCTCCGCCCGCCTCCAGATCCACGAACGCCTCGTCCAGGCTCAGCGGCTCCACCAGCGGCGACAGAGCGCGCAGCAGCCCCATGACCTGCTCGCTGATCGATCGGTAGAAGGCGAACCGGGGCACGAGATACGCGGCGTTCGGCGCGAGCCGCCGGGCCTGTGCCATGGGCATCGCCGAGTGCACCCCGAAGACCCGCGCCTCGTACGAGGCGGTGGCGACCACCCCGCGCGGCCCGAGCCCGCCCACGACGACGGCCTTCCCACGCAGACTCGGCTTGGACGCCTGCTCCGCCGAGGCGAAGAAGGCATCCATGTCGAGATGCAGGATCGTGGGCGTGGTTCTCACGTCTCTGATGCTGCCCTACGCCACTGACAATGGGACGGTGCGGGCCGTGCGCACGGCGTCTCGGCGGACCAGATCCGGGCCGTGTGCCTCAGACCGCCCGGTTCCGCCTGCGCGCCAGCTCGTCCGCGGGGTTGTGTCCGACGAGCGTCTCGCCCGTGTCGACCCGCTCCCCGTGCAGCTGCGACAGCGCGCTCTCCACGTCACGCCACACCACGCCCACGGCGATCCCGAAGATGCCCTGGCCGCCCTGGAGCAGCGCGTGGACCTCGTCGGGAGACGTGCACTCGTAGACGGTCGCACCGTCGCTCATCAGGGTCATCCGCTCCAGGTCCCGGAACCCGGTCTCCCTGAGGTGCCGCACCGCGGTACGGATGTTCTGCAGCGACACACCGGTGTCCAGGAACCGCTTGACGATCTTCAGGACCACGACGTCCCGGAAGCTGTACAACCGCTGGGTGCCGGAGCCGTAGGCCGGTCGCACGCTCGGTTCGACGAGCCCGGTGCGGGCCCAGTAGTCGAGCTGCCGGTAGGTGATGCCCGCGGCCGCGCACGCGGTGGGGCCTCGGTAACCGATCTGTTCGGATGCCTCGGCCGCCTCGGATGCCGCCGCCGCGCCGACCGGCGTCGCCGTCGGCAGGTGCGGGAAGTGACCGGCCGTGTTGCCGTGGAGCGGGTACGGGCCGCTCTGCCCCGGACTGCGTCCGCGGGCGCCCTCAGCCGTACCGTCGCCGCTGCTTCTCACGCCGACCTCCGTCCTTGACCTGCCTTCTCGACGGTAGGCAGTCGCCAGGGGTGCGTCAACGATCGCCACACTCGCCACGCCGAGTGATAATCACCCAAAGAGTGGTTTCCCGTGCCCTCCCGCGGGGAAAGGCTAGCCGAATGCACTAGCGTCCAGCCGCATCAAGCCGCGCTGCCACCGGGAACACACCCCACCACGAGCGCGCCACTCCCCCGACGTGCGGGTCGGGCGTTGGGTCGGCCTCACTGGTTACTCGTGCCGAAATCCTCGGGCGAGATCTGGTCGAGGAACTCGCGGAACTTCTCCACCTCGTCCTCCTGCTCGTCCGGGATGGCGATGCCCGCGTCGTCGAGCACACCGTCACTGCCGTAGATCGGCGTCCCGGTGCGCAGGGCGAGTGCTATGGCGTCGGACGGGCGGGCGCTCACCTCGACCCCGCTGGCGAACACCAGCTCCGCGTAGAAGACGCCCTCACGCAAATCCGTGATGCGCACTTCCGTGAGCTCCTGGCCGACGGCCTCCAGCACGTCCTTGAACAGGTCGTGGGTCAGCGGTCGCGCGGGAGCCATGCCCTGCTGGGCGAAAGCGATCGCCGTGGCCTCCCCCGGCCCGATCCAGATGGGGAGGTAACGATCGCCTCCCACTTCACGCAGGAGCACGATCGGCTGGTTGGAGGGCATTTCGACCCGGACACCTACGACATCGAGCTCGTTCACACAGCAACCCTAGGCCGTGCGCGGGACCTTTGGGTAGTCGAACAGGGATTGGCGAGCCGGACCGGCCTCCGACCACACCGTCCACGCCCCGATCAGCGGGGCGAGAGTCGTCCGGATACAAGGCCGCCGCCTGTGGCCGGAGGCGCGTAACCAGGAGGTCTCAGGGCAGCCGGACCCGGAGCGCGGTCTGCACCAGCGCCGCGTGCAGCCTCACCGTGAGCCCCGCCAGCTCTTTCGTTCGAGCCTCCGCGTGGGCCCTCGTCTGCGGATTGCGGTGGCGCCTCAAAGGGGCCACCACCTGGTCGACGAGTCCTGCCTCCCGGTCCGCGGCCGCCTTCATGGCCCTCAGGTGCCGCGGTTCGATGCCGAATCGTCCGAGTTCCACCAGGAGGGTGGCGACGGTAGCGGCTTCCGCGTCGTACGACCCGTCCGGCAGCGCGGCGACGAGCCCGTAGGACTCCCACTCGGCCAGCTGCTCCTCGTCGATCGCGGCGGCGGCCAGCAGCTCCGCACGCCCCAGCCGGGCCACCGTCGGCTCCTCGGGCTCGCCGAAGAGCTCACCGAGCTCATCGAGCCGATGCTCGGCGTCCCCGGAGTCGCGCGGGCGGCCCAGCGCCGGCAGCCGCACCGGCTCGCCACGCGCCATGGCGTCCAGATGCTCCCGGATCACCTTGAGCGGCAGATAGTGGTCCCGCTGCATTCTCAGCACGTGCCCGAGGCGCTCGACGTCCTCCGCGCTGAACTTCCGGTACCCCGAGGGGGTCCGCTGCGGCTCGACCAGTCCCTCGGCCTCCAGAAAACGGATCTTGGAGATCGTCACCTCGGGGAACTCGTCGCGCAGCACGTTCAGCACCGTGCCGATGCTCATCAGTCCGCTGTCCGTGGCGGTGGTGCCGTTCCCGGCACCACCGCTCGGTGTTTGAAGCATGGGCCTTCCCTGGGGTTCCCCCCGGACGGCGTCCGGGGGGAGGGTCAGTAGCCCCGCTGGCTCGCGTAGAAGACCAGCCGGTACTTGCCGATCTGCACCTCGTCACCGTTCGACAGCGCGACCTGGTCGATCCGCTCCCGGTTGACGTACGTGCCGTTCAGGCTGCCGACATCGGCGACCGTGAAGCTGCCGTCCTGTGCCCGGCGGAACTCCACGTGCCGACGGGAAACGGTCACGTCGTCCAGGAAGATGTCGCTCTGCGGATGGCGGCCCGCGGTGGTCAGGTCGCTGTCCAGCAGGAAGCGGCTGCCCGAGTTGGGGCCCCGGCGCACCACCAGGAGCGCCGAGCCGAGCGGCAGCGCGTCGACGGCCGCCTGCGCCTCGGGAGAGAGCGCCGGCATCGCCGTCTGGCCGGTGGTCTCGGAGTCGTACGCCTCCAGACCCGAGATGGAGATCGTGGAGGTCGTCTCGGACGGACGCTCGGGGGTCGCCCCGGCCCGCAGCGGCGCACCGCAGTTGGAGCAGAAGCGGCTGTTCTCCGCGTTGCGGTTCCCGCACCTCGTACACACCAGGGCCGACATGGACGGATCCTCCTGCCGCGGCTGCCCCGCCGGGGCATTGGACGCGTACGGACCGGAGTCGAAACCTCCACCCGTACCTGAGGTTGACGGATCCCCGAAACCTATGCGGCCGGACTGGGCAGGGTCAACAGACGGCGCGCCCTGACCTCCGGAAATGTCACCGCCCGGACCACCGACCTGGTCCCGGAACAGCGGGCGCTGGCCCTCTTCGTCGGGCTGTGCGCGATGACGAGCGGTAGCGTTGTCGCTGCCCTCTCGCGCGCTCTTGCCGAACAACTTCGCAAACAACTTCACGGGCGATTCCCCTTGACCGAAACAGACCCGCCCGTGGGGCAGGACGAACCCTGATTGACCACATCGGTCGACCCGGACATCCCTACAACGTCCGTATCCACCAGACAGTTTCCATCACGCACCACCCGTTCGGTGCGCCGACCCCCCGCAACGTCATGCCCTTGCGGGACGGCCGCCATGCACCCCGCGTTCACTGGGAGGACGACCGAGCGTAGTCAGGCCGCTTCGCTGCTCGCAAGGCGTCCACAACGATCTTGTCCGCACGCTCCACGGTCACGATCGCCTGCTCCTTCTCCAGTGTCTGCACCACGCCTCCCGGGATGTTCAGCGCGGGCTCCAGGTCCTGCGGCTTGCCGATGACCTTGAAACGATAAGGCCGGGTGATCTTGTTCCCGTCGACGCTGATCCCGTTGCCGGAGTCTGCGAGGTAGGTGCCCGCGACGACCCGTACACCGTTCACCTGGATCGCCTCCGCACCCGCCGCGCGCAGCTCCTGGATCGCGTCGAGCAACATGTCCGCCTCGACCGTCCCCTCCGTGTCGTTGATCGTCAGCGTGATGCCGGGTCCCTGTGCCGCCACCGTGCCCGCGAGGATGCCGAGTTGCCTCTCCTTCTCGACCGTCTGCCTGCGGGCCTCCTCGGCCTGGTCCGAACTGTTCTCCAACTCGGTGCGCTGATCTTCGAGACCTTGCTTCTCCTCTTCCAGACGCTGAGTACGGTCGTCCAGTTCATCGAGGATGCGGACAAGATCTGCCTGACGTGCGCCGCGCAGGGCGCTGTCGCTGTCGCTGTTGGAGGCGACCTGCACGGCCAGACCGAAGCCGAGGCCGAACAGCAGCAGGGCGACGATGAGTTGGGCGCGCGTGACACGCGGCGGCCACAGCCCCATGACGAGCCGCTGGCGGCCGGTCAGCGCGGGCTGCTGCTCCTGTGCTGCCTGTCCGGTGGCCTCGGAGGACTGCGAGGGCTGGGATCGCTGGGAGGGCATCTCTTCTGGGAGTTCCCGGCGCAGACGGGTGGTCGGCGTCTCCTCCTGGCTGACGGCACTGTCCTTCCGGCCGCTGCCGTTCTGACCGCTGCTGTCCTGGCCGCCGTCCTTGCGCAGCTTCGCCGTGGGGGTCTCGTCGTGCTCACTCATCGGCCTCACGCCCGGAAGACGTGCCGGCGGATCGCCGCAGCGTTGGAGAAGATGCGGATACCGAGGACGACCACGACACCCGTGGACAGCTGGGCACCGACGCCCAGCTTGTCGCCGAGGAACACGATCAGCGCGGCCACGACCACGTTGGACAGGAACGACACCACGAAGACCTTGTCGTCGAAGATGCCGTCCAGCATCGCACGCAGGCCTCCGAACACGGCGTCGAGCGCCGCCACGACGGCGATGGGGAGATACGGCTCGACCACTGCCGGAACCTCGGGCCGGACCAACAGGCCGGCCACGACTCCCACGACGAGGCCCAGTACGGCGATCACGATGTGCCTTTCTCAGTTCTCGGTTCTGCGGTTCGTACGATCACACTCGGTGCGGCGGGCACCCGGACGTCACCCTCGACGGAAATGGCGGTCCGGATCCCGTAGTTCTCCTGGAGAGCGGCCAGATACAGCCCGTCGGGACTGTTCTGGAACCTGGTGCTCAGCTTCTTCCCGGCCCCCACGGCAAGCACGGTGTACGGCGGCACCAGCGGCTTGTTGTCGACCAGTATCGCTTCGCCCGCGGCCCGGATCGCGGACAGGGCCGTCAGTCGCTGCCCGTTGATCGAGATCGCCTCGGCACCCGACTGCCACAGCCCGTTGACGACCCGCTGCATATCGCGGTCGCGGACCCTCCCCGTATCGGAGAACCCGGAGGTCTCGCGCGGGTCGCCGTCGCCGCCCGAGCCGGCTTCCTTGGCATCGTCCACGACAAGCTGCACTCCGGGGCCGTGCACTTCGACGGCTCCTGCCAGGATGGCGACGAGGTCGCTGTGCGCGCTTCCCCCGTCCTCCCTGAGTGCCTCACGCTGCCGGGCGCTCACCTCGTCGCGCAGCTCGTCGACGGTGCCTTCGAGCTCGTCCGCGGCCGCTGTCTCGCGCTCGATGCGGTCGATGAGCTCCTCGCGCTCCTTGGCCATGGCCGGGGCCGCGACGCGCGCCTGGGCCGCTCCCAGGGTCACCACGAGGGCCGCGAGCACCAAGCCCGCGGCGAGTCCGAGCTTCGCCCGTACGGTTTTGGGCATACCGCTGGTGCCCTCGGCCTGCTTCCGGGCAGCCGCCTCGGCGTACCCGTCGTCGAGGCTGTGGTCCATGACGTTGTTGAGAAGCGACATGGACGCGTCCGGGCGCGAGGGTCGCGCGGGGGTACTCCGAACGGGGGGCTGCTGGGACATGCCGCACATCGTCGCACGTCGGGACCGCTACCTCCGAATGGCCCCAGCGACGTGCCGGACAGGCCCCGTTGAGGGCGCCTGTCCGGCACGCGCCCGCGTGCTCAGCGACCAGCGCTGTCCACGACCGCCGACCACTCGTCGAGAAGGGCCTGCGCGGAGGCGTCGTCGGGTCCTTCTGCCCACAGATGCGTCACGGCCTCGGCCGGGTCGGGCAGCACCATCACCCACCGCCCGTCGGTCTCCACAACCCGTACGCCGTCGGTCGTGTCGACAAAGCGATCACCGGCCGCTTCCACGACCCGCCGCATCACGAGCCCCTTCACGGCCCACGGAGTGGCGAGATCCCGCTTGAGGACATGCGCTCGCGGGATCCGCGCGTCGATCTGGCTGAGCGTGAGCTGCGTCCTGGCCACCAGCCCGATGAGCCGTACGAAGGCCGCCGTACCGTCGAACACGCTGCTGAACTCCGGCACGATGAACCCGCCGCGCCCGTCACCGCCGAAGATCGTCGATTCGTCGCGGCCGACCCGGGTCAAATCGTCGGGCGAGGTGGTCGTCCACTCCACCTGCGTCCCGTGGTAGGCCCCCACCTGCTCGGCGATACGTGTCGTGGTCACCGGCAGCGCCACCCGCCCGCTCCGTCGCTCGGCGGCCACCAGGTCGAGCATCACGAGCAGGGCCCGGTCGTCCTCGACGATGCGCCCCTTCTCGTCCACGAGCGAGAGCCGCTCACCGACGGGGTCGAACCGCACACCGAACGCGGCACGTGAGGACGCCACGATCTCGCCCAGCCGCACCAGCCCGGACCGCCGCATGTCCGCGGTCTCCGTCGGCCGGGACTCGTTCAGCCCGGGATTGATGGTCAGCGAGTCGACCCCGAGTTTGCCGAGCAGGCTGGGCAGTACGAGCCCGGCACTGCCGTTGGAGGCGTCGACGACGACCTTCAGCCCCGACTCGGAGATTCCGGTGGTGTCGACGTTGCGCAGCAGCGACCCGGTGTACGAGTCGAAGACACTGGCCGGGAAATGCAAGTCACCGATCTCTCCGGGGAACGCCCGCCGGTACTCCTGCCGCGCGAACACACGGTCCAGCTTCCGCTGACTCCCCTGGGAAAGGTCGGCCCCCCGTCCGTCGAAGAACATGATGTCGACGGAGTCCGGCACCCCGGGCGTGGTCCGGATCATGATCCCGCCGGCACTGCCCCGCGCGGTCTGCTGCCGTGCCACGGGAAGCGGTACGTTCTCCAGGTCGCGTACGTCGATGGCGCTGGCCTGGAGCGCCGAGATGACCGCCCTCTTCAGCGCCCGGGCGCCTCGGGAGTGGTCGCGGGCCGTGGTGACCGTGGATCCCTTCTTGAGCGTCGTCGCGTACGCCCCCGCGAGTCGTACGGCCAACTCCGGGGTGATCTCCACGTTCAGGATGCCGGACACACCGCGGGCACCGAACAGATGCGCCTGTCCCCGGGACTCCCAGATCACCGAGGTGTTGACGAAGGCACCGGCCTCGATGGTCTTGAACGGGTAGACCCGCACATTGCCCTGCACAATCGATTCCTCACCGACGAGACACTCGTCGCCGATGACGGCACCGTCCTCGATCCGCGCTGCCCGCATGATGTCGGTGTTCTTTCCGACGACACAGCCGCGCAGATTGCTGTGCTGCCCGATGTACACGTTGTCGTGCACCACGGCCTTGTGCAGGAAGGCCCCGCTCTTCACTACGACGTTGGAACCGACGACGGTGTGCTCACGGATCTCGACGCCGGCCTCGACCTTGGCGTAGTCACCGATGTACAGCGGGCCACGCAGTACGGAGTCCGGGTGCACCTCGGCACCCTCGGCGATCCAGACCCCGGGCGAGAGCTCGAACCCGTCGAGCTCGACGTCGACCTTGCCCTCCAGAACGTCGGCCTGAGCCTTCACATAGCTCTCGTGCGTGCCGACGTCCTCCCAGTACCCCTCGGCGACATAGCCGTAGATCGGCTTGCCCTCCTTCATCAGCTGAGGGAAGACATCGCCGGACCAGTCGACGGGGACGTCGGGCTCGACGTAGTCGAAGACTTCGGGCTCCATCACGTAGATGCCCGTATTCACCGTGTCCGAGAAGACCTGGCCCCAGGTGGGTTTCTCCAGGAAACGCTCGACCTTACCTTCGTCGTCCACGATGGTGATACCGAATTCCAGTGGATTCGGCACACGTGTCAGGCAAACGGTGACCAGCGCACCTTTTTCCTTGTGGAAATTGATGAGCTCGGTGAGGTCGAAGTCGGTCAGAGCATCACCGGAGATCACGAGGAAAGCGTCGTCCTTCAGTGCTTCCTCGGCGTTTTTGACGCTCCCGGCAGTTCCGAGTGGCTTCTCCTCATTGGCATAGGTGAGCTCCATTCCGAGCTCTTCGCCATCACCGAAGTAGTTCTTGACCAGTGAGGCCAGGAATTGGACAGTGACAACGGTCTCGTTGAGCCCATGCCTTTTGAGCAGCCGCAACACATGCTCCATGATCGGCCGGTTGGCAACCGGCAGGAGCGGCTTGGGCATGCTCGAGGTCATGGGGCGAAGGCGCGTGCCTTCGCCTCCGGCCATCACGACGGCCTTCATGTCGGAAGCGTCCTCCTTGAGAAGAGACGACGGTCTAGCCGACTTCACCCGTCCGGATTGTCCCGCACTTTTCCAACGCGGGCCATCAGGCCCTACGGTCACCCGATCCGGGCGAGCTCAATCGGCCATGGCGTCCGCACGGACCAAGCGGCGGACTTGTACTACGTAGAGGACTCCTGCCCACCAGTACAGCGTTGTACCCCATCCAGCGAACGCCCATCCGAAAATAGCAGCCAGTGACGGGATCCATCCACTTCCGTCACTCAGCAACAGCAACGGGAAGGCGTACATCAAGTTGAAGGTAGCGGCCTTCCCGAGGAAGTTCACCTGCGGCGGTGGATAGCCGTACCGTCTGAGGATGCCCACCATCACCAGGAGAACCGCATCGCGCACCAGAAGTGCAGCGGTCAACCACAACGGCAGAATCCCGCGCCATGTGAGACCGACCAAAGTCGACAGGATGTAGAGCCGATCAGCCGCTGGGTCGAGAAGCCGGCCGAGGCTGCTGACCTGGTTCCAGCGCCGGGCCAGCTTGCCGTCCAGATAGTCGCTGACACCGCTGAGCGCCAGCACCAGAAGCGCCCAGCCGTCGCTCTTGGGCCCCCCGAACTCCGGCCAGAGGATCAGCCACAGGAAGACGGGCACACCAACGAGCCGCGCCATGCTGAGGATGTTCGGGATGGTGAGGACTCGGTCCGTCTGGATCCGGGTCTCCTGGACCTCCACCCGGGGCCTCCTGGGGGAAACAAGCCAACGATGCCCCCTGACCTTACCTCAACGCAAAAAAGCTCTGGCTCTTGGGCATGATGCCCAAGAGCCAGAGCTCTAAAAGGAGTTCGGCGGTGTCCTACTCTCCCACAGGGTCCCCCCTGCAGTACCATCGGCGCTGTAAGGCTTAGCTTCCGGGTTCGGAATGTAACCGGGCGTTTCCCTCACGCTATGACCACCGAAACACTATGAA
>NZ_VJZE01000327.1 GCF_009377205.1 Streptomyces phyllanthi
GCTGTCGGCACCGCCCTACGCGACCCACCCCACGTATCCCTCCCACCAGGCCGCGCAGAACGGCTCGCACTCAGCCGACCGGGACAGCACCGCGCCCGCGCCGCGCGGAACGCGAGCCCGCGAACAGGACCGGCGGTCGGCGCGGGCGGCGCCGGGCACCCAAGCGCACCCCGCTGCTCGGTGACTATCTGGGCTATGCCGCGACCTTCGTCGGAGCAGGGCTGCGGCGCCATCGTGCACCACCCTCTCGATCCCACCCGCAATACCCTCATCGCCGTCATAGGCGCCGCCGTCTTCCTCTGCGCCACAGTCCTCAACGAATTCGTCCTCACCCGCAGCCGCCCCAGCCCCGCGAAGGTCTGCGGCGTGGTGGCGGCCTCCCTCGCGCTGTCGTTCGGCATCGGCATGCTCAGCGGCGGCCTGCAACACTTCGAGGACTTTCCCGAACGGGCGGCGATGCTCATCCCCTTTGGCCTTGTCCTGTCCTTCGTCGCCTACGTGCTGCGCCACCAGCCCTCCCGCTGGCGCAGCGTCGCCGGTCCGGCCGGGATCCTGATGGCGGTGACGGCGGCCGTCGCCTTCGTCGGTCTGAAGGGCATCGCCCAGGAGACGGCCGCACAACCGGGCGGCGACGGCCATGGCCACAGCCACGGCGACCAGCCCACCACAGAAGCGGAGCCGGAGACGGGCGGGGCGGACGGACACGACGCCGAACCTGGCTCCTCCGAGGGCACATCCCATGAGTCGCCGCCGAGTGCACGGGCGAGCCAGGAGCCCACGGCGACTGCCCCGTCCCAGGAGGCCGAGGACCACGGCGAAACAGGGCACAGTCACTGACGGGTGGCGCTCGCGGGCGAGGACATGCCGTGAGCTGACGGCGTCGCCATTAATCGGTACTTCGTGGCGACGCCGTCCGAAAGCACCTCTACAGCTCGATGTCGAGCACGTCTTCCACCGGACGACGCGGCGTCCCCGGACCCTGCTTGCCGTATCCCAGGCGCAGCACCATCTGCACGAACCCCATCGCCGACTGCGGGTCGCGGACTGCCCAGCGGAGTTCCGGCCATTCGAGGGCGTGGGACGTGAGCGAGGTTGCCAGCCCGTCCAGGGCCGCTTCGAGCAGGACGCGCTCCATCGCCTGCCCCGCCGTCAGCCAGTCCTCGGGCCGGTCGCGGGTGGTGCCCAGCAAGGCCAGATGCGGCTTGCTCTCACCACACCCTGTTCGTCCTCGCCTTCGTCTTCGCGGCGATCGCCGGGGCATTCGGCGCCTTCATCACCAAGGTGGAACCCGTCCGGTGACCAGGCTCTGAAACCAGTGACCAGGCTCTGAAAGGAGGCCGCGGGCATGGAAGCCAGGAACGCGGCGACACCGTCCGGAGGCGGACGGGAAGAGGACTTCCCCCTCAGCGAGAAGGTGGAAGGGCCGATCTCGGCGGCGATCATCGCCGCAGGCATCGGAGCCACCGCGCTGGGTCTTCTCACCACGCTCGCCGAGGCCAGCACATCGGTGCACGACGGCCTGGAGTGGAGCGACTCCGTCGGTCCGCTGTCCGGCAAGACCATCCTGGCCGTAGTCGTCTGGCTACTGGCCTGGGCCGTCCTTTATATCGCCCTGCGCAACAAGCCGTTCGAAACCGTGCGGGCCTTCGTCATCAGCCTCGCCCTCATCGCCCTCGGAATCCTCGGAACCTTCCCCCCGTTCTTCCAGCTCTTCGCATAGCCCCTGTGCTCGTGGCCCTCAGCGACCTCGGCCTGGAACAGAGCGCCTCATGCCGCATTTCCCGGCGCTCAGTGCCCGACCGTGGTGGACACGGGCAGGCGTTCGCTGAACGTTTTGCCTCCATCACGGGATTCGTACACGCCGTCCTGTGTCGCGGCCAGGACGCGCCCCGCGTCGACGGCGGTCAGGGCCTGGGGCCGTCCGCCCGGTACGGTTCCGGTCTTCTGCCAGGTGGCGCCGCTGTCGGTGCTGCGGTGCAGGCCGCCGTCGAGGTCGACTCCGTACAAGGCGCCGGTCGCAGGCCAGGACAGGAAGGCCAGGACCTGCCCGGAGCCGGCGCCGAACGTCCGGCCGCCATTGGTACTCGTGGCGACACCGTCCTCCGTGGTGGCCAGCACGACGTCCCGGTCCTTCGGGCTGACGGCGATATGCAGGGCTGCGAGCTCGGCGCGGTTGTCCCAGGACCTCCGGTCGGCGCTGACGCGCAGCAGGCCACGGGTGCTGCCGTAGCCGGCCTCCAGCTGCTCGGACGCCGCGTCACCGTCCCGGCGGCCCTTCACGGTCCCGCCCTCGACGGAAACCTCGGACAGCAGCGTGACCTGCGGAACACCCAGACGCTCGGCCAGCAGCGCCGGTACGACACCCATCGTGCCGTCGGTGGACGCCATACCGGAGATCACCAGGTCGTAACCGGCTCGATGGCCTTGGCCAGGACCAGGGAGGTGCCGATGGCGTCGGTGCCGTGCAGGTCGTCGTCCTCCACGTGGACGGCCTTGTCGGCGCCCATGGACAGCGCCTTGCGCAGCGCGTCCTTGGCGTCCTCCGGGCCCACCGTGAGCACGGTGATCTCCACGTCGTCGTCGGAGTTCTCGGAGATCTGCAGCGCCTGCTCCACCGCGTACTCGTCGAGCTCGGAGAGCAGACCGTCCACGTCGTCCCGGTCGACGGTCAGGTCATCGGCGAAGTGCCGGTCGCCAGTGGCGTCGGGCACGTACTTCGCGGTGCCGACGATCCTCGAACTCATCTGGCTTTCCTTTCAGCCGGAGTGCCGGAGTAGTCGTGGAAGCCCCGGCTCGTCTTCCTGCCGAGGAGACCGGCGTCCACCATCCGGAGCAGGAGGGGCGGCGCCGCGTGCAGCGGTTCCTTGTACTCGGCGTACATGGAGTCCGCGATCGCCTTGAGGGTGTCCAGGCCGATCAGATCGGCCAGGCTCAAGGGGCCCATGGGATGGGCGCAGCCGAGCACCATCCCGTTGTCGATGTCGTCGGCTGAGGCGAGGCCCGACTCCAGCATGCGGATGGCCGACAACAGGTAGGGCACCAGGAGCGAGTTGACGACGAATCCGGCCCGGTCCTTGGCGTGGATGACCTGCTTGCCGAGGATGCCACTGACGAACTCGCCTGCGCGGTCACGTGTCTGGTCGCTGGTCAGCAGGGAGGGGACCAGCTCGACGAGGTCCAGTACCGGCACCGGGTTGAAGAAGTGCACGCCGATTACCTGCTGCGCGCGTCCGGTCGCCGTGCCGAGCTTCATGATGGGGATGGAGGAGGTGTTGGAGGCGAGGATCGCGTCCGGTCGGACGACCACCTTGTCCAGTGCCGCGAAGATCTCGGTCTTGACCTGTTCGTCCTCGGCCACCGCTTCGATCACGATGTCGCGGTCGGCGAGATCGGCCAGGTCGGTGGTGAAGGCGATGCGGCGGAGGGTAGTGGTGCTGTCCGCCGGGGCGAGTCTGCTGCTTCGTACCGCGCGTGCCAGGGACTTGGTGATTCTGTCGCGGCCCGCCTCGACCGCCTCGGGGCTCGCTTCGGCTACACGTACGTCGAGTCCCGCGCGGGCGCAGACCTCGGCTATGCCGCTGCCCATGAGTCCCGCTCCTACGACGCCCACACGGCGTATGGGTTCGGTGGCCGTGGCGTGCGGGGCGGCGTCGGAGGGATGTCCGGACGGCTGTGTGGACATGGGGTACCTCTCGATGGTGTCTGGTCCGGCCGGGCTCAGCCCCGCAGCAGGTTCCGCTGCAATTTGCCGGTGACGGTGCGGGGCAGGTGGTCGCGGAGGTCGAGGCGGCGGGGGATCTTGTGGCGGGTGAGGGAGGCGGAGAGGAAGCTCTGGATGTCCTCCAGGGAGCAGTCCGCGCCCTCGGCCGGTACGACGATGGCTGTGACGATCTCGCCCCAGACGGGGTCGGGCGTTCCGACGACCGCCACCTCATACACGAAGGGGCACGTCTCCAGCGCCTCCTCCACCTCGGTCGGGTCGACGTTCTCCCCGCCGGTGACGATCGTGTCCTTGATCCTGCCGACCACCACCAGGCGGCCCTCCGGGTCGAGGTGGCCCCGGTCCCCCCCGTGGAACCAGCCCTCGGTGTCACGGGCCGCCGCCGTCTCCTCCGGCAGGCCCAGGTAGCCGGAGGTGACGCTGGGCCCGCGGACGACGATCTCTCCCGTCATGCCATGCGGCACGGGGCGGTTCTCGGGGTCGACGATCCGGATCTCGTTCAGCGGCGCGGCGAGTCCTGCCTCGCCGGAGCAGCCCGCGCCGTCGCGGGGGTCGCGGTAGGTGACGCCGGCGGCGGTCTCGGTCAGACCGTACGAACTGAGAACCGGGATGCCGCGACGGTGGTACACCTCGGCGACCGACGCCGGTGCCGCCGCTCCCCCACTGAGGATCCAGCGCAGCGAGGACAGGTCCCCTGCCGCGAAATCCGGGTGCCGTGCGATCAGGGCGAGCATCGCCGGGACGGCGAAGGTCACGGTGACCCGGTGCTGTCGTACGGTCTTCAGGAAGCCGTCGACGGAGAAGGCGGGTTCCAGGATGACCGTTCCGCCCTTGGCCCAGGTGTAGGAGCCCACACCGCTCAGCACCGCGATGTGGAAGACGGGTGTGGTGATGAGCGTGACGTCGTCCCGGGCGAGGTCGAGGCCGAGGAGTCCGTTGACGCAGCTCCAGAACACGTTGCCGTGGGTGAGGAGCACGCCCTTCGGGCGACCGGACGTGCCGGAGGTGTAGGCGATGAGTGCCAGGTCGTCCTCGGTCACGGGTGCCGGGGTGTCGTCGCCGGCGGGTTCGTCCGATGTCCGGCTCAGTGGAGCGAATCCGTCGGGCGGCTCCTCGTCCAGGCACAGACGCGTGACATCTGCCGGTACGGTGCCGTCGCCGGCCAGCTTGGCGGCGCAGGCGGTGTCCGTGACCAGGACGTCCGTCCCCGAGTCCGCCAGCAGGTAGGCGATCTCGGGAGGCGTGGCCGCCCCGTTGACCGGGACGAACACGCCTCCGAGGCGGGCCGTGGCGTACATCAGGACGAAGACCTCGGGGCGCGAGGCGCCCGCGTAGGTGACGACGCTGTCCGGTCCGGCACCGTGCAGGCGCAGCTGCCTCGCCGTGGTCACGATCCAGTCCCGCAGCTGCCCGTAGGTCCATGCACGGTCGCCGAACACCAGCGCCGTGCGGTCGGGGTGCAACTGGGCGCGGCGTTCGAGCAGATGGCCCAGGCGGAACATGGGTCGTGGGCGGGTGGGGCCGGTCATGTCAGCCGTCCTTTCAGCCGTGGCGGCCGGTAGTGCCTGTTCAGTGACGGACTCGGGGGATTCATCGGGTGCGGGTGGCCATGAGGTCGTACGGCCGGTCAGGCATCGGTCGTCTCCGCGGTGACCGGCGTGGCCTGGGCGTCCGGGGTGTCCCGTCGGCGTCCGCCGATCAGGACCACGGTGACCACCGCCGCCGCGACGGCGCAGAGCCCGACGATCAGGTAGCCGAGGGAGTAGGCGTTGCCCAAGGCCTGGAAGGCGGTGTCCTTGAGCGGGTTGAACGGCGCGGTGGAACCGTCGGGCAGGGGCACGGTCGACGGGACGGCGTTCGCGCCGAGCGGGCCGGAGTTGACGGCCGCGATGGCGCCTTCCACGGCTTCCCGCTGTCCGTCGGGCGCGTTCGCCGCCGAGGCGTTGAAGGTGTCCAGGGCCTGGCTGAGCTCCGGGTCGGAAGCGACCTTGTCGCTGATCTCGTGCGCGGCCCGGCTGAGGGCGATGGCGCCCACGACGGCCGGACCGAGGGTGAAGCCGAAGTCACGCAGCAGGCTGGTCCAGCCGGCGGCCATGCCGGCCAGGTTGTGGGGCACGGTGTTGATCACCACGGCGGTGACCGCGGACAGCACGAACGCCACGCCCGCGCCGGCCACGACGAGCGGGGCGATGAGGGGCATGACCGACTGGTCACCGATCGGTATCGAGGCCATCCAGAAGTCGCCGACCCCAATGAGCACGAGTCCGCCGCCGAGGATCCACTTCGGGTCGTACCGCTCGATCAGCCGGGAGGCGATGGGCACCTGGATCAGGGCCGAGATACCGTTGAACACGATGAAGGCGAGGGATGCCTTCAACGGGGTGAAGCCCTGGATGGCGGTGAGGCGGATGCTGGTCACGTAGCCGGTGCCCAGGTAGCAGAACATGCCGACCACCGTCACGATCGCCGCGATGGTGAAGTTGCGGTTGGCGAACAGGTCGAGCTGAAGCAGCGGGGAGGCCGAGCGGCGTTCGGCGAGGACGAAGGCCACCAGGAAGACGGCCGCGACGACGAACCCGCCGATGACCTCGACGCTGCCCCAGCCGCTCGTGGGGCCCTGGATCACGGCGAAGAGGAGGGCGACGGCGGCGACGGCGATCGTGATCTGCCCCGGCCAGTCGAGGGAACGGCCCTCGGGCGACTTGGAGTCCTGGGCCAGGACGAAGGCGAGGACGGCGGACACGACGGCGAGTGCGACGACGAGGAGGAACGCCCATCGCCAGCCGGAGTCGGGCCACGAGTTGAACTGCGACTGCGCGAGCAGGCCGCAGGCCAGGGGTGACAGCACGCTGCCCATGGACAGCGCGGCGGCCCAGACGGAGATGGAACGCGCTCGGGCGCGCGGTGTGTGCGTGCCCGCGGCGATCATGGCCAACGTCGTCGGGATCACGGCAGCCGCGCCGACACCGGCGATGATCTGGCCGGTCCACAGCACGATCAGCCGGGTCATGTGGTCGGCCTCCGGGCCCGGCGTCAGCACACAGACCACGAATCCGACCGCCACCAGCACGGAGCCGCCGACGAGCAGCCGACGCCGTCCGAACAGGTCACCGAGCAGACCGAAGGTCAGCTCCAGCACGGTGACCGGGACCAGGAAGGCATCGGTGATCCAGGTCAGTTCCGATGCCGAGGTGTGGAAGTCCTGCTGGAACAGGCCGTTCAGGCCCGCGGGCACGGTCAGGGCGAACTGGGCCATGAAGACGCAGAGCGCC
Source organism: Streptomyces phyllanthi (assembly GCF_009377205.1). Taxonomy (GTDB): domain Bacteria; phylum Actinomycetota; class Actinomycetes; order Streptomycetales; family Streptomycetaceae; genus Streptomyces; species Streptomyces phyllanthi. The sequence continues at coordinate 6,994 of NZ_VJZE01000327.1, forward strand.
GCCGCGATGAGCGTGCCCCGCGCGAGGGTGTCGATGCCTAGGGCCTGTTCGCCCGTGTGCTTCGCCGTTGTCTTGGCTGCCGGGGAGCCGGCGCCGTTTCCGACGCCGGTGTCGGATCTGGCCATGGTGGTTCCTTCCGAGGTGATCGCGTGACGTGACCTGCCGGTGAGGGGGGTGGCGAGGGGGGTGGGGTCGTGCTGGTCAGCGCCCGGAGGCGGACGAGTGGGAAGGGTCAGTGCCCGGAGACGGGCGAGATGATGAAGTTGCTGAATCCCCCGTGCCGCGAACCCACGTTGTTGATCGCGGTGTTCACCTCGTCGAGCGGGAAGACGTGGTGGCGCAGCGGCGACAGGTCGAGTACGCCCGCCGCGGCCATGTCGGCCATGTCCTGTCCCTCGCCGGGCGTGAACCAGACCGATCCGCGGACGGTCTGGTCCATGTCCATCATTCGGTGCAGGTCGAGGGGCACCTCGCCGGCGACGGCGCCGACGTTGACGGCGATGCCTCCGCGGGCCAGGGCGCGCACACCCTGCTGAAGGGTTTCGTGCGGTGCGCCCGGGCCGAGGGCGTCGATGTAGACGTCCACTCCCTGGCCGCCGGTCTCCGCGGCGATCCACTCGTCCACCGGGCCGTCGTGCAGCGAGTGCAGGCGCAGCCGTCCCGGAGCCAGCTTGTCGATCTCCGCCAGCAGTTCACGGTCGCGGCCAATGCCGTACAGCGTCGTGATGCCCAGTGCCGGGGCCAGCAGCGCCGCGCCGATGCCGAGGGTGCCGGTGATGCCGTTGACCAGGACACTGCGCCCGGGGCCGGCCGCGGCCTTGCGGAGCGCCGAGTACATGGTGCCCAGGTAGCCGAAGCGCGCGGCGGCCTCGAAGGACAGGGAGTCGGGGATGTGAACGAGTGCTGTCGCGGGCGCGATCATCTTCTCGGCGAGGCCGCCCTGGTAGCGGTCGAGCAGCCGGATTGAGGTGGCCGAGAAGCCGAAGTAGCCGGCGAAGGCGTAGCTCGCGCACTGCACGATCCTGCCGTCACGGCAGGCCCGGCAGGCGCCGCAGGTGCGGCCCGGGTTGACGTAGACCCGGTCGCCGACCTCCACGCCCTCGACCCCGGCGCCTACCGCCTCGACCACGCCGGCGGGGTCGAGGCCGAACACGGCCGGCAGCGGCGGCAGCGGGTTGAGTGGGAACCAAGTCGTCCAGTTGCTCAGGATGTTGGCGAGGTTCGGTACGATGTTCACGGCGTGCACGGCCACCCGGACATCGCCGGGGCCCGGTACCGGGACGGGAATCTGCTCGATCTTCATCGGCTCACCGACGTTGTGCATTCGCGCTGCGCGCATGGTCGAGATCATGGCCTCTCCTCGTTGAGGGCAGAGTTGTCTCCGGGTACGGCAGAGCGAGCACTGGTGACGGGGTACACGGGTGCTGTCGGCGCTGCCGCCACGGTCTTCCGGTGGCTCCACGGCGGCCCCGGGGCGGGTGACGGCACGGGCCGTCGAGGCTGTTCACAAGGCGTGTGAAGAGTGGGCGAACCCGTTGTGTGGTGCGGGTCGCGAAGTAATGGTCCGTAAGGGCGCCGATGTCTCGCCGGACGTCAGGCCCACGGCGGGGTTCTTGTGCGTACGGGCTGGTGGGCGGCCCGGCGGCGGAGCGTCCGCCTCCCGTTCTCGGGGTCGTCCCGGCCCGTGAACGGTAGTCCTGTGCCGCGCCGCACGGGGCCGACCGCACGGCCGACCCGGTCAGCGGTATGCGGCGAGACCGGTGACGGACTGGCCGACGACGAGGGTGTGGATCTCCTCGGTGCCCTCGTAGGTGAGCACCGTCTCCAGGTTGTTGGCGTGCCGCAGCACCGGGTACTCGGTGGTGATGCCGTTGGCGCCGAGGATGGTGCGGGCCGTCCGGGCGGTGTCGAGCGCGGCGCGCACGTTGGCGAGCTTGCCGAGGCTGACCTGCTCCGGGCGCAGCTGCCCGGCGTCCTTGAGCCGGCTCAGGCGCAGGGCGAGCAGCTGGGCGTGCACGAGGTCGACCTGCATGTCGGCCAGCTTGCCCTGGGTGAACTGGAAGCCGCCGATGGGCCGGCCGAACTGCTCACGGGTGGTGGAGTACTCCAGCGCCGACAGGTAGCAGGTGCGAGCGGCGCCCACGACACCGCACAGGATGCCGAACCGGGCCTCGGACAGGCAGGACAGCGGTCCGCGCAGTCCGGTGACACCGGGGAGCACCGCGTCGGCGGGCAGCCGTACGTCCTCCAGGTGCAACTCGGCCGTGACCGAGGCGCGCAGGGACAGCTTGCTGTGGATCTCGCTGGTGGTGAAGCCGGGGGTGTCCTTGGGGACGAGGAAGCCGCGGATGCCGTCCTCGGTGCGGGCCCAGACGACGGCGATGTCGGCGACGGAGCCGTTGGTGATCCACATCTTGGTGCCGTTGAGGATCCAGTCTCCCCCACTCTCGGCTCCGCTCGAGCGGGAGGTGCCCCCACCGTCGCGCTTGGCGACCGTGCGCATGCCGCCGGGGTCGGAGCCCTGGTCGGGTTCGGTGAGCCCGAAGCAGCCGATCGCCTCGCCGGAGGCCAGCTTCGGCAGCCACTGCTGCTTCTGCTCCTCCGAGCCGTAGCGGTGGATGGGGAACATCACCAGGGAGCCCTGCACGGAGACGAAGCTGCGCAAGCCGGAGTCGGCGGCCTCCAGTTCGCGGCAGGCCACTCCGTACGCGGTGGCGCCGGCGCCGGCGCATCCGTAGCCGTCCAGGTGCATGCCGAGCAGGCCCAGTTTGCCGAGTTCCGGGGCCAGTTCGGAGGTCGGGAAGGTGCCTGTCTCGAACCAGCCCGCCACGTGGTCGGTCACCCGGTCGCGGACGAAGGCGCTGACGGTGTCACGGATGAGCCGTTCGTCGTCGTCGAGTTCGCTGTCCAGGTCGAGGGCGTCGACGGGGTTGAGGTGGGGCATCAGGAATTCCTCCGGGCACCGATGAGGACGAAGAGCAGGGTTGCGGGTGAGGTGGAGCGGTTGCGCCAGGCGTGGCGGGTGCCGTTCTGCACGACGACATCGCCCGGGGCGAGGGTGACTTCATTGCCGTCGTCGAGTTCGAGGACGATTTCTCCCTGGAGCAGGACGCCGTAGTCGACGGTGTCGGTGGTGTGCATGCCGGGCGCGTCCGGCTCGAACAGTTCGGCCAGGCCGGGGCTGGTCCGCAGGCGCTCGGCGATGGCCGCGGCCGGGTCGAAGTCCTCTCTCGCGTAGACCGTGTCCGGCGGGATGACCAGGTGGATCACGCGGGTGGCGCCCGGCTCGGGGACGTACGAGGTGACGGCGGGTGTCGGGTCGTTGCCGTCGAAGGGCACGGTGGGCTGGGCGGGGGTGACCCAGACGAGGGAAGAGACGAAGCCGGGGGTGTACTGGAGTGCGTTGGTGCGGGGTGGCGGCCCGTCCTGGACGACGGCGGCTTCGCCGTCCGCCGTCAGACCGGTGACGATTCTCCGTGGCATGGTGCGGCTCCTCGGGAGGGGAGGTGCGGGG
>NZ_VJZE01000328.1 GCF_009377205.1 Streptomyces phyllanthi
GGGCAGGGCGGGCAGGAGAAGCCGGCGACGAGTCTCACGGGCGCGGTCACCGAGGAGATCGGCGCCTCCCTGGCCCAGGTCGACGCCGAGTTGGAGCGTCGCTACCCCGGAGACCCGGGTACCCGTCAGCCCGTTCACACCGTCTACGTCCCCGGAGACGTGTTCGCCGCCGACACTGTCCGCGCCTGGGGTGACCGGGCCCTCGCCGCCCTGGACGAGCACGCCCCGGACGCGGCCTCGTTCGCGACCGTGCTCGGCCTCGACGGCGGCCTCGCGGAGCCGGTGTACGAGCGCGTGCGGGCCAAGCTGGAGCGCGAGCCCATCGAGGACCTGCGGGTCGACTTCGAGGACGGCTACGGGCCGCGGCCCGACGCCGAGGAGGACGAGGCGGCGGCCCGTGCGGCCCGGCTGATCGCGGAGGCGTCCGCCGAGGGCACCTCCCGGCCGGAGGCCGGGGAAGGGACCGCGGCCCCGTACATGGGCATCCGTATGAAGTGCATGGAGGCGCCCGTCCGCGACCGGGGTATCCGCACGCTCGACATCTTCCTCACCGGCCTGATGGAGGCCGGCGGGCTGCCGGGCGGGCTCGTCCTCACACTGCCCAAGGTGACGTACGCCGAGCAGGTCACCGCCATGGTCCGGCTGCTGGAGGCCTTCGAGAAGGCGCACGGTCTGATGCCCGGCCGTATCGGCTTCGAGATCCAGATCGAGACCAGCCAGTCCATCCTGGCCGCCGACGGCACCGCGACCGTGGCCCGCATGATCCACGCCGCCGAGGGCCGTGCCACCGGACTGCACTACGGCACCTTCGACTACAGCGCCTGTCTCGGTGTCTCCGCCGCCCACCAGGCCAGCGACCACCCGGCCGCCGACCATGCCAAGGCGATCATGCAGGTCGCGGCGGCGGGCACGGGCGTACGCGTCTCGGACGGCTCCACCAACGTCCTGCCGGTGGGGACGACCGAGAAGGTTCACGACGCCTGGCGGCTGCACTACGGACTCACCCGCCGTGCCCTGGCCCGTGCCTACTACCAGGGCTGGGACATGCACCCCGGCCATATCCCCACCCGGTACGCGGCGGTGTTCGCCTTCTACCGGGAGGGTTACGAGCAGGCCGCCGTGCGGCTCTCCCGGTACGCCAACCGCGCGGGCGGCGACGTGATGGACGAGCCCGCGACGGCGAAGGCGCTCAGCGGCTACCTGCTGCGCGGCCTCGACTGCGGCGCTCTCGACCTCGACGAGGTGTCCGGGGCGACGGGCGGTCTCACCCGGTCCGACCTGGAGGGCTTCGCGGCGCCGCGGCGGGCTGATCTGACGAACTCCGCCGTGCTCTGAGCGATCACCACGAGGGCGGCGCCAACGGCGAGCCGGGTCCGGTGCCGGAGATTTCCGTTCGCTGCCCCCTCACGTAACGCTCCAGCCCGGACGCGACCACCAGCTTCTCCTCGGCGAACACCCTGGTTCCCCTCGCGCACAGCTCCCTGTCGAGGCGGGCGCGGGCACAGAACTCCTCGGGAGTGACGCCGAAGAGTTCTCTCAACCGGGGAGTCGCGACGAGGAGTTCGGTGAGCAGGGCGCGCTCGCCCGGATGCCCGCGCGGCCGGCCGTCCCCGTCGTGCAGGACGCCGTGGCGGTTGACGTACGCGTACGCGCCGGGGAGCGGCTGTCCGAACTCGGGCTCGATCCGCACGTCGGGAGCGGGGAGCCAGGCACGGTCGTACGCGCCCGTCGGCGAGGTGACGCCCTCGCTCGCGTCGACGACCGCGAGCTGTTCGGCGTCGAGCCAGATCAGGAACAACTCCCGTACGACGTCGGGCACGCTGAAGGGCGCCGCCGACACGTACCCCATGAGGCTCACATGTGCCGAGACGCCCACGTCGATACCGGTGACCCGGGCCCTGACCATGGGGATGGGCGAGGTGATGCCGTACTCGGCCATCTTGTGCCGCAGTTGCCCCGGGCAGGCGTTCGAGCCGACGGCGAGCACGGGGACGCGGCCTTCGAACGTGGCACGGGGGTCCTCCCGCTCATGGGGGTCCCTCATGAGCGGGCGAAGCCCAGAGCTCGGGGGAGAAGCCGAGAGTGGGGGAGGGGCCAGCGGTAACAGCAGGTCGCCCTTGAGGAGTCCGGACTCCCGGGGCCACGCGCCCGGATAGCTCAGCGGTTCGTCGCGCGGAGCCACGGCCAGACCGAGCTCCTCCAGTGTCCGTCCCCCCACGCGCGGCTCAGCCGGCCGGGGGCAGCTCGCCCGAGCCGCGGGCGATCAGCCGGGTCGGGAGCTCGATGCGCTCGGGGGTGACGAGGATGCCGTCCAGCTGGCGGAAGAGGCGCTCGGCGGCGGTGCGGCCCAGCTGGGCGGCGTCCTGGGCGACCACCGTGACGCCGGGCTGGAGCAGGTCGGCCAGCTCGAAGTCGTCGAAACCGACGAGGGCGACCGGGCGCCGGTGCTCGGCGAGGACCCGAACGACGGTGACCGTCACGCGGTTGTTGCCCGCGAAGACCGCCGTGACGGGTTCGGGGCCGGAGAGCATCTCCTCGGCGGCCCGGCTTACCCGTTGCGGGTCGGTGACGCCCAGCGACGTCCAGGAGTCCTCCACGGGTATGCCCGCGTCCGCCATGGCCGTGCGGTAGCCGCGCAGACGCTCGGCGGCCGTGTGGATACGGGGCATGTCGCCGATGAAGCCGATCCGGCGGTGGCCGTGCGCGATGAGATGGGCGACGCCGTCCCGGGCACCGCCGAAGTTGTCCGACAGCACCACGTCGGCGTCGATGCGCCCGGCCGGACGGTCCACGAACACCGTGGCGACGCCCGCCTTGATCTCGGGCTCCAGATAGCGGTGGTCGTCACCGGCCGGGATGACGACGAGCCCGTCCACACGGCGGGCGCACAGCGCGAGCGCCAGCTCCTGCTCGCGGTCCGGGTCCTCCGCGCTGGAACCGTTGATCAGCAGGGCGCCGTGGGCGCGCGCCACCTCCTCGACCGCGCGGCTGAGCGGGCCGTAGAAGGGGTCCGCGAGGTCCTCCAGGACCAGGCCGATGCTGGCGGTGCGGCCCTTGCGCAGTACCCGCGCGCTGTCGTTGCGCCGGAAGCCCAGCGCCTCGATCGCCTCCTGCACCCGGCGCTCGGTGTCCGCGGTGACCCCCGGCTCGCCGTTGACGACGCGCGAGACCGTCTTGAGCCCGACTCCGGCCCGCGCCGCGACGTCCTTCATCGTCGGACGGTTGCCGTAGCGGGTCCCGGAGCGGCGGTCAGGGAGGAGGTCTGCTCGGCGGGCGGTCTCGGGCACGATGCGGTGTCCTGTCCTGTTGTCCATGGGGCTGCGGTGGTCCATGGGTTTGTATGAGGATGTGTCGTCGAGCATAGAGCCTGGACAACGTTGTCACGTCCGGGAGAGACTGTCCATCATCGTCTCTCCGGCCCGCGCCTCTGCGAAGAGGCGCGTCGTGCTGCCGCCCTCCGGCCGGAGAACCCGGTACGTTCCCGGTCCCATGGGTACGACACAGCAGCGGGAGAACTGACACTGATGCACACCGACCTCGTGGCCGCGCTCGACATCGGCGGCACCAAGATCGCCGGAGGCCTGGTGGACGACCAGGGCCGGATCCTGGTGCGCGCCCAGCGCGCGACGCCCGCGCAGGAGGACGGCGACACCGTGATGCGGGCCGTCGAAGCGGTGCTCGGCGAGCTGACCGCCTCCCCGCTGTGGAGCGGCGCACGGGCCGTCGGCATCGGCAGCGCCGGCCCGGTGGACGCCTCCGCCGGCACGGTGAGCCCGGTGAACGTGCCCGGCTGGCGCGGCTATCCGCTGGTCGAACGGGTCCGCGCGGCCACGGGCGGCCTTCCCGTCGAACTGATCGGCGACGGTGTGGCGATCACGGCCGCCGAGCACTGGCAGGGCGCGGCGCGCGGGCACGACAACGCGCTGTGCATGGTCGTGTCCACGGGGGTCGGCGGCGGGCTCGTCCTGGGCGGGCAGCTGCATCCGGGGCCGACCGGCAACGCGGGCCACATCGGCCACATCAGCGTGGAACTGGACGGCGACCCGTGCCCGTGCGGCTCCCGCGGCTGTGTGGAACGCATCGCGAGCGGCCCCAACATCGCCCGCCGGGCTCTGGAGGGCGGCTGGCTGCCCGGCCCCGACGGCGACACCTCGGCCGCCGCGGTGGCCGCCGCCGCGCGGGCCGGTGACCCCGTCGCCCTGGCCTCCTTCGAACGGGCCGCCCAGGCCCTGGCGGCCGGTATCGCGGCCACCGCGACACTCGTCGAGATCGACATCGCGGTGATCGGCGGGGGAGTGGGCAAGGCGGGCGACGTCCTCCTCGCTCCGCTCCGCGCCGCGCTCAAGAACTACGCCACGCTGTCGTTCGTCCAGCGGCTGACCGTGACACCCGCGCAGATGGGCACGGACGCGGGACTGGTCGGCGCGGCCGCCGCGGCACTGGCCCGGAAGCCGAGCGCCACGGCGGTGTGACACGTCGGGATGGTGACGCCGCCCGGGGCGGGCGGAGTTCTGATGACGCGCGAGTTCCCATGACGCGCTGAGTTCACTCCGCCCCCACCGGGCGAATCCGGTCACCACCCGAAGCCGCGCACGTAGGGTGGAGTGCGACGCAGGCCCGAGGTCGCCCTGCGACCGGACGGCAGGGAGGCGGAGATGCGGATCGCCTCGCTGCCGTACGTCGACGAGCACACGACTCTCGTGGCGGCCGGACCCGAGGACGTCTGGCGCGGTCTGACCGAGACGCTGGACCGGTCCTTCTCGCGGCCCGGCGCGGCCCGCTACGCGAGACTCGTCGGCTGCCCCGATCACACCGCTACCGGCCCACGGCCCCTAGCCGCGGGTTCGACGATCCCCGGGTTCCGGGTCGCCGTCGCGGTCCCGGGACGGGAACTGGTCCTCGAGGGGCGCCACCGTTTCTCGACGTACGCCCTGATCTTCCGTGTCGAACCGGATGGTCCGGGCCGGTCGCGGCTGCGCGCCGAGACCCGGGCCGTCTTTCCCGGACCGGCCGGTGGCCTCTACCGACGGGCGGTCATGGGTACCGGTGGGCACGGGTGCGGTGTCCGGCATCTGCTGTCCGCGGTCCGCCGGCGGGCCGAGTCGCCCCCGGACGCGTGACTCCCGGCCGGTTTCGCAGTTGAACCGGTATGAAGAAGCGCAGCATGCTCGCCATCGCCTCCCTGGCCACCGGATTCGTCGTCGCGGCCATCACCCCGTCCCACGGCCACGACGTCGGCGCCCCCGGAGCCCCCGGCGGCCTGGACGCCGACGACACCGTCAGCACATCAGCCCTCGACCGCACGATCGCCGACCACGGCCCGGCCGCTGACGGCAGGACGCCGGGACAGGGAGGGCAGGGCGACCGGAAGGGCTGAGACCGCGGCGGCCGTCACCGGCCGAGCCACCGGCAGCACCGGTTCCACCGGCAGCACTGGTTCCACTGGTGCCACCGGTACGGCTGGGGCCCGGGGGTCGGCGGGGCCGGCGGTATCCGTACGCGCGCCGGGTTCACCGTCTCAGGGGCGGGGGGCCCGGCGTCGTGTGTTCGGCGCCTCATCAGCGGCTGGTTTCCGTGGCAGGGTGGAGCGGGCAAGCCTCAGGGGTCCAACAGAAGAGGGGGAACCGTGATCGTCTGGATCAACGGTGCGTTCGGTGCGGGGAAGACCACCACCGCACGGGAACTGATCGAACTGATCCCGAACAGCACGCTCTTCGACCCCGAGGTCATCGGCGGAGCGCTCACACACATGTTGCCGGCCAAACGCCTCGCCGAGGTCGGCGACTTCCAGGACCTGCCCAGCTGGCGACGGCTCGTGGTGGACACCGCGGCCGCCCTGCTCGCCGAGCTCGGCGGGACCCTCGTGGTTCCCATGACCCTGCTGCGCCAGGACTACCGCGACGAGATCTTCGGCGGTCTCGCCTCGCGCCGGATTCCGGTACGGCATGTGCTCCTCGCCCCGGCCGAAACGATTTTGCGGGAGCGAATAGCGGGCCGGGAGATACCCCCGGACCTCCCCGACGGGGAGATACGCGTACGGCAGTGGGCGTACGACCACATCGAGCCCTACCGCACGGCCCTCGCCTCCTGGCTCACCGCCGACGCCCACCTCGTCGACACCAGTGCCCAGAACCCGTACGAGACCGCCCGGTACATAGCGGAGGCCGTCCGCACCGGAGACGCTCCCGTGTGCGACATCGTGCAGACCCCGGAACCCACCGCCGAGACCCTCGCCGCCGGTGTTCTGCTGTTCGACGAGCAGGACCGGGTGCTCCTCGTCGATCCGACGTACAAGCCGGGCTGGGAGTTCCCCGGAGGTGTCGTCGAACCCGGCGAGGCCCCCGCGCGCGCGGGCATCCGCGAGGTCGCCGAGGAGACCGGCATACGGCTCGACGACGTGCCCCGGCTGCTGGTCGTGGACTGGGAGCCGCCCTCGCCCCCGCGCTACGGCGGACTGCGCCTCCTGTACGACGGCGGTCGCCTCGACATCGACGGGGACCAGCGGCCCGTCCTGCCCGGCCCGGAACTGCGCGGCTGGCGCTTCGTCACCGAGGAGGAGGCCGCCGACCTGCTGCCGCCCGTACGGTACGAGCGCCTGCGATGGGCCCTGCGGGCACGGGAGCGCGGCGCCGCGCTGTACCTGGAGGCGGGCGTACCCGTGTGACCGGATCCGCCCGCCCCCTCGGTGGCGCGCCCGACTTGTCTAGCTCGCCGCGTAGTTGCGCAGGAACAGTGCCTCCGCCACCGAGAGGCGCTCGAGTTCCTCGGGGGACACGCTCTCGTTGACCGCGTGGATCTGGGCCTCCGGCTCGCTCAGGCCTATCAGGAGGATCTCGGCGTCCGGGTAGAGGGAGGCGAGGGTGTTGCACAGCGGGATCGAGCCACCCTGGCCCGCGTAACTCATCTCCTGGCCCGGGTAGGCCACCGCCATGGCCCTGGCCATCGCCTCGTACGCCGGGCTTGAGGTGTCCGCGCGGAACGCCTGGCCCTGTCCGACCTGCTCGCAGCTCACCCGCGCGCCCCACGGGGTGTGCGCCTCCAGGTGGGCCTGGAGCAGCTTGGTCGCCTCGGTCGCGTCCACGCCCGGTGGGACCCGCAGGCTGACCAGCGCGCGGGCGCCCGCCTGCACGGACGGGGTCGCGCCGATCACCGGTGGGCAGTCGATGCCGAGGACGGTGACGGCCGGGCGTGCCCAGATGCGGTCGGCGACCGTGCCGGAGCCGATCAGCGACACGCCGTCGAGCACCTTGGCATCCTTGCGGAACTGCTCGTCCCCGTACTGCAGACCGTCCCACTCGGCGTCGGCGGTGAGCCCGTCGACCGTCGTGGAGCCGTCCTCCGCGCGCAGCGAGTCCAGCACGCGGATCAGCGCGGCCAGCGCGTCGGGTGCCGCGCCGCCGAACTGTCCCGAGTGCAGGTTGCCCTCAAGGGTGTCGACACCGACCCGCAGCATGGTCATACCGCGCAGGGTCGCGGTGACCGTGGGCAGGCCGACGCGGAAGTCGCCGGCGTCGCCGATGACGATCGTGTCGGCGGCGAGGAGCTCCGGGTGCTGCTCGGCGTACCGCTCCAGACCACCCGTGCCCTGCTCCTCCGAACCCTCGGCGATCACCTTGATGTGGACGGGGACACCGCCGTTCGCCTTCAGCGTCCGGAGCGCGAGCAGGTGCATGATCACGCCGCCCTTGCAGTCGGCGGCGCCACGCCCGTACCAGCGGCCGTCCCGCTCGGTCAGCTCGAACGGCGGGGTGGTCCAGGCGGCCTCGTCCAGCGGCGGCTGCACGTCGTAGTGGGCGTAGAGGAGGACGGTTCTCGCGCCCTCGGGGCCGGGCAGGAAGCCGTATACCGACTGCGTGCCGTCGGGGGTGTCGAGCAGCGCCACGTCCTGGAAACCCTCGGCGCGCAGCGCGTCGGCCACCCAGTTCGCGGCAGCCTCGCTCTCGCTCTTCGGGTACTGCGCGAAGTCCGCCACCGACTTGAAGGCCACCAGCTCGGTGAGCTCCTCCTTCGCCCTGGGCATCAGCGAGGCGACGGTCTCGGCGACCGGATGCGACGACATGGGCACGCTCCTTGTGGGTGCGACGTTGTACTGCGACGTTGTACTGACGGGTACTGGCAGGTACTGATGGGTACTTGGGTGCGCGGGCGCGTACCCGTGTAGGGCACATGCGCCTGCCGATCCTCCCACAGTGGCCTGCGGTGACGCCCGCCGTAGGATGCGGTGGACATGGGCCCCCGCTCCGGCGAAGCCGGGAGTCCGGGGGCGGCGGCAGGCGGCGGATCGGGAGCAGCAGACCATCGTGAGCAGCGACAACTCTTCGGCGGACGACGTGCAGCGGGTGTGGGACGTCGTTGTGGTGGGCGCGGGACCCGCGGGGGCCTCGGCCGCCTACGCGGCGGCGGTCGCGGGACGGCGCGTCCTGCTGCTGGAGAAGGCGGAGCTGCCCCGCTACAAGACGTGCGGCGGCGGCATCATCGGCCCCTCGCGCGACGCGCTGCCCCCCGGCTTCGAACTTCCGTTCAAGGACCGGGTGCACGCGGTCACGTTCTCGCACAACGGCCGCTTCTCCCGTACCCGCCGCTCCCGGCAGATGCTGTTCGGTCTGATCAACCGGGCAGAGTTCGACCAGCAGCTCGTCGAGCACGCGCAGAAGGCCGGCGCGGAACTGCGTACGGGCGTCACGGTCTCGCGGGTCGAGCAGCACGGGTCCGCGGTGCCGGACCGGCGCACGGTCGCCGTGGTGCTACAGGGCGGCGAGACGCTGCTCGCGCGCGCCGTCGTCGGCGCGGACGGCAGCGCCAGCCGCATAGGAGCACACGTCGGGGTGAAGCTGGAGCAGGTCGACCTCGGCCTGGAGGCGGAGATCCCCGTGCCGGAGACCGTCGCCGAGGACTGGAAGGGCCGGGTGCTCATCGACTGGGGGCCGATGCCCGGCAGTTACGGGTGGGTCTTCCCCAAGGGGGACACGCTCACGGTGGGGGTCATCTCGGCGCGCGGTGAAGGCGCCGCGACGAAGCGGTACTTGGAGGACTTCATCGGCCGGCTGGGTCTCGCGGGCTTCGAGCCGAGCGTCTCCTCCGGGCATCTGACGCGCTGCCGCACCGACGACTCGCCGCTGTCGCGCGGGCGGGTGCTGGTGTGCGGGGACGCGGCGGGACTGCTGGAACCGTGGACCCGCGAGGGCATCTCGTTCGCGCTGCGCTCCGGGCGGCTCGCGGGGGAGTGGGCCGTACGGATCGCGGAGGCGCACGACGCGGTGGACACCCGGCGCCAGGCGCTGAACTACGCGTTCGCGGTCAAGGCGGGGCTCGGTGTCGAGATGAGCGTCGGCAAGCGGCTGCTGACGGTGTTCGAGCGCAGGCCCGGCCTGTTCCACGCGGCCCTGACCGGCTTCCGGCCCGCGTGGAAGGCCTTCATGGACATCGCGCGCGGTTCGACGTCGCTCGGCGAGATCGTCCGCAGTCACCCCGTGGCCCAGCGAGCCCTGACCGCGCTGGACCGATGAGCCGAAGCTGGACCGGTGAGCCGAAGGGCGACCGACCGGAGGGGCGTCCCTCAGGAGGTGACGGTGATCCGGAAAACCGGGTGGTCCGGGGCGATCCGGCGCAGCTCCTCATCGGACGAGTCCGGGCCGACGCCGCCGAAGAACGCGCCCACCTCGGCCTTCCATCTCCTGAGGTAGGCACGCAGCAGCGGACCCTTGTCGTCGTCGCCGACCTCGGTCGCCGTGAACACGTCCACGGTCTTCCCGAGCCGCAGTTCGCCCCCGCCCGCGGCCCGCATGTTGTGCGTCCACTGGACGTGACCGCGCGGCGCGACCAGATAGTGCTCGCCGTCCACGGTCAGCAGGTTCACCGGAGTGGTGCGCCACTGGCCGCTCTTGCGCCCGCGGACGGCGAGCACCCGTGAGCCCCGGACGCTGACGCCGCGCCGGGTCAGCCACGCGACGGCGCGGTTGAGGACGTTCACGGTGAACCAGCCGGGCTTCTGCACGTGCGTGGACATGCGCTTTCCTCCTGTGGAAGGTGCGAGCGAGCGGGACGTGCGAGCGCGTGGAGCGTGCGTGACGCGTTGGACCGTCGCGCCCTGTGAGCAGTGTTCAGTTCCGGGGCCGGTCGAACAACTCCGTTGTGTCGGGTCACCGGTGCGGGCGGCGCCGTCAGGTCCTGAAGGAGCCGGGCATCGGTAGGACCCTGACGATCCTCGTCGACGCGACCCTCATCGGCGTCGTCCTGCTGCCGGTGACGATGCGGCTCGTGGGGCGCGAACCGGTGGCCTCCCGCGGTCGCGGCGCCGGCCGCAGCGGCGGTTCGGGACCGAGGAGGGCACGCGGGGCGTACTTCGCGGGGAGTACGTGTGATCGCCTCGGCAGGGTGACGCCCCGGGCGGTGTGCGGCGTCTAGCGTGGCCGTCATGGAAGAGCAGCACACGGGTACGTCCCCGGCGCGGGGCGGAACGCCGTGGCGACGGAGATCGGGCTGGGGAGGCGGGGGACCTTCGCGG
>NZ_VJZE01000329.1 GCF_009377205.1 Streptomyces phyllanthi
CCCACTGACACACACCAGCCAGCCCCCGCCCGCGAACGCACCGCCCATCTCGCGGCGGTAGAACCCTGGCCTTGCATTCTGGAGTTGCCTCTGCCCGACATTGACCAGCGGATGCTGCTGCACGACGTGGCCGACCGGCTGGATACCGTGGCCGACCACCTACCGTTCGCCGACGAGATCCGCCCGGACCCCGGGTTGAGCGAGATCCTGGACGACGAAGTCCGCCATCTGGCCCGCCTGCTGGGTTATCTGGTCGGGGAGAGCGCCTTCCGCCACCGGGCCGCCGTCCGCTACCCCCACCAGCCCACGGCCACCGACCGGCGCATCACCCTTGCGCTGGCGAGCGCCGCCCAGCCCACCGGTGCCGCGCTCGCCGCCCTCGGCGCCGCCGTTTACCACCTCGGCCTCCTGGCCAACCTAGCCCACCAGGAGCCCAGCCTTTCCCGCGACGGGGCGATCAACATCGCGCTCCAAGGGCTCGTCGACCGGATCGGCGACGTCCATACGCACCTCGCCCGTGCGGCGAAGCAACTGCGCGCCACGGCGGACACCCAAGTCACGCCCATCACGACTGTGCCGCATCCATCCGCGACTTCCCCCACCGCGTCCCGTAACCGCTGACCCATCCGCTGCCTCGTATCGCCTGGGGCCGTGCCTCGCCGCACTCTCCCGTAAGGAATCCCCTGTTGTCCCGTGCCGATCTGTCCACCTTCGCTGTGGCCTTGGCTGACCGCCTCCCTGGTTCGTGGCGAGCCGACTACCACGCGCACCGCTCGTACGAGGATCAGTTCTCGCTGGGTGACCAGCTGTGGGGTCTGGGTATCGCGGACAGGGCCGTGTCGCAGGAGGTCCTCCGCCACGACGTGGTCCTCACTCGAGCCGACGGAGCCCGCCTGTACGTCATCGACCGACCCTGGCGGCAGAACCAGTTCATCGTCGCCGCCCTCGAACCCGACTACCTCGGCTACAGCTCCCAGAGCACCGTCGACCTCGAAGGGCCGAAGAGCATCGCCGTCACCAGCGATCCGGTTCGCGCCGCCTGCGACATCGCGCGGCGGCTGCTACCCCGGTACCAAGAGGCGACGGGACAGGTCGAGCAATGGGCCAGGGAGTTCCTGCTCTTCGGACTCACCCCGGCCAACGCCTCGTACTTGCAGGTCGCGTTCACCTGGCAGGACGACGGAGACCTGCACGCCCGGACCGACCACTTGTCCGCCGCGCTCCTGCTCCGCCAGTACTCCTTCCGCTACGACCGCGAGGCCGCAGCGTTCCTGCTGCCCGACACACTGAGCGAGGAACAGAAAAGCCAGCTCATCCAGCGCACGGCACTGGATCTGGGAGCTATCGGCATCAGCGTCAGCGTCGCTCGTGGTACGCCACGACCAGTACTCAGCGAGCGAAGGGTGGCTACTGAAGCCGCCTCGCTACATGACCTCAACGGGCACGCCGC
Organism: Streptomyces phyllanthi; assembly: GCF_009377205.1. GTDB lineage: Bacteria > Actinomycetota > Actinomycetes > Streptomycetales > Streptomycetaceae > Streptomyces > Streptomyces phyllanthi. The sequence goes on from NZ_VJZE01000329.1 coordinate 1,451, forward strand.
ACGAGCGGAATCCCTGTACGAGATCGTCGCGCTCCTCCGTGAGGCAACCGACGCGAAGACCGGACCGCTGACCGCGGCCGAATCATTCATCCGCACGCTCGGCGCGCGCGCCACCACCTTGGCCCCCGAACCGCTGCGCGATGAGTTCACCGTGGCATTCACCACGATCGCCACCCGCGCCAGCCGTCTGATCCACGATCTGACCGAACTCGCCCTGGGAGCAGGCGAGACCGATGCCATCACGCAGGCCCGCGGGCCGCATACCTGGGACCAGCTGCTCGCCTCGGACGCAGCCTCCGCCGCACCGCCCTCAGCTGCAGTGCCAGCGCCGACACCGGCTGCCTCCGCGGTCGGCACCCCACCGGCTCCTCGCACGCGTTGACGCCCCGCTTCTCGTCCCCGTCCACCCAGAAAGCCTCGCCCGTGGATGAACAGCCCCACATCGTCATCGGCCACCACGACGAACACGGCCTCGTCGCCCTGCCACTGAACCACCGCAATCTGCCGCTCGCCGATCACCACCTGAAGAACGTGCAGTTCGAACCGATCCCTGGCAGCCGGTTCTACCGCCTCACCGACGCGCGCCGCGACGGACGGCGCCGTGCCCGCCAGGCTGTGGCCTCGCTGCGCCTGGTCGGGCACACCGTGCAGGCCGACCTCACGCTCGATCCCGACCTCACCCCGGCCACCGAGTACCCACCCACGGCAGCCCGACTGCCCCCACGCCGGACCGCACTCGCCCAAGCCGCGATCTCCCGTTCCCCACGCCAGGAGCACCAGCACGAAGGCCACCGCACGGCCGACCTGCCAGCGCCCACGCCCCAGCACGCCCCACCGACGACGCCCACCCGAGGGCGATGAAACCCCGCGCGACCGCCGACGGTCCTCCGGAACCCGCCCAGCTCGAGGCGATCGAGCACCTCGACCGCTTCCTCAGCCAGTACAACTCCGGGCACCAACGCTGGGAGAACATCGTCTTGCGTCATCGCGGACAGGAGGGTATGTCCATTGCCCCAGACGCCGACGTCGCCGCCCTGTGTCAACAGCAGGCCGAGGCCGCCCACTGGTTCCAACACCTTCTGCCGTATGCGGCCGACCTGATCGCCACGGCGCGCCGTCACCTCGACCAACTGCCCGCAGCACCCCATCACGCAACGTGGCGCGACATCGTCGACCACCTAGACCGGGCCGCCGTCCACGCCTGCGCCATCGTCACGGACGGTGCCACAGATTTGGATCAGCAGACACAGCTATGGCCATGCGTGCGAATCTGGGCCGCCCACGGTGACCTGCTGAGCAGCCTCGCGGAACTGACCGACCCTCTCGCCGCAACCGTACGGGGCAAGGCGGACCTGCCCTATGGCGAACGCGCGGTGCTGGACTCCGCCGTACGTGCCGACCGGGCCGAGGGCCGACTTGCGGTCCTGGAATCCTGGTACGACCACACCAGCGAACTGATCACGCTCGTTGCGCTTGAAGACCACGCGGACGTCCTCGCTCTGCGCGGCGACATCGACGGCCCTTGGTGGTATGTACTTGGCTCCTACCCGGACGGGGAGGCCGCCCGCGCAGCCTTGCCACCCGCCGCGCCTCCCGGCGTGCTGCGACCGGAGGGCATCGACGACCTGCCGCCGCAATCCCGCCTGCCTAGGACAGAGCAACTCACCCATCAGGTACTCGCCAGCTGCCACGGCAGTGAGGTCGCCGAACTCCTCTACGCCGCCACCCACACCCCGGAAGGGGACCTGCGCGGATCCCTTCCGGCGCTCGTGGAGTTCACCGACGCCTGCGCTGAGTTCACGCACGCCCTGGACACGCGGGCTGGCCGCCACCTGGCCGTACGACTCCAGGCAGTCTCCGCGGTACTGAGCCGACTGAACACGGAGCTGCAAGACATCGGCGACGCCCTTGCGAGCACGGTGAGCGTTCTGCCTCCGCACCGCGTCCGATCTCCCGTCCGCATCACCCAGTCAGCCTTCCGCAGATCGTCCCGGACCGAATACCCGACGGCCACGACGCAGCCGCCACCAGGCTCGGACGGTGCGGCCCCATCCACCGCCAGGCGCTGACACAGCTGTCTCGAAGGGAATCCGTGAACGACGCCGACCACCCGCACATCCGGATCACCCGCGGCGAAGGTGGTGAGGTAGAAGCCGAAGGGGCCATCGACCAGTTCGCCGCTGCCCTCCTCCAACGCGCCGGGTTCATCTCTCAGCCCATGCTCTGGGGCACTTGGTACCGCCTCCCCTTCGACCTGGGGAAGCAGTGGGAGAACGAACACGCCACCTACTCCGCTGCCATGCTGCGGGCCGCCCGCTACCACGTCGGCCTCGACCCGGACCTGCGCAGCGACCCGCCCGACACGTCCGCGCCGCCCTCAACACCGCGCCGTACGAAGGCCGCGATGACCACACAGCCCACCCTCCGCGGTCCCCGGCGCTGACGAACGAGGCATGACACAGGAGGACGCCGTCCTGGCTTCCGTCACCGACCCCGTGGCCGTCACCAGCCCCGCGCTGCGCCGCTGAACATCCTTGAACGGAAAAGCCTCCTGCCGTTGACCATCGCCGATCACGTGCCGGCCCAACGTCCGGCCGCCGCCTCGACCTCCTATCGCGCTGTGCTGGGCAGCCGACATGTTGCCCGGCTGCTCGGCGGCACCCTCGTCGGACGCCTGCCCAACGGGATGGCGCCTGTCGCTATCGTGCTGCTGATCACCTCCCAAGGCGCCTCCTTGGCCGCCGCCGGGCTGCTCAGCGCCCTGTACGGGCTTGCCGCCTCGCTCTCCCAACCGATCAAGGGCCGCCTGATGGACCGCCATGGCCAGATGCCGGTGTCCGGACCGGGAGCCGTCCTCAACTCCGTCTGCCTGCTCCTGCTCTTGCCAATCGGGGCCGATTCGGCCGCCGCGACCGGCGTGGTCGTGCTCGCTGGCCTGTGCTCCCCGCCCCTGGAGGCGGGGCTGCGGGCCCTGTGGCCCACCGTCCTGCCCGACCACGGCCAGCGCCGGGTGGCCCTCGCGCTCGATACCGGATCCCAGGGTCTGCTCTACATCGCCGGCCCCCTCCTGGTCGCCGCACTCGCCACCGCGTACGGCCCTCAGGCCGCGATCACCGCGTCTGCCGTGCTCGGCCTCGCGGGCACCACCGTCGTGCTCACCGCACCCCCATCCCGCGCCTGGCGCCCGCAGCACGCCGCAGGTTCCGGCCCAGCCAGGTTGCACAGCACCGCCCTGTCACTGGTCTTCCTGGCCCATGCCGGGTTCGGGCTCGCCCTCGGCGCCATGAACGTCTGGGCCGTGGCCATGGCCGAACGGCACGACATGGAGCTGCTGTCCGGGCTGATCCCCGGCGCCTTCGCCACTGGCAGCTTTCTCGGTGGACTCCTCTACGCCCGCCGCGCCTGCCTTGGCTCGCCCACCGTGCAACTGCGCACGGCTGCGGCCGGGTTCTGTATCGGGTGGCTGCCGCTGCTCGCCCTGCCGGGCCCTCTCACGGCGACTGTCATGGTCACCGTGCCAGGAGTGTTCCTCACCGTCGTGATCGCCTGTGGTTTCACTACCGCGGACGCCCTCGTGCAGACCCGGCGGCGGACCGAAGCGTACGCCTGGCTGATCGCCTCGGTCGGCGTCGGCCAGGCCGTCGGCACCGCCCTGGCCGGAGCCCTCGCTACCCACCACCTCACCGCCGCAGCTCTTCCGGCGGCCGGAGCCACTCTCGCCCTGGTTGTCCTCGTCGCCGCCCGCCACCACCTCACAGCTACCGCCTCCACGGCGGCCACTGAGCCAACCGTTCCTGCCCCACCTCTGCTTTCTCGCAAGGAGACCCCTCACCCATGGCTGTCCGTACGACCTGGACCGTCGACCACGCCTGCGGCCACCAGGCCGACCACGATCTCTCCCACCGACCTGCCGACCAGCGCGCCGGATACGCACGTTGGCTGACGACGAAGGACTGCACCGACTGCTGGATGGCCACGCGCTCCGACGACTCCGCGGCCAAGCAGGAATGGCTCACCGTCAAGCGAGCCGAGGAACAGGCCGCCGCCACCGCCTGGGCCACCCAGTACGACATGCCACCGCTCGATGGCACTGACAAGGCCACTGCCTTCGGTGATCGCTGCCGCCACCAGCTGATGACCGCCGCTTACACCACTCTGGTGGCCGAGGGCGCATGGGACGAGGCCGATTGGGCCGTACTCGAAGAACGGGCCCGTACGGTCACAGCAGCCAGTTGGTGGATCGACCAGCGAGACGCGGACGCCATCGACCTGCCCGAACTTCTGGCCGCCGCCACCGACACCGATCGGCCGGTGGAGAACCCCTTCCGTTGAACCCGCGGACCACCGCCTGGGCCCGCACCTCGCCCGATCACGACCGCCCCGGCGACCCTGCTGTCTCCACCTCCCGCGTGCCCTCGCCTCTTGACGGAGTGCCCTTGCCTATCTCCCCGTACAACCCGATGACGCCCGACGACGTCCGCGCCGCAGGCGAGACCCTGAAGAAGCTGGCCGAGCAGCTCGACACGGCATCGTCGCCGCAGGAGGCGGCACGACTTATCAATCCCGTCGTCGCCCCGGAAGAAGGGATCTTGCCCATCCTGTCTCTGGTGCTCGCCGCTGCCTCCCGTACCGCCAGCCGAAACGCCAGGCCCAGCGACTTCGACCGTGACGTATGGCACAGCCTCGGCTAGGCCGCGGAGGACGTGCGCCGATGGGCCGACATGCTGCTGGACATTGACGAAGACCTCGCTCGCTTGCCCTCCCGAGCCGCTGCACCCACTGCAGAGACCACTCCAGTCGTACCGCTGTCCACGGCCCTGGCCCCGCCCCACGGGCGCGGCAGATGAAACGGCAGTGGTCAGCCCCGCGCTCCCCATACGCCGCGTCTAGCAGGAACCGATGAGTTACTCCGACAACTTCTTCACCAACGCACGCGGCCCCCTCCACCGCATCCAGTTCGCCACCAGCCCACGCCCCTTGGCCGGAGCCGGTGACCCGCGGCATGTCACCGATCCTCTGCTCGCGGCCGGCTGGAAGGACCACTCCGTGCTCGGCTATCCGCACGTCCTGCTGGAAAGCCCGTACGGCGTCCATCTCATCCTCGAACCCGCCACGCTCAGCCCCTACGACGCCTGGTGGCAGGTCCACCCCATGGACGGGGGCTGGCACGCGCGTTTCGGCGGCAACACTCCCGTGGAGATCGTCGCCGGGTTCACCGACGCCCTCATCCGCCCCAGCCAGGCTGGGACGGCAGATATGTGGAATGTCCTGACTAGCCGTCAATGGACGCCGTACGAAGATCGATGGGAGCAGGGCATGGCCTCGCCCGACGGCCTGGCCCGCGTCTACCAGCGACCCGAACACCCGTCGTGGACTGCCGAAGTGGCGCGGGCGTGGGAGTCCGGCCGCAGGGACGTCTACTGGCAGGCGCACTTCGGCCAACGCACCCCCGCGTACCTGCTTCTCGGTTTCGTAACCGCACTCAGTGACCCAGCGCCCCTGTGCCGGGGCAAGGGGGCGGGTGTCGGCAGCAGCACCCAGACCGAGGCCCGCCTCACCGGCAAACAGCTGGTCGAAGCGCACCAAGAGCGCCTCAGGGCCGCCAAGGCAGCGGCCCGCCGCCTGCGTCGCGCCACCACAACCGCGCTCCCGCCGCCGAACGCCCCAGCGGACACCATCGGCGCCGCTCGCAAGCACAACCGCTGACCCACACGTCGCCCAATCGGAGCGCGGCACGGACGCCGCAGAGCCCGATCACCTTTCCGCCCGCCAAAGGATGGAGGCGCCGATGACCGGCCCGTCCCCGACCTCCCACGGCCTCTGGCTCAAGCAACTCAACACCTACGTTCGCGAGAGCGATCAGATCCTCGCCGACTGGGACGCCTACTCCGACCAGCACAGTGACGAGGACGGTCAGCCGTTGGACGAAGTCGCCTACGGACGCCGCCAGCGCCAGCGCGACGCCGACACCTGGCATGCCTTTACCGCGCTACGTCCCGGCGCCGAAGAGCTCCTGGGCCAGGCCGAACGGCAGCGCGCAAAGCTTCCCGCCGACGAACAGCGGCGCACAGGCTGGCGGATCAACGCCCTACGCGACGCTCTCGACGGGCTGCGCCAGGTCGAGAGCGACTGGCTCACGGTGTGCCAATCGCTGCCGCCCCGCCCCATCGCCGGGGAGTACGAGGAAACGCTCGCCGAGCGCAATGCCGAAGGCTGGCACTACCTGCAGGAATGGTCCTGTCACGGCCACGTCCTCATCGAGGTCGACACCATGGCCTGCAAACGGACGCCGGCCGGATCACGCTTTTCGACGGCAACCTCCCCCAGCCGACCACAGCCCGCGCCTGGCCTCAACCGAGCCCGAGGCCGCAGGTAACCGGGGCACGACATCTGCGCGCCGAACCCATTCGGGTCGAGCCTTGCGCCCCGATACGCACCTCGCCCTGCCCGTACCGCTCCCGGAACAGCCGTTGCCTAACCGCACCCCCTCCACCTCCGACGCCACCGACATACTCTTCAAGCTCCTCCTCGGCGCACTCGTCGTCGCCGTCCCGCTGGGGAGCTTGGCTTGGCTCGGCGGTAACTGCGCCGCCGTCCTCACCCGTTCCGGCCGTTGGGCGCCATACCGGCCCGCTGACGCGCTCCTGCACCCTGATCTGCTGTGGCCAGCCACCGGCCACACCGCGCTCCTGGTCGGCCGGTTCATCGCCCCCGGCATTCTCCTGGCCACCGCTGCCGTACTAGCTGCGCGTTGGTGGACACGCCGCAGCGCCTCCGGCGGCCAGAAGAAGCCGGTGAAGGGCATGGCCAAGGCCAATGACATCGAGCCGCTGCTCGCCAAGGCGATCACAGCCAAGGCCAAGTCCCTGCGCCCGAGCTTGAAGCACGCCTCCAAGGTTGCCCCGAACGACACCGGCATCCTGCTCGGCAACCTCGCCGGCACCCGCCACGAAGTCCGCATGGGCTACGAGGACGTAGCTGTCGCGATCATGGCGCCGCGCTCCGGCAAGACCACTTCCTTGGCCATCCCCGCCATCCTCAGCGCACCCGGACCGGTCCTGCTGACCTCCAACAAGGCCGCGGGGGACGCCTTCACCGCGACCCTCGCCGCCCGCGCCCGGGTTGGACGGACCTGGACGATGGATCCCCAGCAGATCGCCCACGCTCTCCGCGTGATGTGGTGGGACCCGCTCGCCGACGCCACGACTCTCGAAGGCGCGAACCGGCTTGCCGGCCACTTTCTCGCCGCCAGCGTCGACGCCTCTCAGCAGGGTGACTTCTGGTCCAAGGCCGCGCAGAACGTCCTCGCCCAGCTCTTCCTCGCCGCCGCCAACGACCGCCGCCCGATCACCGACGTCATGCGCTGGCTCGCCTTCCCCGCCGACCGGACCCCGCTCGACACCCTCCGTGATCACGGCTTCCATGCGGTGGCTTCCCAGCTCAAGGGCACCGTCGAAGGCCCCCCGGAAACCCGCGACGGCATCTACGAAACCGCCCGCCAGTACGCCGCCTGCCTTCTCAACGCCGAGATCGCCGCCTGGGTCACCCCGCAGACCGACGTGCCGCAGTTCAAACCGAGCGAGTTCGTCACCAGCCGCGACACCCTCTACCTGCTGTCCAAGGACGGCGGCGGCGGAGCCTCCGCCGTCATCGCCGCCTGCGCCGACTCGGTCATGCGCACCGCCACCGCCGAAGCCGAGCGCGCCGGCGGACGCCTCGACCCGCCGCTCATCGCGATTCTCGACGAGGCCGCCAACGTGTGCAAAATCCAGGACCTGCCGGACCTGTACTCACACCTCGGCTCCCGCGGCATCATCCCGCTCACCATCCTGCAGAGCTACCGCCAGGGCCAGAAGGTCTGGGGCGACGCGGGCATGGACGCCATGTGGAGCGCCGCCACCATCAAGATCATCGGCAGCGGCATCGACGACCCCGACTTCGCCGACAAACTCTCCAGGCTCATCGGCGACCACGACGTCGAGACCACCTCCACCTCCATTTCGGACTCCGGCAAGTCCACCTCCGTATCGATGCGCCAGCAACGGATCCTGCCCGCCGATGCCATCCGAGCCCTCGCCAAGGGCAGCGCCCTGCTCTTCGCCACCGGCCTGCGCGCCGCCATGCTCACCCTTCGCCCCTGGTACCTCGAACCCGGCGCCGACGATCTCTCCGCCGCCTCGGCCCGCGCCTCAAGGGCGATCACGGCCCGCGCGATCAACAAAACGCTCACGCAAGACGACTTCGACCAGGCCGCCTAGCGCTCTCCGGCATACGGCCCTACCACCCCGACACGCGCACCACCCGCCCCGGGACTCCCGTCCTGCGCCAGCGCCTGCCCAGGGGGAATCGCGCCGTCGCCGCACCCCTGAACACACGCTCGGCCGGGCTCGCCCCCAGGCCCCGGCCCTGCACACGCAAGCGCACAGGAGAACCTCAGTGAACACGGATCGTGAAGAGCGCCACGTGATCGTGGACCTCTTTGCCGGACCCGGCGGCTGGTCCCACGCCCTGACCCGGCTCGGCGTACGCGACGTTGGACTCGAATGGGACGAATGGGCGTGCAAGACGCGCGCCGCAGCCGGACAGCTGACCATCCGTACCGACGTCGCGCGGTACCCGGTGTGGCCGTTCACCAGCGCGACGACGGGGCTCATCGCCTCCCCTCCCTGTCAGGCCTGGTCCATGGCCGGCAAACGCCTCGGCCTCCTCGACCAGCCCCTCGTCCACCAGGCCGTCGCCGACCTCGCGGCGGGCCGCGACACTCGCGAGCGGCTCCTCGCCTCGTGCCGCGACCAGCGCTCCCTGCTCGCCGCCGAACCGATGCGCTACCTCCACGCGCTCAACCAACACCGTCGGCCGGAGTGGGTGGCCATGGAAGAGGTGCCCGACGTCCTGCCGCTGTGGCGTCAGTACGCCGCGATCCTGCGCACCTGGGGTTTCTCCGTGTGGACGGGGATCCTGAATGCCGCCGACTACGGCGTCCCACAGACTCGCCGACGGGCGATCCTCCTCGCCTCCCGCA
>NZ_VJZE01000032.1 GCF_009377205.1 Streptomyces phyllanthi
GCCCTGCTGTGGGTGGGGCGGGCCGTGCTCGTATGGCCGTGGGTGGCGCTGTGGCGGTATGTCGTCGTACCGGTCGCCAAGGGGATCGGGTGGCTCGGGAACGTGCTGCTCGTCGTGCCCGCCGTGTGGGTGTACCGGTACGTGCTCACGCCCGTGGGGCACGGGATCGCCTGGGTGGCCCGGGGCGCCTGGAGCGGAGTCGTCCTGGTCGGCCGGGGGATCGCGGCAGGGCTCGCATGGGTGTACACGCGCGTGCTGACGCCGGTCGGGCACGGGCTGGCATGGCTGGCCAGGGGGATCGGGATGGTGCTGGCAGCGGTCGGGCTCGGGGTGTACACCGTCGTGGCCTGGCTGGTGCGGTACCTGTTCGTCGTGCCGGCCGTGTGGCTGTACCGGTACGTGCTCACGCCTCTCGGGCACGGGATCGCCTGGCTCGCGAACGGTGTCGGATGGCTCGTACGGATGATCCTCACCGGAGTCCGGCTCGCGCTGTACTGGACGGGGCGCGTGCTCCTGGTGCTGCCCGCGGTCGCGGTGTGGCGTTGGGTGCTGGTGCCGATCGGGCGCGCCCTCGCCGTCGTCGGGCGGGAGATCCGGGACGCCCTGGGGCACGCGTGGCGGATCGCCGGGTACGTGTCACTGGCCGTCGGGCGGTTTCTCGGCACCCTCTTGCGGTGGGTCTTCGTGGAACCCGCGCGGTGGGCGTACCGGACCGTGCTCACTCCGCTCGGGCACCTCGTGCGGGACGCGGTCTGGCGGCCCGCCGCCGAGGCCGCGCGCGCGGTGGGCCGGGCCACCCGGCAGGCCATGGCCTCCGCCCGTGAGTCCGTACGGCAGGTCCGGGCCGACCTCCGGCGGACGCTCTTCGGGGAGCCGGCGAAACGGCAGCCCGTGGCCCGGAGGGAAACCCGGCGGGAACCTGTCGGCCGGGAGACACGTACTCTAGGTAGCAGTACGACCGCACTCACGAAGGACTGAACGACACTGGGCAAGCGACAGCCCGAAGGCCCGCCCCCCGCACCGGCGGTGCAGCGCATCCGACTGCGCTACACCAAGCGCGGCCGCCTCCGGTTCACCAGCCACCGTGACTTCCAGCGCGCCTTCGAGCGCGCGCTGCGCCGTGCCGAGGTGCCGATGGCGTACTCGGCGGGGTTCACGCCGCACCCGAAGGTGTCGTACGCCAATGCCGCACCCACCGGCACGGGCAGTGAGGCGGAGTACCTGGAGATCGCGCTCACCGAAGCGCGCGATCCCGACAAGCTGCGCGAGCTCCTCGACGAGTCGCTGCCCGCCGGGCTCGACGTCGTCGACGCGGTCGAGGCCCGTACCTCGGGTCTCGCCGACCGGCTCACCGCGTCCGTGTGGGAGCTGCGCCTCGACGGGGTGACCCCCGAGGAGGCGGAGCGCGCGGTGGCGGCCTTCGAGGCGGCCGAGACCGTCGAGGTCGAGCGCCAGACCAAGAAGGGCCTGCGGGCCTTCGACGCCCGCTCCGCCGTCGTGAACCTCGACGTGAGAGGTCAGGCGCAGGGCGAGACGCACAGTCCACAGCCCGCCGCAAGCGCCGGCTCCACCGGAGCGGCCGGCGCCGCGCCCCTTCCTGGGCCGACCGACCAGCCCTGTGCGATACTGCGGCTGGTTGTTCGGCACGTGACGCCTGCCGTACGACCCGACGACGTCCTGTCCGGTCTCCGCGCCGTGGCCGACCTGGCGCCGCCGGTCCCCGCAGCGGTGACCAGGCTGGCGCAGGGGCTGTTCGATGAAGAGACCGGCACGGTGACCGACCCGCTCGCGCCCGACCGCGAGGCAGCAGCGACCGAGCCGCACACGGCCGCCGCGACTGCCGCCGCGACGGCGCCGGCGTAAGGAAGGTCCCGCGAAAGGACGAACGTCGTAGCGCCGCCCTCGTACTCGGGAGCCACCTGGGTCGGGCAGCGCACCGACCAGAAGACTTTCGCCAGGCCGTACGCAACATGGCGTACGGAACCGGCGAGACAGGACACAGAGAGCTCCCGTGCGGCGCCCGCGCCCCGGACGGCGGCACCGCGCATCGCGCGAGCCGCGGACGTCACCGGCACAGCCGGACCAGGCGCGGCGCCCGGGAGCCTGACGGGAGAACCGCCCGCATGCTCGAGCCGAACGAATCCACAGAGCCCGTAACGGGCTCGGAGAACAACACCCCCAGCGACACCCTGCCGCCGCGCAGGCGGCGGCGTGCCGCGTCCCGCCCGGCGGGCCCGCCCACGGCCGCCGCCGAGACGGCCGTGGAGACCACGGCACCGGCCATACCGCCCGCGGATCCCGTGGCCCTGGCGGCCGACGAGACGGCCGCGACCACCGAGGTGGCGCGGGTCGTCGCGGTGGGGGAGACCGAGGAGGCGGTGGCCGAGGCCGTCGCGGTCCCGGAGCCCGTGGCCGAGGCCGTCGCCGATGAGGCCGATGAGGCTGCAGAGGCTCCGGCCGAGGCCGTCGCCGAGGCGAGCCAGGCCGAGGGCGCGGAGGCCGCCGAGGCCGCGCCCGGTCGTCGTACGCGGCGTCGGGCGACGCGGCGTGCGACCGCGCCCGCCGGGGCCCCGGACGCCGCGGAGGTCGCGGAGACCGTGGTCACCGCGACCCCTGTGACCAGCGAGACCACCGGGACGACCGAGGCTGCCGAGGCGCCTGCCGTCGAGGCCGCAGTAGTTGCCGCCGAGGTCCCGGCTCCGTCCGAGGAGGCCGCGCCCGCCGGGCGTACGCGCCGTCGTGCGACGCGGCGCGCGTCGGCGCCCGCCGGAGCGCCCCAGACCACTGAGGCGGCGGAGGCCGTCGTGGTCGGTGAGACGGCCGAGGTGCCGTCGGCCGAGGCCGAGGAGAAGCCCGCCGAGGCCGAGTCCACAGCGTCCGCCGAAGTGGCCGCGGAGGCGGCCGAGGGCGCCGCTCCCCGCCGTACGCGCCGACGTGCCACGCGGCGTGTGTCCGCGCCGGCCGGTGCGCCCGCGGAGGAGGCGGCCCAGGAGCGCGTGGAGGCGCCCGTGACCGCTGCTGACCGGACCAGGGCCGAGTCCCCGGCCGAGAGTGTGACCGAGGCCGAGGGGGGCGTCGTGACCAAGGCCGACACCGAGAAGGACACCAAGGCGGACAGCCAGGCGGACAGCAAGGCCGAGGAGCCCGCTGAAGGTGCTGCCGGCGAGGACGCCGAGAGTGCCGCTCCGCGCCGTACCCGTCGGCGCGCCGCCCGCAAGGCGGCCGGCGGCTTCTCCGAGCCCGCGGCGCGGCCCGCCGCCGAGGAGGACGGCGAGCGGGTACAGCGCCCGGCGCGTCCGGCGGTCGCCGTGTTCCAGGCCCCCGTGTTCACCGAGCCGATGTTCCAGACGCCGGAGCGCGCCGCGGCCGCCGCTGCCGCCGAGGCGGCGGAGGAGGCCGCCGAGCCCGAGGAGTACCCGGAGGAGGAGAGCGCCGGCGCGCGTCGCCGTCGCCGTCGGCGTGGCTTCGACGAGGAGCCCGCGGCCGAGGTGACCACCGACAGCGAGCAGGACACGGAGGAGGACACCGAGGAGTCCGCCGAGGCGGAGGACACCGAGGAGACCGGGTCGCGCCGTCGCCGCCGCCGTGGTGGCCGCCGTCGTCGCCGGGGCGACTCCGCCGAGGGCGAGAACGAGGGCGAGTCCACCGAGTCCGAGGAGCTCGCCGCCGAGCAGGCCGCACAGGACGCCGAGGACACCGCCGAGCAGCTCGACGAGGACGCCGAGGACGCGGACGAGGACCAGGACGGTGAGGAGCAGGGCGCCACCGGCTCCAGCAGCAGCCGTCGCCGTCGGCGCCGCCGTCGCCGCGCGGGTGACTCGGGCGCCGACACGGAGCCTGGCGAGGGCGACCCGGAGCGCACGGTCGTCAAGGTCCGTGAGCCGAGGGAACGGCGTGGCAAGGACGCCGAGCCCTCCGACGAGGTGCAGTCCATCAAGGGCTCGACCCGTCTGGAGGCCAAGAAGCAGCGCCGCCGGGAGGGCCGCGAGCAGGGCCGTCGCCGGGTGCCGATCATCACCGAGGCCGAGTTCCTGGCCCGCCGCGAGGCCGTCGAGCGCGTCATGGTCGTACGGCAGAACGGCGACCGTACGCAGATCGGCGTCCTCGAGGACGGCGTGCTGGTCGAGCACTACGTCAACAAGGAGCAGTCGACCTCGTACGTCGGCAACGTGTACCTCGGCAAGGTGCAGAACGTGCTGCCGTCGATGGAGGCCGCCTTCATCGACATCGGCAAGGGACGCAACGCCGTCCTGTACGCCGGTGAGGTGAACTTCGAGGCGCTGGGGATGGCCAACGGGCCGCGGCGTATCGAGAGCGCCCTGAAGTCCGGGCAGTCCGTGCTCGTCCAGGTGACGAAGGACCCGATCGGGCACAAGGGCGCGCGGCTGACCAGCCAGGTCTCGCTGCCGGGCCGCTACCTGGTGTACGTCCCCGAGGGCTCGATGACCGGGATCAGCCGCAAGCTGCCCGACACCGAGCGGGCGCGGCTGAAGACCATCCTCAAGAAGATCGTCCCCGAGGACGCGGGCGTCATCGTGCGCACCGCCGCCGAGGGAGCGAGCGAGGAGGAGCTGCGCCGGGACGTCGAGCGGCTGCAGGCGCAGTGGGAGGACATCCAGAAGAAGGCGAAGGGCGGCAACGCTCCGACGCTGCTCTACGGCGAGCCGGACATGACGGTCCGTGTCGTCCGCGACATCTTCAACGAGGACTTCTCCAAGGTCATCGTGAGCGGCGGCGACGCGTGGGAGACCATCCACGGGTACGTCTCGCACGTCGCGCCCGATCTCGCCGACCGGCTGCAGAAGTGGACGAGCGAGGTCGACGTCTTCGCGACGTACCGGATCGACGAGCAGCTCGCCAAGGCGCTGGACCGGAAGGTCTGGCTGCCGAGCGGCGGCTCGCTGGTGATCGACAAGACCGAGGCCATGATCGTGGTCGACGTCAACACCGGCAAGTTCACCGGCCAGGGCGGCAACCTCGAGGAGACCGTCACCAGGAACAACCTGGAGGCGGCCGAGGAGATCGTGCGCCAGCTGCGGCTGCGCGACCTGGGCGGCATCGTCGTCATCGACTTCATCGACATGGTCCTGGAGTCCAACCGGGACCTGGTGCTGCGCCGTCTGCTGGAGTGCCTGGGACGCGACCGTACGAAGCACCAGGTGGCCGAGGTGACCTCGCTGGGGCTCGTGCAGATGACCCGGAAGCGGGTCGGGCAGGGGCTGCTGGAGTCGTTCTCCGAGACCTGCGTCCACTGCAACGGGCGCGGCGTGATCGTGCACATGGACCAGGCGACCGCCGCGGGCGGGGGCGGCAAGCGGCGCAAGCGCGGGCGTGGCGGAGCCGAGCAGGAGCACGTGCACGTGGCCGAGGCGGCCGAGGTCGCCGAGGTGACGGAGCCGGCCGAGGCCGAGGCTGTCGAGACCGTGGCCGAGGTGGCCGCCGAGGTCGCGGAGCCCGCGGCGTTGCCCTCGCCCGAGTTCGAGCCGGACGAGGAGCTGTACAGCAGCGTCGCCGAGGCGGAGGCCGCGGTGACGCGTGGGCGTACGCGGCGGCGGGCGACGCGCAAGGTGTCGGCACCGGCCAGGGCGCCGAAGTCGCGGAAGGCCGCGGAGGCCGAGCCGGTCGCGGTGGAGGATCCCGTGGTGGAGACGCCGCCTGCCGTGACGGAGAAGGCCGCGGAGGACACGGCTGTGTCGGCGGAAGCCCCGGAGAAGCCCGTGGACGCTACCGCTGTCGTTGAGGCCGAGCCCGAGCCCGAGGCCGCGCCCAAGGGGCGTTCGCGGCGCCGGGTCACCCGGAAGGTGTCGGCCCCGGCCGGGGCGCCCTCGGCGCAGGAGGCCGTGGTGACGGTGACGGAGCCGGTGACCGCGCCTCAGCCCGAGCCCGAGGAGCCGGCTGAAGCGGCTGTGCCCGCGGAGAGCGGGGCCGTGGCTCCGCCCGCGCGGCCGCGGCGGCGGGCCGTGCGGAAGGCGACCGCGCCCACCGCGTCCGCGGAAGCGGCTGTCGTGGTCGTGCCGTCGGCTTCGGCCGAGGCGCCGGGTGACGGTGCCGAGGCTCGTGCCACCGAGGCGGAGGGTTCCACCGAGGAGGCGGCCTCCGACATAGCGGAGTCCAAGCCGGCCAAGAAGACGGCGCGGAAGGCCGCGAAGAAGGCGACCGCGAAGAAGGCCGCGACGAAGAAGACCGCGGCCAAGAAGACGGCTGCGAAGAAGACCGCGGCGAAGAAGACGACCGCGAAGAAGGCGGCGGCCAAGAAGACGGCCGCGGCGGAGCAGGCGGCGCCGTCCACGGTGACGGCTTCCGCCGACGAGGGCTGAGCCTTCGCGGGGCGTGAGCCCCGGTGAACTCGCTGCCCCGACCCGGTGGTTCGTCCACCGGGTCGGGGCAGCGGTGGTTCATCCACAGGGTCGGGCACCGAAGCCGTGTGGGAAATGTCATCAGTCCGCACGGTGACCGTTTTGGTGGTGGGTGGGACGGTTTCCGGTCGCTCGAAAGGCTCATGTGGCGTACCCGCCTCTTGGTTCACCGGCACCTACCTGTAAAACTCATCTGGTCACACGAATAAGGCATTCGGGTGCGCGCTGGGGAGAGCGCTTACTCGGGGGAAACGGGGAGGGATCGCATGGCGCGCGTGCGCCTGAAGGGGGCCGGGCGGCACCGTGCTGTGAAGCCGGTCAAGGGCGGACGGCAGGCCCTGGCACTGGCCACGGTGCTGTCGGCGGCGGGGGTACAGGCGGTCGCGACGGCCGGGAGCGCGCAGGCCGCGCCCACCTGGACCGAGGGGCCGATCTTCAATGATCCACTGGGTACCTCTGACGAACAGCTCGCGATTCGGACGCGGCTGATCGAGCTGACCGGCGCGGCGTTGCCGGGGTCCACCATCAAGGTCGCCGTCTACCACGTGTGGGAGGCGTCCGTCGTGAACGCGTTGATCGCCGCGAAGGACCGCGGGGTCAACGTGCAGGTGCTGCTCGACGAGTCCAGCGTCAGCGACCGGCCGGCCAACACCTCGTACAGCACGCTCGCCGCGGCGCTCGGTACGGACCGGACCAAGGGGTCGTACATAACGACCTGCCCGGTCGACAAGTCCTGTCTCGGTGACCCGCAGTTCGGGCAGTCGATCATGCACAACAAGTTCTGGCTGTTCTCGGCCGTCGAGGGCGCCACCAACGTGGTCGTGCAGACCACGACCAACTCGACGCCGTCCGCCCACACGAGGTTCTTCAACGACGCGCTGCTGCTGCCGAACAACCCGACGATGTACGACGCCTACGCGGACTACTTCGACACGATGGTCGCCCAGGACTGGAAGTCCTGGGAGTACCGCACGGTCAGCAACGGGCTGTACAAGGCGTACTTCTTCCCGCGGGGCGGCACCAACAAGTACACCGACACCGTCTATTCGGTGCTCAACAACGTCCAGTGCACGTACCAGGACACCGCGGGTGTCACCCGCAAGACCTGGGTGCGGGTCTCCATCTTCAAGATCACGCGGATGGCCATCGCCGACAAGCTGGTCGCGTTGAAGAAGGCGGGCTGCAACGTGACGATCCTGTATGCCGAGTCGGACAGCGCCAAGAGCCAGGGCGGCGCCAAGGGCACATGGGAGAAGCTGCACACCACCGGCGGGCCGACGGTGCGCTGCTACAACGACGACCGGGACCCCCTGAACCCGGGCCAGAAGCTGACGACGCCGTACATCATCCACAGCAAGTACATCGCCATCGACGGCATGTACGACGGGGTGCCCAACAAGGTCAGCTTCACCGGTTCGGGCAACTACACGGGGCCCGCGCTGCGCGAGAACGACGAGGCGATCGTGAAGGTCGACGACGACGCCGTGCACGAGATGTACCGGGCCCACTACAACAAGGTGATCGGCGTCGCCTACCCGGGCAAGGCGGACACCACCGACCTGTGCAAGGGCGTGAAACCGCTGCCCGCGGACGGTGAGCGGCCCACGACATGAGGGGTACGGGGCTCGGTTTGACCCCTTCGGGCGTAGCCCCGTAACCTTGACCGTCGGCGTGTCCGTGGGTAGAGGCACGCCACATCCCCGTAAACCTCTTCCTCCCGGGCGCCGGGCGCCCAGGGAGAGGCCGTCCGTTGCCGGGCGGCTGGACTGCGGGGGTGCCGTTCCCGAGCGAGAGAGTGAGATCCGCGTGTACGCCATCGTGCGCAGCGGTGGTCGCCAGCACAAGGTTGCTGTCGGCGACATCGTCGAGGTTGACAAGATTTCCACCGCCAAGGTTGGCGACACGGTCGAGCTCTCGACCCTGCTCGTTGTCGACGGCGACTCCGTGACCAGCGACCCGTGGGTGCTGGCCGGCATCAAGGTCCAGGCCGAGATCGTGGACCACCACAAGGGCCAGAAGATCGACATTCTGCGCTACAAGAACAAGACCGGCTACCGCCGTCGTCAGGGCCACCGCCAGCAGTACACGGCGATCAAGGTCACTGAGATCCCCACGGCTGCGAAGTAAGGGACTGAGAACAGATGGCACACAAGAAGGGCGCATCGTCCACCCGGAACGGTCGCGACTCGAATGCCCAGCGGCTCGGCGTGAAGCGCTTCGGCGGTCAGGTCGTCAACGCGGGTGAGATCCTGGTCCGCCAGCGCGGCACGCACTTCCATCCGGGTGCGGGTGTGGGCCGTGGCGGCGACGACACGCTGTTCGCGCTGCAGGCCGGTGCGGTGCAGTTCGGCACCAGCCGTGGCCGCAAGGTCGTGAACATCGTTCCGGTCGCCTGATCGGATCCTTCGCGAGGCGGACCTCACTTCCCGGTCGGGAAGGCGGGTCCGCCTTTCGCGTGTTGCAGCACTGAAGACACGCGTGTTGCAGCACTGAAGACACGCGTGTTGCAGCACTGAAGACAGCAGTACCGAAGACATTCGTACGTTTCTGGAGGCACTGACCATGACCACCTTCGTGGACCGCGTCGAACTGCATGTCGCCGCGGGTAACGGAGGTCACGGCTGTGCCTCCGTCCACCGTGAGAAGTTCAAGCCGCTGGGCGGCCCCGACGGAGGCAACGGCGGACGTGGCGGCGATGTGATCCTCGTCGTCGACCAGTCCGTCACCACGCTGCTCGAATACCACCACTCGCCCCACCGCAAGGCCACCAACGGCAAGCCCGGCGAGGGCGGCAACCGGTCGGGCAAGGACGGGCAGGACCTGGTGCTGCCGGTGCCGGACGGCACGGTCGTACTGGACAAGGGGGGCAACGTCCTCGCGGACCTCGTCGGGCACGGAACCTCGTACATCGCCGCTCAGGGCGGCCGGGGCGGGCTCGGCAACGCCGCGCTGGCCTCCGCCCGGCGCAAGGCCCCCGGCTTCGCGCTGCTCGGTGAGCCGGGTGGCCTCCAGGACATCGTGCTGGAGCTGAAGACCGTCGCGGACGTCGCGCTCGTCGGCTACCCGAGCGCCGGCAAGTCCTCGCTGATCTCCGTGCTCTCCGCCGCCAAGCCCAAGATCGCGGACTATCCCTTCACGACGCTCGTCCCCAACCTGGGTGTGGTGACCGCGGGCGCGACCGTGTACACGATCGCCGACGTCCCGGGACTCATCCCGGGCGCCAGCCAGGGCAAGGGCCTGGGCCTTGAGTTCCTGCGCCATGTGGAGCGCTGCAGCGTGCTCGTGCACGTGCTGGACACGGCGACGCTGGAGTCTGACCGCGACCCCGTCTCCGACCTCGACATCATCGAGGAGGAGCTGGGGCAGTACGGCGGTCTGGACGACCGTCCGCGGATCGTGGTGCTGAACAAGATCGACGTACCGGACGGCAAGGACCTCGCCGAGATGGTGCGCCCGGACCTGGAGGAGCGCGGCTACCGCGTCTTCGAGGTGTCCGCGGTCGCGCACACCGGGCTCAAGGAGCTGTCCTTCGCCCTCGCCGACCTGGTGGCCGGGGCGCGAGCCGCCAGGCCCAAGGAGGAGGCGACCCGTATCGTCATCCGCCCGAAGGCCGTGGACGACGCCGGCTTCACCGTCGTACGCGAGGAAGAGGGACTCTTCCGGGTGCGAGGCGAGAAGCCGGAACGCTGGGTCCGTCAGACCGACTTCAACAACGACGAGGCCGTGGGCTACCTCGCCGACCGGCTGAACCGCCTCGGTGTCGAGGAGGAGCTCATGAAGGCGGGCGCCCGTTCGGGCGACGGCGTCGCCATCGGGCCCGAGGACAACGCGGTCGTCTTCGACTGGGAGCCGTCGGTGATGGCCGGGGCGGAGATGCTGGGACGGCGTGGCGAGGACCACCGCTTCGAGGCGCCGAGGCCCGCCGCGCAGCGCCGCCGCGACCGGCAGGCGGAGCGGGACGACTCGGAGCGGGAGTACGACGACTTCGAGCCGTTCGAGGGGTGACGGTCCGGCCCCACAAGGCATGACCTGCGCTTGAGGACCTTGTGCGAAGGGCCCCGGGAGTGATCTCCCGGGGCCCGACTCATGCCGTGGACGAGGTGCTCTCACACCGTCCGAACAGGCGTCACGCGTTGACGGAGTCCTCCGCGCCGTTCGCCTCCGCGTCCTCCGACATCTCGTCGGCCGCTCCACGCGGCGAGGGGATCTCGCCGGCCGGACGGGACTCCATGCGTACGCGGCGCTCGTCGGCCTTCGTGCACAGGGCGTGGACGGCGTTGTTGAAGCGCGCCAGGGACGGCGGGTCCGAGGGGCCGAGCAGATGCTCCTTCAACTCCGCGCGGGCCACGGCGAAGTGGTCCTTCTCCGGGTGGCGCACCGACTCCAGGAGGGCCGGGACGCCCTCGGCGGACGGGGCGAGGATGACACCCGCCGACACCGTCGGGAAGCCCTCCCGGAACGCCGCCTCCGGCATGCCCGAGGTGTTGGCGACCGCGTACGGCTTCTCGCTGGACAGCCAGTCGGAGACCACCGAGGAGACATCGCTGATCAGCAGGTCCGCCTGGTTGAAGCAGGCGAAGATCGTGGGACGCGCGTCCGTGATGATCTGGTGCTCCCACTCGGGCAGCGACGCCCAGTACGCCTTCTCCCAGGCGACCGTGGCCTCGGCGATCGCCGTCTCGCGGTCGCCCTGCGGCGTGCTCTGGATCAGCATGCGCTCCATCTCGTCCGCGCTGGTGCGGAAGGACGTCGAGGTGAGCCGGTCCAGCTCGGTGGTACGGCGGGCCAGTTCGGTCGCGGCCTCCGGGCCCGGACGGGCGCCGGACCGCTTGGTGTTCGCCTCGCGGATCATCGCCTTGATGCGCTCGTTGGCGGCGCCCGCGCGCGGGTCCACGGAACCGGTCATCGGGTGCGGCTTGTACAGCAGCCGCACGTTCTCGTCGGCGAGGAGCCGCCGTACGACGTTCTCACCGGCCAGGACCACCGAGGTGTTGCCCGGGTTGCCGTCCCAGCCCTCCCACGTGGGGGCGTACAGGACAGTGGTGTACGTGCCGGTCGGGGCACCGGAGTACGGGCGGATCGGAGCCAGCTGCGGGCGGCCGACCTCGACGATGTCCTTGTCCTCGACGCCGACCTCGGCGTCCGCGTACCGCTCGCGCGCCGCGGGGCCGGCGACCCACACCTCGTCGTACGCCTTCGCGTACGGGTTGCAGGAGGACAGCTTGTCGCTCTCGCCGTGGTTGATGAACGCGTGCTTGATGGTGGGGATGCGCAGCACCTGCGAGGTCTTCGCGGCGTTCGCCGGGTGCAGCATCATCTTCAGCGTCGAGTTCTCCAGCGAGAACATCGTCGAGACCTTCGGGAAGCAGATGACCGGTACGTCGGTCGCTTCGATCTTCTGCACCATGAACCGCTCGCGCAGCACGATCAGCGGCTTGGACTCGAGCTTGGAGAGGGTGGACAGCCACATGTTCGCCTGGTACGCCGAGGTCGTACCACCGGAGAAGTACATGGCCACGGTCGGCTGGTAGTCGGCCAGCCACCGGTCCAGCCACTCCATGACCTTCTGCTCGCTCTTCGCCCGCTTCTTCGGGAGCAGCCAGGTCCCCAGGTACGCCGTACCGCCGATGATGAGCACGAGGGAGGCACCGAGGCCGAAGCCGCCCCAGGTGGCGTCCGAGGTGGCCGCGGTGGCCAGCAGGCCGGCCGTGGTCGGCAGGGAGAACGCCAGCAGACGGTGGGCCTGGCGGCGGGCCAGCAGGCGCGGCGGGGCGGTGGTCAGGTGCAGCGCGGACGCGTCGATGTTCCGGGTGACGATCGGCAGCGTCCGGGTACGGCGCACCAGCACGGCCACGCCCTGGCAGGTGAAGTGGAGCGCGTAGAAGAGGCACAGGCCGGCCACCAGTGGTGCGTACCCGCGCTCCTGGACACCCTCGATCCGCAGCAGCCCCACCAGGACCAGCATGTCGCGCAGCAGCTGCCGGACCAGCGTGTCGAAGCGGACCTTGCCGAGGATCGCGAGCAGACCGGGGTCCCGGTACTGCAGGACCGTGTCCAGGACGAGGCCCGCGGCGCTCGCCGCGACGAACACGGGGACGCTCGGCAGCAGCGCGGAGACGACCTGGGCTGTATAGAGCGCGAACAACGCCAGCAGCGCGGACAACTGCGCGATGCGGCGGGGGGCGAGCCTTGCGGAGGGCACGGGCTGGGCTCCTGCGGAGGATACGACGGATGGGGGGAGGGATAAGGGGAGAGGGTAGTGGGGCGGCCCGCCTCCGCGCACGCGGCCCCGGGCGCCTTCCACCCCGGGACGCTTTCGAACAAGGAAGGCCGAGCCCTGACCGTAGGACCTCCGACGCCCACGGAGCAATCTCCGACGGGATCAATGGCGGAAAACGGGGCAAAAATCCCTGAACTCGGAGGAGTTTATGACCGTCTTCCCCCTGTTCTCGCAAGGGGCCCTGTGAGGAATTCCGCACTCCCGCAAGAGGCTTGCTGCCGTTCTGCCGCCGCCCGGCCGGTGTTCCACGGCTGTCCGGCTGATGTTCCACGGCTGTCCGGCTGGTGTTCCGCCCGTCCATCCACCGAAACGTCGCGGCACCCGGTGCCCCCACTCACGTAGATTGCAGACACCGGCTGGTCGGAACATGGGGAATGTGGGGATACGCGTGTCCAGGGCAAGGCAGGGTGTGGCGGAAGCGCACAGGGTCGTCGTCAAAGTGGGCTCCTCGTCCCTGACCACGGCCGCCGGGGGCCTCGACGCGGACCGGGTGGACGCCCTCGTCGACGTGTTCGCCAAGGCCCGCAGCGGTGGCGAGAGGGAGATCGTGCTCGTCTCGTCCGGTGCCATCGCCGCCGGGCTCACCCCGCTGGGCCTGCGCCGGCGCCCCAAGGACCTCGCTCGGCAGCAGGCGGCCGCGAGTGTCGGCCAGGGCCTGCTGGTGGCCCGCTACACCGCCTCCTTCGCCCGGTACGGCATCCGCGTCGGCCAGGTGCTGCTGACCTCCGACGACATGAGCCGCCGCGCCCACCACCGCAACGCCTCGCGCACCCTCGACAAGCTGCTCGCGATGGGCGCGCTGCCGGTCGTCAACGAGAACGACACCGTGGCCACGGACGAGATCCGCTTCGGCGACAACGACCGCCTGGCCGCGCTCGTCGCCCACCTGGTACGGGCCGACCTGCTGGTCCTGCTCTCGGACGTGGACGGCGTCTACGACGGCGACCCCAGCAGGCCGGGCACCTCGCGGATAGCGGACGTACGGAGCCCGCAGGACCTCGCCCATGTCGAGATCGGCAGCGCGGGCAAGGCCGGAGTCGGCACCGGCGGCATGGTCACCAAGGTCGAGGCGGCGCGGATCGCGGCCGCGGCCGGCATCCCCGTGGTGCTGACCAGCGCCATCCACGCCGCGGACGCCCTCACCGGCCGGGACACGGGTACGTACTTCCACCCCACGGGCCGGCGCTCCGCCGACCGGTTGCTGTGGCTCCAGCACGCCTCCACCCCGCAGGGCTCGCTCACCCTCGACGAGGGCGCCGTACGCGCGGTCGTGGAGCTCCGCAAGTCGCTGCTGCCCGCGGGTATCGCGGCGGTCGAGGGCGAGTTCACCGCGGGTGACCCCGTCGAGCTGCGGGACGACGAGGGGCACGCCGTCGCGCGCGGGCTCGTCAACTTCGACGCCAAGGAGATCCCCCTGCTGATCGGCCGATCGACACGGGAACTGGCACGCGAGCTGGGTCCCGCCTACGAACGAGAAGTCGTACACAGAGACGATCTGGTCGTGCTCCACCCGTGACCGATCAGGTCCGGAAACGGCCGATTCCGGGGCTACCGGCGGTAGACGTTCCGTAAAACGGCCCCATGGAGCCGTCCGGCCTGCTCAACTTTGTGACGGGGAGATTCCACTCGACCATTGCGAAAAGGAGGCCGTCGTGAGACGAGTACGCCCGGGGGCGGCGGCGTCCCGCGGTGGTGGTACCTCCCGTGGGGTCCGCGAGGAGCGCGCGCTGACCAGCGTCGCGGCAGGAGACACATACGACGGGCGGACCTCCGGGCAGCAGCCCTCCGGCGAAGGTCGTCCCTCCGGCGAGGAGCCCGCGGACGCGCACCGCCTGTGGCATGTGACGCTCAGTGTCTCGGGCGGTGAGGCCCCGCTGAAGGAGGTACGGCGCGGTCTCGAACAGCTCGCCCACGACCATCCCTTTCTGCTGACCAGCCGCTACGCCACCGACCACGCCGAGATCCGCTACTGGGAAGAGGCCCGCGACCTGCACGACGCGGCCGCCGTCGCCCTGCGTCTGTGGGGCGAGCACCGCCAGAGCGCCAAGCTGCCGCCCTGGGAGATCGTCGGCCTGGAGGTCATCGACCGCGAGACGTACCACCAGCGCATCGCCGAGGGAAACGGGCCGCTGCCGGCGACACCGGTCGGGGTCCACCCGTTCTGACCCGTCCGGGTCCCGTTCTGATCCCGTGTGAGTCCCGTCCCGACCCTGTCCGCGTCCCGTCCGGACCTTGCGCGGGTTCCGTCCCGACCCTGTCCGCGTCCCGTCCGGATCCCATCGGGAGCGCATGTGGTTCCCGCTTCCGGTCCCGTCCGGACGCCGCCCGGACGGGCACATGTGGTTCCCGCTTCCGGCCCCGTCCGGACGCCGCCCGGACGCCGCCCGGATCCCGTCCGCGGGCCCGTCTCGCGCTTTGGGATAGCCGATGGACGTCTCCGTCCGGCGCACTACCCTTCCAGCATGACCACGCTCTCGCCGTACGACTCCATGTCCCCGGTCACCCAGGCCGCCTACCGTGCCAAGGCCGCCGCCGCCGACCTCGCGCCGCTGCCGCGCGCCGAGAAGGACGACGCGCTGCTCGCGGTCGCGGACGCGCTGGAGGTCCGTACGAGTGAGATCGTCGCGGCCAACGCGAAGGACATCGAGCGCGCCCGTGAGGCCGGCACCAGCGAGGCGATCATCGACCGGCTGACGCTGACCCCGGAGCGGGTGCGGGCCATCGCGTCCGACGTACGGGACGTCGTGGGACTCCCGGACCCGGTCGGCGAGATCGTCCGCGGCTCCACGCTGCCGAACGGCATCGACCTGCGCCAGGTGCGTGTCCCGCTGGGCGTCGTCGGGATCATCTACGAGGCCCGGCCGAACGTGACCGTCGACGCCGCCGCGCTCTGCCTGAAGTCCGGGAACGCGGTACTGCTGCGCGGCTCCTCGTCCGCGTACGAGTCGAACACCGCGCTCGTCCGGGTGCTCCGGGACGCCGTCGGCGGCGCCGGGCTGCCCGCCGATGCCGTACAGCTCGTGCCGGGCGAGAGCCGTGAGTCCGTACGCGAGCTGATGCGCGCCCGCGGCCTGGTCGACGTGCTCATCCCGCGCGGCGGCGCCTCCCTGATCCGTACGGTCGTCGAGGAGTCCACCGTCCCCGTCATCGAGACGGGCACCGGAAACTGCCATGTGTACGTGGACGCGCAGGCCGACCTCGACACCGCGATCGAGATCCTGATCAACTCCAAGGCCCAGCGGGTGAGCGTCTGCAACGCCGCCGAGACGCTGCTCGTCCACCAGGACATCGCCCCCGAGTTCCTGCCGCGCGCGCTGGACGCGCTCGCCGACGCCGGGGTGACCGTGCACGGCGACGAGCGGGTACTGGCCTACGCCAAGGACACGCGGGCCACCGTCGTCGAGGCCACGGCGGAGGACTGGGAGACCGAGTACCTCTCGTACGACATCGCCGCCGCGGTGGTCGACTCGCTCGACCGGGCCGTGGAGCACATCCGGCTGTGGACCTCCGGGCACACCGAGGCGATCGTGACGACCTCGCAGCAGGCCGCCCGCCGCTTCACCCAGCTGGTGGACTCCACGACGGTCGCCGTGAACGCCTCCACCCGCTTCACGGACGGCGGCCAGTTCGGCTTCGGCGCGGAGATCGGTATCTCGACGCAGAAGCTGCACGCCCGCGGCCCGATGGGGCTGCCGGAGCTGACCAGCACGAAGTACATCGTGACCGGGGACGGGCACGTACGGCGCTGAACGGGTGACCCGCGGTGGCGGCGGTCGCGGTCCTGTGAACCGCCTTCGCAAAGCGGATGAATTTGCTTACCGTCTGCCCAAATTGACCCCCCAGGTCTACTCTGGATTCGTGCCGGAGGACGTGGGGGGCACGCCGTTTCCCGACGGCTGGGAGCCCGACGACGACCGCGACCGCGGAGGTATGGACGAAGAGTTCGCCTCCGTGGTCTTCGACGAGGCCTTCGTACGGGCGGCCGCGGTCCATGAGCCGACCGCCGTCGAACGCCTCCTCGCCGCCGCCCAGGCCCGCGCGGAAGCGCAGGAGGCCGAAGCGCGCCGGGCGCACACCAGAGGCGCACGCGGGGACGACGAGCGCTACGAGGACGGCTTCGGCCCCGACGGCGACTTTCGATACGACCCCGACTTCGACGATCTGGACGACGCGGAGATCCTGGAGGGCCGGTACGGCGCGGGGGCGTACAGCCGCGCCTACGGCAAGCAGGCCCGCTGGCACCGGCCCGTCGCCTGGGTGCTCGCCCTCGTGATGGGCATCGGCATGGTCGCGCTGGCCTTCGCGGCGGTCTACCGGGGTGCCTCCTCGGGCGGCAGCCGGGGACAGGTCCCCACGCCCGCGTCCACCGGGTTGGAGCAGGGCGGCGTCACGGGTTCGCCGGGCCCGTCGGCCTCGCCCGACTACTCCCAGCCACCGGTGTCGGCGGTCCCGCGCACGCCATGAGCCGGGCCGGTCCGCGTCGACGGGCCAGGGCCCGTCCGCGTCGGCGAAAACCAGGCAGGTTCGCGTTCGACGACCGTTCGAAAACTTGGTGAGAACCTGTCAGAACTTGTCGTACGGCGGGGCGTTTACCTCTGCCTCGAGAGACCTACCCTGAAGGTATGGGCGGGCCAGGAGACCCACCTGAGGGGACACCCGAGGGCGGTCCCGGTGGTGGCGAGGACGAGTACCGATCCGTCGTCTTCGACGAGTCGTTCATTCAGGCTGCCCGCCTGCAGGAGTTCTCCGCCCGGGAGCGCCTGGGCGACCACGCCCCCGCCGTACGCCGCCGCCCGCCCCTGCGCCGCGGGCTGTCCCGGCAGGCGCTGGTCCTCGTCCTGCTGATCGCCGTCGCCTTCGGCACCGCGATCTACATGGGTGTGCGCCATCCCTACGAGGCCCCGGCCGCCCAGCCCACCGAGCCCCTGCGGATGACCGTGATCCCGCTCGCGCCCCAGGCCCCGGTGCCGGGCTCGGCGGACCCGGAGCACCTGTACGAGAACAGCCCTGCCGCCCAGTTCCGCATCGGAGCGGAGGGCATCACCATGCCCCCCACACGGCGCACCGCCCACTTCTCGGACAGCCAGGTCGTCACCGCCCTGACCACCGCCAAGGACTATCTCGTGGCCTCCGCCCTCGCCCCGGAGGTCCTGAAGGGGGCGACCGTCCGGCCCGCGCGGATGCTGCTCGACCCTCAGCAGCTCGACCAGTTCGACCAGAGCTTCGACCACCCGACCGCCGACGGCCGGCACGCGCCCACCGGCTGGCTGATCCGCTTCGACCCCTCCCGCGCCGAGCTCGCCGACACCAAGGTCCGCGTCCAGGGCACCCTGCAGGCCTCCGAGTCCGACGCGAGCACCCTGGAGGTCGTCGCCGACCACACCTTCGTGTACGCGCTGCGGCCCGCCGACTCCGACGACAAGGCCAAGGCCTCGCTGTTCACCGTCCGGCGCGAGCTGCAGTTCCGCTTCGACCGCGATGACCTGCGCACCCACCAGGCAGAACTCGTCATCTCCTACCTCCAGGCGGGACCACTCGCCTGCGCCGAGGACTCCTCGAACCATCTGCGCCCGCTGCTCGCGGGGCAGACGGCGAAGGCGGGCGGCCCGGCCGGCACGAACCCCTACGCGACGGGCAGCGCCACGGCCCTGTGCGGGTCACTGGCCCAGAGCGCCCAGCCGAAGGTGTGACCCCCCGGATGTGACCCGGCCCGCGGGGCGGAGCGGGCCGGGTCGTGTCACTCCTCGTCCTCGGGGCGGCTGTCCTTGGGCGAGCCGCCGCCGTTCGCGAAGCCGCCGAACCCTCGCCGCACCCGGCCGCCGAGGTCGCCCGCACCGCCCGCTATATCGCTGACCAGCTTCATCAGCGGGTCCTTGGAGTTCTTCACATCGCTGGCGTAGCTGGCCGCCGACTGCCGGAACGAGTCGGTCACCGAGGTGTCCCCGTCCTCGTCGCGCCGCGGGTAGTGACCGTCCATGATCCGCTGGTAGTCACGGGACTCGGCCCACTTCTTCAGCTCGGCCGCGCGCACGGTGGTGAAGGGGTGCGAGCGGGGCAGCACGTTCAGGATCTTCAGCACGGAGTCGCGCAGGTCGCCCCCGGCCTCGTACTCGTCGGCCTGCGCGAGGAACGCGTCCACGTTCATCTCGTGCAGGTGGTTGCCGCCCGCGATCTTCATCAGCCCGCGCATCGAGGCCCGCAGATCCTGGCCGACCAGCAGGCCGGCGCGGTCCGCGGACAGCTCCGACTTGCGGAACCACTCGCGCAGCGCGGTCACGATCGCCATGATCGCGAGGTTGCCCAGCGGGATCCACGCCACCCGCAGGGCCAGGCCGGTCAGGAACAGCAGGATCGTGCGGTACACGGAGTGGCCGGACAGCGCGTGGCCGACCTCGTGGCCGACGACGGCCCGCATCTCCTCCTCGTCGAGCAGCTCGACGAGTCCCGTGGTGACCACGATGATCGGCTCGTCGAGACCGATGCACATCGCGTTCGGCTGCGGGTCCTGGTTGACGTACATCGGCGGGACCTTCTCCAGGTCCAGGATGTAGCAGGCGTCCCGCAGCATGACGTTCAGGTGCGCGAACTGCTGGTCGGAGACCCGCACCGAGTCGGACAGGAACAGCAGCCGCAGACTCCGCTCGGGCAGCAGCCCGCTGAGCGCCTTGAAGACCGTGTCGAAGCCGCTGAGCTTGCGCAGGGCCACCAGGGCCGAGCGGTCCGCGGGATGTTCGTACGCCCGCGAGGAGATCCCCTCGAAGCGCCTGCGCTGCCTGCTGGGCACGTTCTCGCGCCCGTGGCTGTCGTCGGACATGTTTCCCCCATGCGTCTGATTGCCCTGAGTGCCCCCGAAGCGGGGTCCAGCCTAGGCGGAGATACGGTGACAGGGCAGCACACCGAAGGAGCGATCCCATGGAGCACGTCCCGGCAGCCGCCTGGATCACCGAGGCCGCCACCGCCGCAGAGAAGCAGGGGCCGGGCAATCTGCTCCGTGTCGTGCTGGTCGTGATGGTGCTCGGCTGCGTCCTGGTCGGGTGGCTCCTGTTGCGCGGGTACCGGCGGGACGACGACTGACGTCGGGCGGCCTCCTCGTCCTGGGCTCGTGGCCGGCCATCGGCTGAGAGACCCGGACCGACGGGTGTGACCGGGTGACCTGGCGGCCGGTGTGACGGGTGCGGGATCGGACTGACGGTTCCGGGCGTGCGGCTCTGGGTGTCCTGGGCTGACGGGATGGCGGTCCGGGCGGGGCTACGTCGTACGTCCTGGGTCGTTGGTGTGGGGCGGGCGTCCTGGGCCTTCTGGGAGGTGCTCTCGCACCCAGGAGTACGGACGCGGCGGGTGCCCCGTTCACCCCGGACCCGGCGGCTGCCCGGTGGTGCTCCTCCTCAAGGGTGGAGTCGGCGTGATCGCCGTGGAGGCGCCCGCTTACGATGGGCCGGAGTGTTTATCCCGATCCCACACCCGGATAGGTCCAGCCGACGATGAGCTTCCACAGCACCGCTGCCCAGTTGGTCACCCTCGCCGCCGAGGGCGAGGAGCACGGCGGCAACCACGAGAGCCTCAGCCCCTACCTGACCGGCGGCGGAGCCCTCTTCGCGCTCCTGCTTCTGCTGTGGATCACCACCCGGTTCAACCGCGACCGCTGAATCCCCGCAAAAAGACGTTCGAGCGGGGTGCGTCGGCCGGGCCGGTAGGGTCTCAACGCATGGGAGAGCAGGAAATGCCTACCGGTCCGGAGCACACCAAGGCGAACGGCCCGGCGCACGAGACGACGAACGACATGGCGAACGACTGGGCACCCCGACCCGTGGACGGCCTGTCGGACCCGGGCCGACGGCGCCTCGGTGTCATGGGCGGAACGTTTGACCCGATCCACAACGGGCACCTCGTCGCGGCCCAGGAGGTCGCCGCGCAGTTCGGGCTGGACGAGGTCGTGTTCGTACCGACCGGCCAGCCGTGGCAGAAGTCCCACCGCAAGGTCTCCCCGGCCGAGGACCGCTATCTGATGACGGTCATCGCCACCGCCGAGAACCCGCAGTTCTCGGTCAGCCGCATCGACATCGAGCGCAAGGGCGACACCTACACCATCGACACCCTGCGCGAACTGCACGCCCTCAACCCCGACACCGACCTCTTCTTCATAACCGGCGCCGACGCGCTCGCCCAGATCCTCACCTGGCGCGACGCCGACGAACTCTTCTCCCTGGCGCACTTCATCGGGGTCACCCGCCCCGGCCACACCCTGGCCGACCCGGGCCTGCCCGCGGGAGGTGTCTCGCTCGTCGAAGTTCCCGCGATGGCCATCTCGTCCACAGACTGCCGTGCGAGAGTCGCCAAGGGCGATCCCGTCTGGTATCTGGTGCCGGACGGTGTGGTGCGCTACATCGACAAGCGGCAGCTGTACCGCGGCGAGTGAGCCGAGAGGGGCACCGGTGAACGACCGATACGACGCTGGACACGGGGGCGACCAGTACGAACTCGTCGGCTACGACGAGTTCGGGCAGCCTGTGTACCGGCAGGTGCCCGCCCAGCACACCCCGCAGGGGTACGACCCCTACGGCACACAGACCCAGCAGTCCCAGGGCTACGGCTACGACCCATACGCGACCGGCTCGTACGACACGGGCCCGCAGCAGCCCGCGGCGTCCTACGACACCGGTGAGCAGCCGTCCGCCTACTACGACCCGTACGGGAACGCCCCCGCCCGGGGCACGGCGGGAACCGGCTACGACCAGCACCGGTACGACCCCTACGGGCAGACCGCCGACACCGGGCACCCGGCGCGGGCCGCGGTCCAGCAGCCCCATGCCGACGAGCGGAACCCCTACATCCCGCAGCAGCAACGGGCGGCCGAAGCTCCCGGGGAGAACGC
The DNA here is from genome assembly GCF_009377205.1 of Streptomyces phyllanthi. Taxonomy (GTDB): domain Bacteria; phylum Actinomycetota; class Actinomycetes; order Streptomycetales; family Streptomycetaceae; genus Streptomyces; species Streptomyces phyllanthi. Next base: position 21,509 of record NZ_VJZE01000032.1, read on the forward strand.
CACACGTCCGGGTGACAGGCCCGGTGGCCAGGACGGCCACGGCGGAGAACGGGACTACCGCACCGAGCAGTTCGCCTTCGTCGAGGAACCCGACGGCGACTCCGAGGACGTCATCGACTGGCTGGCGTTCACGGAGAACCGCACCGAACGCCGCGAGGAGGCCCGGCGCCGGGCCCGGAGCCGGCTGGTCGCCCTCGTGGTGTCCCTCGCGCTGGTCGCCGTCGGCGGCGTCGGCTACCTCTGGTACGCGGGCAAGCTGCCCGGGACGTCCACCGAGGACCAGGCCGCCGGCACCACGACGTCCGCGGCCGCCCAGAAGCGCGACGTGCTCGTCGTCCACCTGCACAACACCGGCAAGGGCGGCACCTCCACGGCGCTGCTCGTGAACAACACCACCACCAAGCGGGGCGCGACCGTCCTGCTGCCCAACTCCCTCGTCCTGACCGACGAGGACGGCAGCACCACCACCCTCGCCAAGTCCGTCGACGACGACGGCTCCTCCGGCACCCTCGACTCCCTCGACACCGTCCTGGGCACCAGGATCGAGGGCACCTGGCGGCTCGACACCCCGTACCTCAACAACCTCGTCGAACTCGTCGGCAACATCGACATCGACACCGACACCGCCGTGCCCGACCCGGACGCCAAGAAGAAGGGCGAGACACCCCTCGTCGCCAAGGGCAGGGCCCAGACCCTCAGCGGCAAGATGGCCGTCGCGTACGCCACCTACCGCGGCCCCGGAGAGTCCCAGAACGCCCAGCTGGAGCGGTTCGGGCAGGTCATGCAGGGCGTGCTGCGCAAGCTGTCCTCCGACCCGCAGGCCGCCACGACCACCATGCAGACGCTGGCCCAGATCCTCGACCCCCCGCTGACCGACAAGGACCTCGGCACCTTCCTCGCGGGGCTCGCCGACCGGGCCAAGGGCGGCGACTACACGACCACCCTCATGCCGGTCCAGCAGGACGGCACCCTCAGCGCCAAGGCCTCCGACAGCGTGGTCAAGAACGTCCTCGGCGGCACCGTGAAGAGCCCCGACGCGGGCGACGCCGTCCGGGTCGGGATCAGGAACGCCACCGGCGGCAAGGACGCCACCGAACAGGCCCGCGTGGTCCTGCTCAACGGCGGCTACACCTTCCTCGACGCCGGCACCGCCTCCGCTCCCCAGGCAGCGTCCCAGGTCACCTACACCGACGCCGCGAGCAAGGCAGAAGCCGTCGAGGTCGCCAAGACCCTCGGCCTGCCCAGCGGCTCGGTCAAGAAGGGCAGGACGACGTCCAGCGCCGATGTCTCGGTCGTCCTCGGCCAGGACTACGAGGGGAGCACCTCCTCGGGGTGATCAACCGGCTGGGTGTTAACCGCTGGGGGCCTGTCGGCGGTCCGTGAGACCCTTGGGATAGCCCGTGAGGGTCCACTGACCGCCGACCGAAAGCCTTGTAGTGACCGCGACCGACCGCTCCCTCGAACTCATCAACACCGCCGCCCAGGCGGCCGCCGACAAGCTCGCGCACGACATCATCGCGTACGACGTGAGCGATGTGCTGTCCATCACGGACGCCTTCCTGCTCGCCTCCGCACCCAACGACCGCCAGGTCAAGTCGATCGTCGACGAGATCGAGGAGCGGCTGAACAAGGACCTGGGCGCCAAGCCCGTGCGCCGCGAGGGCGACCGCGAGGCCCGCTGGGTGCTCCTCGACTACGTCGACATCGTGGTGCACGTGCAGCACAGCGAGGAACGGGTGTTCTACGCACTGGAGCGGCTGTGGAAGGACTGCCCCGAGCTGGAGCTGCCGGACGACGCCAAGGCGACCCGCGGCAAGGCCGAGCAGCACGCCCGGCTGCAGGCCGCCGAGGAGGCCGCCGAACTGGGCGGGGAGCTGCGGTGAGCGCTGCTCCCGGCATAGCGGAGGCCGGCCGGAAGGGTCGCGGCCGCCGTGTCATCCTCTGGCGGCACGGCCAGACCTCGTGGAACCTGGAGCGCCGCTTCCAGGGCACCACCGACATAGGGCTCACCGAGACCGGTGTGGGCCAGGCACGCCGGGCCGCCAGGCTGCTCGCCTCCCTGAAGCCGGACGCGATCCTCGCCTCGGACCTCAGCCGCGCCGCCGCCACGGCCGCCGAGCTGGCCGTGCTCACCGCCCTGGAGGTGACGCACGACGAGGCCCTGCGCGAGACGTACGCGGGCGTCTGGCAGGGGCTGACGCACGAGGAGATCATCGAGCGGTACGGCGAGGAGTACGCCGCGTGGAAGCGCGGCGAGCCGGTCCGCCGCGGTGGCGGTGAGCTGGAGACCGAGGTGGCCGACCGCGCCGCCCCGGTGGTGCTCCGGCACGCCGACAAGCTGCCCGCGGGCGGCACCCTCGTGGTGGTCAGCCACGGCGGCACCATCCGCACCACCCTCGGGCGCCTCCTGGGCCTGGCCCCCGACCACTGGGAGAGCCTGGGCGGCCTCACCAACTGCTGCTGGTCCGTCCTCGGCGAGGGCGCCCGCGGCTGGCGCCTGCTCGAGCACAACGCCGGCACCCTCCCGGAGCCGGTGCTGGGCGACGACGACTGACGACGACTGACGACTGACACCGACAGCCCTGCCCCGGCCTCCTTCCGGGCGGTGTGGCGGGGCCTGAGGACCGGATTTCACTTTCCGGCTGGTCGCAGGCTAGAGTTCTTCTTGTTCGCCCCGCCAAGCGGGAGGAACATGAGGGGCTATAGCTCAGTTGGTAGAGCACCTGCATGGCATGCAGGGGGTCAGGAGTTCAAATCTCCTTAGCTCCACAGATCATTCAGATCGACACTCTTGAGTTGTCGAAGATCAGTACCGATGGTCCCGTTCCCGTCAGGGAGCGGGATTTTTCGTATGCCGGGCCGACCTCTCCGCACGCTCACACCGGCGACGAGACGGCTGCGCCTGGCAGGACAGCAGGCCGGCAGGACAGCAAGCCAGCAGGACGAGCCCGGGCAGGCCGAGGGCGCGTGAGCGCCCGGGACCGGCTGCCGAGGGCGAGGAGCCAGGAGTACGGCCCGACAAGCCGCCGTAGCCGCCGTGGGGCGCCTCACCCAAGGCGCTCGCCACGGTCCGCCCCGAGGGCGCGGCGGACGCCGGAGGGCTCCTCGTGGCAGTCACCCGGCTCGGTCAGCTGATCGGTGTCGCGGTTTCCGGCACACTCTTCTTCAACCGGCTTGAGTCACTCGGGGCCCTCGGGGCGTATACCTTTGCGGACGTCCTTCTCGCATGCGTGTACGCACTGGCCGGGACGGCATTCCTGGGTGCCGTGTCCGGACTGGTACGAAGGCGTCGCTGACCGTATTGGTCCGGCCGTGGCAGAATCAAACGGCCGGAAGGGGGCGCGGCCCGACGGGAGGAGAGGCGATGCCTGGGAGCATCCGCGGAGAGGCCGACAGCCTCTTCGCAACGGTGGTGAGACGTAAGACGTCCTCCCTTCTGAACTGTCCTTCCTGCGGCTCACTCCAGGTTGCCCAAGTCCTCGGTGACAACGGGGGGATCTCCTACGTGTGCACGACCTGCGGCCACAGCTGGAGCTGATCAATGGGTGCACACAGGAGGAAATGCGACTGGTGCGGCAGCGGCACGCCGATCGTCCGCGACATGGAACCCCTCAACCACGACTACCAGTACTGGTGTGAGGAATGCGCACGGGCGCTGATCATAAAAGGCGACCCGATCGAGACGTACCGCGAACTGGAGGGTGAGCCCATCTACGGCCGCCTTCTCGAGGAGCACTGCACGCTCAAGCGGTTCTACTCGTTCGTGACCGCCTGACCACGGCAACGTGAACTCCACGCTGCCCTGACGCAGTTCGTTCGCGTGCTCCTCGGCCTACCCGATCGAACAGCGGCGACGCCGCGAACGGTGGATGCGTGACGGGTCGTTGGGCCTCGGTCGTCCCTCCAGGGCAACCGGTGCACGGTGGTGGGCTCCGGAGAACGCGATCACGGTCACGAGTGGCGGCGCCATCGCCCGTATCCGTACAGAACGGAAACGATTTGGTGGTGCACCGGGAGGACCGTGTAATGTTGGCGTTGCCGCCAGGGGAACCGGGCGGAACCACGAGGGGCTATAGCTCAGTTGGTAGAGCGTCTGCATGGCATGCAGAAGGTCAGGAGTTCAATTCTCCTTAGCTCCACAGTTTTTTGCAGATCCCGTCCGATCGGTTTGATCGGGCGGGATCTTTGCTTTCCGGGGTCTCCGGGGTCTCCGGGGCCTCCGGGGCCTCCGGGCCTCCGCGTAAGAGAGACCTGGAGTCGGTCCGTCACACGGCGCCGTACACACCGAGGGGGGCTACCGTGCGCGGCAGCCCCCCTCTCTGTTCGGCATGCTCAGCGGCCGCTGCCCAGGGCCCGGCGGCCGCGGCCCTGCGAGAGGACCGGGAGGTTGTTGCGGGACGGCGCGGAGCCGCGCGTGTCCTCCTCGATGCGGAGGGCGAGCGCGGGGCAGCGCCGCACCGCGCGCAGCGCCTTCGCCTCGGCGTAGCGGGGCACCGCCGCCTGGGCGACGGTCGGGAAGCCGTCGGCACCCAGTTCGAAGACCTCCGGGAGGATGTCCGCGCACAGGCCGTGGCCGCGGCACAGCGTCCAGTCGACGAAGATCTTCTGACGGGCCGGGCCGTTCTCCTCCTCGGCGGCCGTGCCGCCCGGGATGCCCGTCGGGGCCCTGCCGCCCTCGAAGAGCGGCAGAACGCCCTCCACGGGCCTTCCGCAGCCGTTCCCGAGGACATGGGCGGCCAGGTCGTCCGTGAACGCCTTGATGGTCGACTCCAGGAACATCGCGGAGCCGTCCGGGTGCGAGCACGCGCCGCGGCGCTTCACGTTCTTGGCGACCTGCTTGAGGGCCTCCAGGGCGGCCGGGCCGCCCCCGTTGAGGATGTCCTCCATGCCGCGCGCGGCGGCCGGCAGCCCCAGGTAGCAGGGGCCGCACTGTCCCGCGCTCTCCTCGGCCAGCCACTTCGCCACCTGCAGCGACTCGCCCAGCGGGCAGGTCTCCTGGGTGATCGGGAGGATCGCGCCCGCGCCGAGCGCACCCCCCACCGCGTCCAGGGAGTTGCGCGAGACGATCGCCTCGTTGACCGTCGCCGCGTCGATCCACTTGCCGTGGTAGCCGCCGGTCAGCACGCCCTGCGGCACCGGCGGGGCACCGGCGAGCTGCAGGATGTAGCGCAGCGGCACGCCCGTGGGCGCCTCGATCACCATGGGGCGCGCGACCGCGCCGGAGATCGTGAGCATCACGGTGCCCGGCTCGTCGTACAGGCCGGTGTTGCCGTAACGCTCCGAGCCGATGCGTGCCGCGATGGCGAGCTGGGCGAAGGTCTCGGCGTTGGAGAGCAGTGTGGGCGCGCCCCCGACACCGCTCCGCGACGCACTGGTCTTGCGTCCCGGCGGAATGGCCGGGCCGCCGTCGATGGAGCGGATCAGCGAGGCGGCGGCACCGGTGACCATCCGCACCGGGTTGCGCTGCACACTCGCGCGGATGGCCGCGCCGCGCCGGTTGCTCAGGCCGCGCTCGGAGAGGGCGGCCTCCATCGAGCGCTGGGTGGATTCACGTGTAACCCCGACCACGAGCTGGCGGGCGCCCAGGGCCTCCGCGACCAGCAGGGCGCCGTCCAGGATGAGGTGCGGGGCACGGTTGATCAGCACCGTGTCCTTGCGGCAGGCGGGCTCGTCCTCGCTTCCGTTGACGACGACCACCGGCCGGATGCCGCGCTTGATCGCCGACTCCGCGACCGAACGCAGCTTCTTGTGGAAGGGGAAGCCCGCGCCGCCGCGCCCCTTCAGATTGATCCGCTCGGAGAGCTGGGCGAGCTGCTCGCCGCCCATGGGTTCGAGCGGACCGTGCACCTTCAGGTGCATGGGGAGGTCGAGTCTCTCGACGAGGTCGAAGCCCGAGGTGAGCTGGGGAAGACCCACCACTCGGACTTCGGGGACGTCGGGAAGGGCCTCGTTCACTTAAAGCCTCCGGAAGGCGCGTTCCAGGGTTCGCCTGAGCTCGGCGTGTCGTAGTCGTACGCGCCGGGCAGCGTTTCAGTGGCGGGACCGCTGTTGTACGTGTCGTTCGGGTTGTACGTGCCGTAGGGGGCGTTCGTCTCAGCCGTTCCGTAGGAAGTTTCGGCGGGCCCCTGGTACGTCTGGCCCTGATATGTCTGGCCCGGGTACGCCTGTCCCGCGTAGGTCTGGCCCGCGAACGTGTCCTGCATCGGGTCGTACGCCGACGGGGGCGCCTCTCCGACCGGCGGCGGGGACGGGGCCGGCCAGCGGGTGCCCGTGTTGGCGCTCTCGTCGTAGCGCGGAACGGCCTCCGTGGGCTGCATGTCCATCGGCAGGTCCATGCGCTGCGTCTCGGGCGCGAACGTGTCCTGCGAGCGCGGGGAGGCCCCTACGGCACGGTAGGCGGCCGCGAAGCCGGGGCCGGCGTCCGGCGCGTCGGCGCGCGAGGCGGACTCGTAGAGGTTCGCGGAGGACGGCGTCCGCGGCGGGGGCACCATCGTGTCGCCCAGGGGCGAGCTCCCGCGCGAGCCCATGCCCGGCAGAGGCGAGTCGCCGCCCCGGCCGCGGCCCTGGCCCCCGTCGAAGCCCGCACCCCCGCCGAAGCCCGCTCCCGCCATCGTGGACTCGGTCACCCTGGCGCGGCTCGCGTCCAGCTCCTCGCGGCCCGGCCTCGTCTCGGTGCCGAGCACCGCGAGGACCCGGTCGGCCACCTGGCGCTTGACCGGACGCGGGGCCGAGCGCAGCGCGAGTGCGGCGGCGACGCCGACCAGGCAGAGGCCGTACATGATGACGAAGACCGGCTTGGCCTCTCGACCCGCGTAGAGTCCGTGGACCAGCGCGAAGCACCACGCCGGGTAGGCCAGCATGTGGAACAGCCGCCAGCGCGCGGCCACTGGTGCCGGGGTCGCGAAGGCGCTGCGGAGGGCGCCGGTGATGGCCGTGGTGATCATGAGCAGTCCGGCCATCGAGCCGAAGGCGATGAGGATGGCGGTGCCCGTGAAGCCGAGGCTGAAGGGGATGAGCGCGGCGTAGAACGGCGCGTGGTCCAGCACGATCTTCGTCGTGACGTGCAGCAGCAGGAAGGCGACCGAGGAGATCGCGGTCGTCCGGTGCACGGCCTGCGCGAGGATCCGCTGGCGCGCGTTGAGGAACAGCCGGTCGCTGGCGACCAGCCCCCAGATCACCGAGCAGGACAGGGCGACCAGCGACAGTACGCCGGCGCCGAAGTCGAGGAACTCACGTACTGCGTCACCTCCGGCCAGCACGATCAGGGGTATGAGCAGCAGAGCGGCAGCGGTCGCAGCCCCGTAGGCCGAGCGACCCGGCCGGGGGAGCGAGCTGTTACTACTACGAGGGTTCATGGGGGCAACTCCGAACGGTTCGGGAAAGCGGTCCCGTGGTCGCACTCTAAGTGGAGCCAAACCGAGCGGTACGCGGTTTGAGTTATTGCGTTGTTACCAAGGGGGAATCTCACACTTGTGATGCCCCTTAGTCCCCCTTACGCGAAGTAAGCTTTGAACAATGTTCAACTTTTTTGGCCGGTTCTGACGGGTGACGGACAGTGCACTCGTGTCAACGGAAGCCCGTCGCAGCGCGCGCGGGCGCTGCGGTACCCTGACCGCATGCGTGCCGTACGCCTTCTGCTTAGCGGGCCGCGCTGATCAGTCCCGACCACCCGTGAGCCGTGGTCGGAGTCGGCGCGGCATCCCCTCCTGTGCGAGGGGATTTTTCGTTTCTCGGAAACACAGCCGCAGGCAGAGACGAACCGATGGAGCTTTGAGGATCATGAGCGAGACGAACCCCGCTGCCGCCGCCGGGTCGGCGGAGGCAGCGCCGCACCGCTACACGGCCGCCATGGCGGCCGACATCGAGGCACGCTGGCAGGACTTCTGGGACGCCGAGGGCACCTACGCGGCGCCCAACCCGAGCGGCGACCTGGCGGGCGACCCGGAGACGGCCGCCAGGCCCAAGAAGTTCATCATGGACATGTTCCCCTACCCCTCCGGTGCGGGCCTGCACGTCGGTCACCCCCTGGGCTACATCGCCACCGACGTGTTCGCCCGGTTCCAGCGCATGACCGGCCACAACGTCCTGCACACCCTGGGTTTCGACGCCTTCGGCCTGCCGGCCGAGCAGTACGCCGTGCAGACCGGCACGCACCCGCGCGTGTCCACCGAGGCCAACATCGAGAACATGAAGGCCCAGCTGCGCAGCCTGGGCCTGGGCCACGACAAGCGCAGGTCGTTCGCCACGATCGACCCGGACTACTACAGGTGGACCCAGTGGATCTTCCTGCAGATCTTCAACTCCTGGTACGACGAGGAGGCGAGGAAGGCCCGCCCGATCGCCGAGCTGATCGAACGGTTCGAGACCGGTGAGCGCGCCGTACCCGGGCACACGCGCGCGTGGAGCGAGCTGAGCGCCGTCGAGCGCGCCGACGTCCTGGGCGAGTACCGGCTGGCGTACGCCTCCGACGCGCCCGTCAACTGGTGCCCCGGACTGGGCACCGTCCTGGCGAACGAGGAGGTCACCGCCGACGGCCGGTCCGAGCGCGGCAACTTCCCCGTCTTCAAGGCCAAGCTGCGCCAGTGGAACATGCGCATCACGGCCTACGCCGACCGCCTGCTGGATGACCTGGAGGCGCTGGACTGGCCCGAGGCCATCAAGCTGCAGCAGCGCAACTGGATCGGCCGCTCCGAGGGTGCCCGCGTCGACTTCCCGATCGACGGCGAGCGCATCACGGTCTTCACCACGCGCCCGGACACCCTGTTCGGCGCCACCTACATGGTGCTGGCGCCCGAGCACCCGCTGGTCGAGAAGTTCACCCCCGACACCTGGCCCGAGGGCACCCACCAGGTGTGGACCGGTGGCCACGCGACCCCGGCCGAGGCCGTCGCCGCGTACCGCGCGCAGGCCGCCTCCAAGTCGGACGTCGAGCGTCAGGCCGAGGCCAAGGACAAGACCGGCGTCTTCATCGGCGCCTACGCGACCAACCCGGTCAACGGCGACCAGATCCCGGTCTTCATCGCCGACTACGTGCTGATGGGCTACGGCACCGGCGCGATCATGGCCGTACCGGCGGGCGACCAGCGCGACTTCGAGTTCGCGCGCGCCTTCGAACTGCCGATCCACTGCATCGTCGAGCCGACCGACGGCCGCGGCACGGACACGTCGACGTGGGAGGACGCCTTCGGGTCGTACGACGCGAAGATCATCAACTCCGCCAACGACGAGGTCTCGCTGGACGGTCTGGGCGTCGTCGAGGCCAAGGCCCGCATCACCGAGTGGCTGGAGCGCCGGGGCATCGGCGAGGGCACCGTCAACTTCCGCCTGCGCGACTGGCTGTTCAGCCGCCAGCGCTACTGGGGCGAGCCCTTCCCGATCGTCTACGACGAGGACGGCGTCGCCCACCCGCTGCCCGAGTCGATGCTGCCCCTGGAACTGCCGGAGGTCGAGGACTACTCGCCGCGCACCTTCGACCCGGACGACGCCGACACCCAGCCCGAGACCCCGCTGTCGCGCAACGAGGAGTGGGTCGACGTCACGCTGGACCTGGGCGACGGCCGTGGCCCGCGCAGGTACCGCCGCGAGACCAACACCATGCCCAACTGGGCCGGTTCCTGCTGGTACGAGCTGCGCTACCTGGACCCGCACAACAGCGAGAAGCTGGTCGACCCGGCCGTCGAGCAGTACTGGATGGGCCCGCGCGAGGGCATGCCGCACGGCGGCGTCGACCTGTACGTGGGCGGTGCCGAGCACGCCGTGCTGCACCTGCTGTACGCGCGTTTCTGGTCCAAGGTCCTGTACGACCTGGGGCACGTCTCCTCGGCCGAGCCGTTCCACAAGCTGTTCAACCAGGGCATGATCCAGGCGTACGTCTACCGTGACAGCCGTGGCATCGCGGTGCCCGCCGCCGAGGTGGAGGAGCGCGACGGCGCGTACTACTACCAGGGCGAGAAGGTCTCCCGCCTGCTGGGCAAGATGGGCAAGTCCCTGAAGAACGCCGTCACTCCGGACGAGATCTGCGCCGAGTACGGGGCGGACACCCTGCGCCTGTACGAGATGGCGATGGGGCCGCTGGACGTGTCGCGGCCGTGGGACACGCGCGCGGTGGTGGGCCAGTTCCGGCTGCTGCAGAGGCTGTGGCGCAACGTCGTGGACGAGACGACCGGCGAGGTCACCGTCGTGGACGCGGAGCCCGGCGAGGACACCCTGCGCGCCCTGCACAAGGCCATCGACGGGGTACGCCAGGACCTGGAGGGCCTGCGCTTCAACACCGCCATCGCCAAGGTCACCGAGCTGAACAACCACCTGACCAAGGCGGGTGTCCCGGTGCCGCGTTCCGTGGCCGAGCCCCTGGTGCTGCTGGTCGCGCCGCTGGCCCCGCACATCGCCGAGGAGCTGTGGCGCAGGCTGGGCCACACCGACTCCGTCGTCCACCAGGACTTCCCGGTCGCCGACCCCGCCTACGTCGTGGACGAGGCCGTGACCTGTGTCGTGCAGATCAAGGGCAAGGTCAAGGCGCGCCTGGAAGTGCCGCCGTCCATCTCCGAGGAGGAGCTGGAGAAGGCGGCGCTGGCTGACGAGAAGGTCGTCGCCGCCCTGGACGGCGCCGCGATCCGCAAGGTGATCGTGCGGGCACCGAAGCTGGTGAACATCGTCACCGGCTAGCTGCTCGCTCGCCGTCCCGGGACGCCGGAGAGGTTCGGGTTTCGGGCCCTCCGGCGTTCGGGTCGGGGTGTCGGTCTGTCCGGCGTTCGGGTCGGGATTTCAGCCCCAGAGGACGATGAGGTCACCCCCCTGCTCGAACGAAGCCGAGAGCTTGGGGGAGGGCAGGGGCGGCGGGGGCGAGGACCATGCCCTGCCGGTCGCGGCGCTGCCTTCGTACGCCCCCTACGAGTCGGGTCAGGGGTGGGTCAGGGTCGGGTCAGGGTCGGGTACGGGCAGGATCGGGGTTCCTCCGGAACTCCGGGCCTGCCCGTTGCGTTTACCGTGGAAGAGCAGCGCAGCAGCCGCCGTGCGGTGTGGGCGCGCGGATCGGACGTGTGGGTCGGAGGAGGAGCGCCGTGGACGCCGTGATCGCAGTGGTGGCCCTGATCTTCGTGCTGTTCCTGGTCCTGGGCGTGTACGCCACGGTGAAGGTGGTCGGCGCCGCCAAGCGCGGAGTGGACCGCACGATCTCGCAGGCCCGCCGCACGGTCGAGGACACCACGCTGCGCGCCAAGAGCCTCGCCCAGCCCGGACCGGCGGGCCAGCTGGCCGAGCTCCGGCTCCAGCTGCGTACATCGATGCGCGCCACGCAGGACGCGCTGCACGCGGGTGTGGCGGAGGACGAGTCCCTCAAGGAGTCTCTGGGGCTCTTCCAGCGCCTCAGCGCCCACGGGCACGAGCTGGACGACGAGCTGAGGCGCCTGGAGTCCGAGCCGGACCGCGCCAAGCTCGCCGAGCGGCTGCCGGCGCTGCGCGAGCGCACCGAGCGGATCATCAAGTCGGCGGACTCCCTGCGCTGGGCGGCGCACGACCGGGCACGCCGCTTCGCGGAGGACGACCTCGACCTGCTCAGCGCGCAGATAGATGTCGAGGCGGGCGCGCTGCGGCACTGGACGACGGAACCGACCCCACCGACCCCACCGACCTCACCTGCCTCACCGGGCGCACCGACCGGTGCCCAGGGCCCGCCGCCCGCGGCCGCACCCTCGTGGCCCGACGCCCGGGCACCCGAGACCGCCGACTCGACGGGACAGACCTGGCAGGACACCCCGCGATCGCGCACGGCCGAGGAACCGACGAGGCCCGCCATCACCCCACCGGATCCGCGCCCCACCTACCCGTGGCAGAAGAAACCCCGGCCCGAGAGCACGACTTGATACCGCCGGTCCGACCGCAGGTGACAGGGGCCGGGCTGCCGCCCGGGCGTTCCGGCAGGTAACCTCCAGCTCATGTCCCGCCATGTCGCGATCGTCACCGATTCAACGGCCTACCTGCCGCCGCGGACGATGGAGCGCCACGGCATCACCACGGTGCCCCTGACCGTGGTCCTCGGCGACCGCGCGCTCGAAGAGGGCACCGAGATCTCGGCACGCTCGCTGGCCCAGGCACTCCAGAAGCGACGGCCCGTCACCACGTCACGCCCCAGCCCCGCGTTGTTCGCGGAGACCTACCGCAAGGTCGCCGAGGCGGGCGTGACGGGCATCGTCTCCCTGCATCTGTCCGCCGAGTTCTCGGGCACGTACGACGCCGCCGTCCTCGCTGCACATGAGGCACCCGTGCCCGTACGCGTGGTCGACACCGGAATGGTCGCCATGGCACTCGGTTTCTGCGCGCTGGCCGCGGCCGAGGCCGCGGAGGCCGGCGGCACGGTGGACGAGGCGGTCACGGCCGCGGAGAAGCGGGCCGCCGGCACGTCCGCCTACTTCTATGTGGACACCCTCGACTACCTGCGCCGGGGTGGCCGTATCGGTGCCGCACAGGCGCTCCTCGGCTCCGCCCTCGCCGTGAAGCCGCTGCTCCAACTGGACGGCGGGCGCATCGAGCTCCTCGAGAAGGTGCGCACGGCGTCGAAGGCCATCGCCCGTCTGGAGGAGATCGCCGCCGAACGCGCAGGCAACGCACCGGTCGACATCGCCGTGCACCATCTCGCCGCACCCGACCGGGCACAGGCGCTCGCGGACCGGTTGCGGGCACGGGTGCCCGGGCTGGCCGAGCTGCATGTGAGCGAGGTCGGCGCGGTGATCGGGGCGCATACCGGGCCGGGGCTGCTGGGGGCGGTCGTCTCTCCGCGGTGACATTTCCCCTCGGTGACATGGGAGGGGCTTCACGGGTGCGGTTCGGGGTGACGCGCCGGGGCTGGTGCTCGTGTGGGTGACGGAGTTATCCACAACCGTGCGGTAATCCACGGGAATTGAGGAAGATCATCGCGAGTGTGCGGGAGTGTCCCATGCTCGGCGCATGGCACTTCGATCACCTTCGCGTACAGCGACAGTCACCAGTGGACCGGGCCGTGGCCCGGTGTCCGACGGCCGTGTCCGCCACGGCCGTCCTCCCGGCCGGGGCGGGTCCCGGCGCCGCCGGGCCTCGGCGGAGGCGCTCCGCCTGCGCGCGGAAGCCCTCTTCGCCGACGAGGCAAGGGAACGGCGGGAATTGGGGAACGGGCCACCGGGTCCGCGTACCGGGCGGGTCGTGCTCGGCAGCCACCGGGGAGCGGCTGGGGAGTTCCCGGGACGGCGACCTGACGAGCGGCGGGCGTGTGCCGTCCGTTCCTCCGGCGCCGACGCCGGCGACCGTCACCGCGTCGGCGAACGTCCTGGTGCCGAAGGCCCCGCTGGTGCCGACCGGTTCGAGACGCAAGAGCCCGACGTCCCGGAGGTGGAGGAGCCCGCCGACGAAAGCCCTCCCGCACACAGTCCCAAAAGGTCCTTGCGGGAGCGGATCGGGCCGGCGGTGCGGGAGAGGACACCGCTGTGGTTGCAGGCGAGGTGCGGGCTCGAGCGGCGGAGCGTGGTCGCGCTCAGCGTGCTGCTGGTCGTCGCGGCCGTTCTCGCAGCGCAGCACTTCTGGACGGGCCGCACACAGCCCGTGAGCGCACCCGAGATGGTGCGGTCGGCGCCGTACGAGGAAGTCGAGGGGCGGCCGGACGGGGCAGCGACGGCCGCGCCCCCCGGGGCGCCGGCCTCCCCGGCGGGCGCCGTGATCGTGGTGGACGTCAGTGGGAAGGTCCGGCATCCAGGGATTCAACGGCTGCCCGCGGGTTCCCGGGTCTCCGACGCGTTGCGGGCGGCCGGTGGGGTGCGTCCGGGCGCGAGCACCGAGGGGCTCAACCGCGCCCGGCTCCTAGTGGATGGAGAGCAGGTGGTGGTCGGCGCTCCGGCGCCCGCCGGTGTGGTGCCGGGCGCAGTCGGCTCCGGAGGGTCCGCCGCCGGTGCGGCCCCCGCGGCTCCGGTCTCCCTCAGCACGGCCACCGTGGACCAACTCGACACGCTGCCGGGTGTGGGCCCCGTGCTGGCCCAGCACATCATCGACTACCGCACCCAGCACGGTGGTTTCCGCTCGGTCGACGAACTGCGCGAGGTCAACGGCATCGGTGACCGCCGCTTCGCCGACCTGCGGAATCTCGTACGGCCATGAGGGGGCCGGAGGGTGGGCCCGGCGTCGTCGCGGAGGGCGTGGCCGCAGACGCCGGCAGCACGGTCGCGACCCGTGAAGCCGACCGTACTGGTGTGCGCCCTGGCCTGGGACGCTCACCCGTGCACGCGGCCTCCGCGAGTCGGCTCGGCGACGCTCACCCCAGACAGGAGGGGCCCACGGACCTGCGGCTGGTGCCGCCCGCGCTGGCCGCGTGGGCGACGGCGGCGCTCATGCTCGGGGCCACGGTGGAGTGGGCCATCGGGGTGGCGGTGGCCGGCCTGGTCGTGGGCGGCGCTCTGCTCATGGCCGGGCGGAATGGAGATGATGGCTCCGAGTCGGCCGGGCGGAATGGAGATGATGGCTCCGAGTCGGCCGGGCGGAATGGAGATGATGGCTCCGAGTCGGCCGGGCGGGATGGAGATGATGGCTCCGAGTCGGCCGGGCGGGATGGAGATGATGGCTCCGAGTCGGCCGGGCGGGATGGGGGCGATGGCTCCGAGTCGGCCGGGCGGGACGGTGCCGGGGGCTCCGGGCGGAATCGCACCGACGGTTCCGGTCGGGCTCGATGGGCGCCGTGGTCGGGGGTTTCCGTGGCCGCCGTGCTGCTCTGTGCCGCCGCGGCCGCTGCCTCCGCCGGGCTGCACGGGGCGGATCTGCGGCGCGGCCCCGTCCCCGAGCTGGCGCGCCAGTACGCGCGTGTGACGGCCGATGTCGAGCTCACCGCGGACCCGCGGCTCACCCGCCCCCGCGTCAAGGGCGACCATGTGGCCCCGACCGCCGTACTCCTGAAGGGCGAGGTACGGCGGTTGGAGAAGCCGGACGGGTCGGTCGCCGGGGTGCGGACGCCGGTCCTGGTGATCGTGGACGCCAAGGCGAAGCCAGGTGGCGGCGGAAGGTACCGCTCAGGCGGTGACGAGAGACCACGAGCACCGGGCGCCGGGGCGGAGCAGGGAGCCTGGCTGTCCCTTCTCCCCTCCACGCGGGTACGGGTCGCCGCGCAGATCGTGCCGGCGATGGTCGGCGGGGACCGGATCGCCGCCGTGCTGCGGGTGCGGAGTGGTGGGCCGCCCGAGGTCGTGGCGGCGGCATCCGGGGCGCAGCGGTTCGCGGGGAGACTGCGGAGCGGGTTGCGGGAGGCGACGGACGGGCTGGACGCGGACGCGCGGGCGTTGCTGCCGGGGTTCGTCGTCGGGGACACCTCGCGGGTGCCGGTCGAGTTGGACGAGGCGTTCAAGGCAACCGATCTGACTCATCTGCTGGCCGTCAGCGGGGCGAACTTCACGATCCTGCTCGCGCTGTTCATCGGCCCGCCCGGGCTCGCCCAGCGGGCCGAGCGGAGGGGTCTCGCGCCCCGGCTCGGTATCCCGCTGCGGACGACCGCGCTGGTAGGGGGCGTGATGACGCTCGGCTTCGTGATCGTGTGCCGGCCGGACCCGAGTGTCCTGCGGGCCGCAGCCTGCGGCTCGATCGCGTTGCTGGCCATCGCGACCGGGCGCCGCAGATCCCTGATTCCCGCGCTGGCCACGGCGGTTCTGGTCCTGGTGCTCTACGACCCGTGGCTGGCCCGCAGCTACGGCTTCCTGCTCTCCGTCCTCGCGACGGGCGCCCTGCTCACCCTCGCCCCGCGGTGGAGTGCGGCGCTCCAGCGGCGTCGGGTGCCGCCCCGCCTGGCCGAGGCGCTGGCCGCGGCTGCCGCGGCCCAGGCGGTGTGCGCGCCGGTCGTCGCGGTGCTGTCGGCCCGGGTGAGCCTGGTGGCGGTGCCATGCAATCTCCTGGCGGAGTTCGCGGTGGCGCCGGCCACGGTGCTGGGGTTCGCCACGATGGCGACGGCGCCCGTGGCGATGCCGGTGGCCAAGGCCCTCGCATGGTGTGCGAGTTGGCCCGCAGGGTGGATTGCGGACATCGCGCGCACGGGGGCCGCCATGCCCGGCGGGGGAGTGGACTGGCCGGGGAACTGGACGGGCGCGCTGCTGCTCGCCCTGGTGACGGTGGTCGTCGTGCTCGGCGGGCGGCGGATCGTGAGCCGTCCCCGGATATGTGCGGTCTGCCTCGTGGTGTTCCTGCTCGTGGTGGTGCAGCCGCCGCCCCTGACCAGAGTGATCACCGGGTGGCCCCCGCCCGACTGGCGGTTCGCGATGTGCAATGTCGGGCAGGGGGACGCGACCGTCCTGGCAGCGGGCGACGGGACAGGGGTGGTGGTCGACGCGGGGCCTGATCCCCTGCTGGCCGACCGCTGTCTGAACGCCCTTGGCATCACACGGATCCCGCTGGTCGTGCTGACACACTTCCACGCCGACCATGTGGCCGGGCTGCCCGGTGTACTGCGAGGACGTTCGGTGGGGGCGATCGAGACCACGGGGTTCGAGGAGCCGGTGGACCAGGCCGAGTTCGTACGGAGACAGGCGGCGGCCCGGCGTATCCCCGTGACACGGGCCGTGGCGGGGGAGGAGCGGCGTACGGGGGGCCTGGCCTGGCGGGTGCTCTGGCCGCCGCCGGACACCGGGCTCGCGCCCGGGACGGGGCCCCTGCCGACGACAGGGCCTGTGCCCGAGGGGGCGAACGATGCCAGTGTGACCATGCTGGTCCGGTCGGGCGGGATGACCATGCTGATGCTCGGCGACCTCGAACCCCCGGCCCAGCAGGCGCTGTTGAGGTCCCCGGCGGCCGCGGAGCTGGGAGCCGTGGACGTGATGAAAGTCGCGCATCACGGATCGGCGTACCAGGACCCGGATCTCCTCCGTGCCGTGGCACCGAAACTCGCGCTCATCTCGGTCGGCGCGGACAACCCGTACGGGCATCCGGCGCCGAGCACGGTCGCGGCGTTGCGGGCCGGGGGCGCGACCGTGCTGCGGACGGACGAGGACGGGGCGATCGCCGTCGCCTGCGGGGCACGAGGACTGCTGGTGGCGAGAAACTGATGGGGACGGGAGGCTGACGGGTCGGCGGGAGGCGAGAGAGTCGCGCGGTGGCGGGAGACTGGTGTGATGAACTCCCTACAGGTCGATGCCTACCTCCGCCGGATCGGAGCCGGGCGCCCCGCCTCCCCCACCGTCGACGCGCTGCGCGAGCTGCATCTGCGCCATCTGTGGGCCGTGCCGTTCGAGAACCTGTCGATCCACCTCGGCGAGGAGATCGTGCTCGACGAGAAGCCGCTGCTGGACAAGGTGGTCGGTGCGCACAGGGGAGGGTTCTGTTACGAGCTGAACGGGCTGTTCGCGGCGTTGCTGAGGGAGCTGGGCTTCGGCGTGACGCTGCTCGCGGCACGGGTGTTCGGGGACGAGGGGCGGCTCGGGATCCCGTACGACCATCTCGCGCTGCGGGTGCGGACGGTGGACGGGGGCGACTGGCTGGCCGACGTCGGGTTCGGGGCGCACAGCCACTTTCCGCTGGCCCTGGGGGAGCGGGGGGAGCAGGAGGATCCGGGCGGCATGTTCCGGGTGGCCGAGGCGGCGG
>NZ_VJZE01000330.1 GCF_009377205.1 Streptomyces phyllanthi
GGGGAATGGGTAGGGGCGGCGGGGGCGGAACAACCACCGCCGCACCCCGGAGGGTCACGTGCGGGAGATGTTCCGTTCGTACACCAGCCGCAACCCGATCAGCGTCAGCCACGGCTCGTGTTCGTCGATCACCGAGGACTCGCCCAGGACCATGGGCGCCAGCCCACCCGTCGCGATGACCGTCACGTCGTCGGGATCGTCGGCCAGCTCACGCGCCATGCGGCCGACCACACCGTCGACCTGCCCGGCGAAGCCGTACACGATGCCGGCCTGCATGGCCTCGACCGTGTTCTTGCCGATCACCGCCCGCGGGCGGGCCAGCTCGATCTTGCGGAGTTGTGCTCCGCGCACGCCGAGCGCCTCCACCGAGATCTCGATGCCGGGCGCGATCACCCCGCCCGCGTACTCCCCGCGCGCGGACACCGCGTCGAAGGTCGTCGCCGTACCGAAGTCCACGACGATCGCCGGGCCGCCGTACAGTTCGACGGCCGCCACCGCGTTGATGATGCGGTCCGCGCCGACCTCCTTGGGGTTGTCCATGAGGATCGGCACGCCCGTCTTGATACCGGGTTCGACCAGGACCGCGGGGACGTCGCCGTAGTACCGGCGTGTCACCTCCCGCAGCTCGTGCAGCACGGACGGCACCGTCGCGCAGATCGCGATGCCGTCGATGCCGTCGCCCAGTTCCTCTCCGAGGAGCGGATGCATGCCCATGAGGCCCTGGAGGAGGACCGCCAGCTCGTCGGCGGTGCGGCGCGCGTCCGTGGAGATGCGCCAGTGTTCGACGATGTCCTCGCCGTCGAAGAGACCGAGGACGGTGTGGGTGTTGCCTACGTCGATCGTCAGCAGCATGGCCCGTACCCGCTCCCTTACTCCGCCGCTCGCAGGTCCAGGCCGATGTCCAGGACGGGCGAGGAGTGCGTGAGGGCTCCCACCGCCAGGTAGTCGACGCCCGTCTCCGCGTACGCCCGCGCGTTCTCCAGGGTGAGCCGGCCCGACGCCTCCAGCATCGCGCGGCCGCCGACGATGGCCACCGCCTCCTCGCACTCGCCGGGGATGAAGTTGTCCAGCAGGATCAGGTCGGCGCCGGCGTCGACGACCTCGCGCAGCTGGTGCAGGGTGTCGACCTCGACCTCGATCGGCACGTCCGGGAACTCCGTCCGTACCGCCTTGAAGGCCTGGGCGACACCTCCGGCGGCGACCACGTGGTTGTCCTTGACGAGGGCCGCGTCCGAGAGCGACATACGGTGGTTGACTCCCCCGCCGCAGCGCACCGCGTACTTCTCCAGGGAGCGCAGGCCCGGCGTCGTCTTGCGCGTGTCCCGGACCTTGGCGC
The DNA here is from genome assembly GCF_009377205.1 of Streptomyces phyllanthi. GTDB lineage: Bacteria > Actinomycetota > Actinomycetes > Streptomycetales > Streptomycetaceae > Streptomyces > Streptomyces phyllanthi. Next base: position 1,337 of record NZ_VJZE01000330.1, read on the forward strand.
CGGTGCCCTCCAGGGTGTCCGCCCACGCGCGCGTGGCCGTCGCGATGCCCGACAGACGGCACAGGATGTTGAGCGCGCTGCGCTCGGCCGTGAGGAGGTCCCGGGTGCGGCTCGTCACGCTCAGCAGCTTCTGGCCGGCCTCGACGCGGTCGCCGTCCTCCACGTGGCGCTCGACCTCGAACTCGTCCGTGCAGACCACCGAGACGACCGCCTCGGCGACCCTGAGGCCCGCCACGACGCCCGCCTCGCGGGCGGTGAAGTCGGCGGTGGCGCGGGCGTCCTCGGGGATGGTGGCGACCGTGGTGACGTCGACCCCGCCCGCGAGGTCCTCCTGAATGGCCACGTTGGCGATGTCCTCGACCTCCACGGGGTCGAGCCCGGCGTCGGCGAGGAGTTGGGCGAGGGCGGGGTCGAGACCGCACTCCATGTACACGTCCAGCGCGTCCGCGTCGGGATCCGTGCCGCAGGCGCAGCCGTCGCCGCAGCCGCCGCTCTGGGCGAGGGGAAGGTCGGGTGTACTCACTGCAGTCACTGCTCCTGGGGAAGGCGCTCAGGCCGGTGCTTGGGGGTCCTGCCCGCTCCTGGAACGGAGTCGGGGGCCCCGGGGAGGGTAGGAGGGAAGTCTGTGGTGTCCGTGGCGTGTACGGCCAGCGTCCGGTCGGGATTCAGCCGTACGACGATATGGCGGTTCCACCGGGTGTCGTCGCGCTCGGCGTGGTCCTCGCGCCAGTGGCAGCCGCGGGTCTCCTCGCGCAGCCGGGCCGCGGCGACCAGGACGCGGGCCACGCACAGGAGGTTGGTGGCCTCCCAGGTGTCGACTCCGGGTTCGGCCGTCTTGCCGTTCTCGTCGAGGGCGTCGCGGGCGTCGGTGTGCAGCTGGTCGAGGGCCGCTGCCGCGTTGGCCAGCGACTCCGCCGAGCGCAGGACGCCCGCGCCCTCGGTCATGGTCCGCTGGATCGCGAACCGTGCCTCCGGGTCGAGGAGCGGGTGCTCGGGCGTCTCGGGATAGGGCACGGGCCGCGGCACGCGCGCCTGGAGGCCGTTCTCCGCGTGGCTCGCGGCGATGTCGGCGGCGATGCGCTCGGCGTAGACCAGGCCCTCCAGGAGGGAGTTGGAGGCGAGCCGGTTGGCGCCGTGGACGCCCGTGCAGGCGACCTCTCCGCAGGCGTAGAGGCCCGGGACGGTGGTCCGGCCGTGGGAGTCGGTGCGGACGCCCCCGGAGGCGTAGTGGGCGGCGGGGGCGACCGGGACGGGTTCGGTGACCGGGTCGATGCCGTGGGCGCGGCAGGCGGCGAGGATCGTCGGGAAGCGGTGCTCCCACATGTCGGCGCCGAAGTGCCGGGCGTCCAGGTACATGTGCTCGGCGCCCTGTTCCTGCATACGGCGCATGATGCCCTTGGCGACGATGTCCCGGGGCGCCAGTTCGGCCAGTTCGTGCTGTCCGAGCATGAAGCGGGTGCCGTCCGCGTCGACCAGGTGGGCGCCCTCACCGCGTACCGCCTCGGAGACCAGCGGCTGCTGTCCCTCCGCTTCCGGGCCGAGGAAGAGCACCGTGGGGTGGAACTGCACGAACTCCAGGTCGCTGACCTGTGCACCCGCGCGCAGGGCCAGCGCCACGCCGTCGCCGGTGGACACCGACGGGTTGGTGGTCGCCGAGAAGACCTGGCCCATGCCGCCGGTCGCGAGGACCACGGCGGGCGCGTGGACGGCGCCCACGCCGTCGTGCTGGCCCTCGCCCATGACGTGCAGGGTGACACCCGCGGTGCGGCCGTCGGCGTCGGTGAGGAGGTCCAGGACGAGTGCGTTCTCGATGGTGCGGAGCCCCCGCGCGCGTGTGCCTGACGGCATTGCATCGTTGACGGCCTCGACGAGCGCCCGGGAGATCTCTGCTCCTGTCGCGTCGCCGCCCGCGTGGGCGATACGGCGGCGGTGGTGGCCGCCCTCGCGGGTCAGCTCCAGTTCTCCCTCGGAGGACTCGTCGAACTGGGCGCCGGTCTCGATCAGCCGGCGCACGGCGTCGGGGCCCTCGGTGACGAGGAGACGTACGGCGTCCTCGTCGCACAGGCCCGCGCCCGCGACCAGTGTGTCGTCGAGGTGCTGTTCGGGGGTGTCGCCCTCGCCGAGGGCCGCGGCTATGCCGCCCTGCGCCCAGCGGGTGGAGCCGTCGTCGAGGCGGGCCTTGGTGACGACGACCGTGTCCAGGCCGGCGGCCTCGCAGCGCAGGGCCGCGGTCAGGCCGGCGACTCCGGAGCCGACGACCACCACGTCCGCGGTGATGGCCCATCCGGGGGCGGGGGCGTGCAGTCGTATGCCTGTGCTGGTCACGAGGCGGCTCCGAAGGTGAGGGGGAGGTTGTCGATCAGCCGGGTCGTCCCGACCCGGGCGGCGACGGCGAGGACGGCTTCTCCCGTGAAGTCGTCCGGGATCTCGGTGAAGTCAGTCGGGTCGACCAGGGCCAGATAGTCCAGTTGGAGCGGCGGCTTCAGACGGGCGGCCTCGTCGAGGACGAGGCGGGCGGCGGCGCGGACGGCCGCGGGGCCCGCCGGGGCGGCCTTCGAGACGGCGTGCGCGTCGGCCGCCGCGCGGGACTCGCCGAGGGCGCTGAGGGCCTCCGCACGCTCGCGCGTGGCGGGCACCTCGCGGGCCCTCGCGCGCAGCGCCTCCTGGGCGGCGTGCCGGTCGCCGCCGGCGAACAGGGCCTGGGAGAGGGCGCGGGCCGTACGGCGCTCGGCGGCGGACAGGTAGCGGTTGCGGCTGGACAGGGCCAGACCGTCCTCCTCGCGGACGGTCGGTACGGCGACGATCTCGACGCCGAAGTTCAGGTCGCGCACCATACGGCGGATCAGGGCGAGCTGCTGGGCGTCCTTCTGCCCGTAGAGGGCCACGTCGGGCCGGGTGAGGTGCAGCAGCTTGGCGACGACGGTGAGCATGCCGTCGAAGTGCCCGGGCCGCGAGGCACCCTCCAGGCGCTCCCCCATGGGGCCCGCGCTGATCCGCACCTGGGGTTCGCCGCCGGGGTAGACCTCGTCCGTGTAGGGCGCGAACACCACGTCGGCGCCCGCCTGTTCGGCGAGCTTGAGGTCGGCGTCGAGGGTGCGCGGGTAGCGGTCGAGGTCCTCGCCCTCGCCGAACTGCAGGGGGTTCACGAAGACGGTGACGACCACCTCGCCGTCGCGGCCCGCGATCCCGCGCGCGGTGCGGATCAGCGTGGCGTGGCCGTCGTGCAGGGCGCCCATGGTCATCACGACGGCACGGCGGCCCTCGCGCGCGCGTGCGTGCAGCTCGTCGGCGGTGCGCAGCAGGGTGGTGGTCATCGGGCGTCTCCGTTCCCGGGCGCGTGCGTCATCGGGTGTCCCCTTGGGTGCCGTCGGCGAGTACCCCGAGGAGGTCCTCGGCGAGCTCCGGCTTCAGCAGGCCGTGGGCGAGCGCCCGGTCCGCGGTGGCGCGGGCCATCGCCAGATACCCGGCCACGGTCTGCGGGGCGTGCTCGCGCAGCTCGGCGACGTGCGCGGCGACGGTGCCCGCGTCCCCGCGCGCGACGGGGCCGGTGAGGGCCGCGTCGCCGGAGCGCAGGGCGTTGTCGAGGGCGGCGCCCAGCAGCGGTCCGAGCATGCGGTCGGGGGCCTCGACGCCCGCCGTGCGCAGCAGCTCCATGGACTGGGCGACCAGGGTCACCAGGTGGTTGGCGCCGAGGGCCAGGGCCGCGTGGTACAGGGGCCGTGCCTCCTCGGCGATCCACTCGGGCTCGCCGCCCATCTCGATCACCAGTGCCTCCGCGGCCAGCCGCAGCTCCTCGGGCGCGGTGACCCCGAAGGAGCACCCGGCGAGCCGCTGCACGTCCACCGGGGTGCCGGTGAACGTCATCGCGGGGTGGAGCGCCAAGGGCAGCGCCCCGGCCCGCAGCGCGGGGTCCAGTACCTTCGCGCCGTACCGCCCGGAGGTGTGCACGAGCAGCTGTCCCGGCCGTACGGCCCCGGTCTCGGCGAGACCCTCCACGAGATCCGGCAGGGCGTCGTCCGGGACGGTGAGCAGGACCAGTTCGGCGCGCTCCAGGACGTCGGCCGGGGTCACCAGCGGTACGTCGGGCAGGAGTGCCGCGGCCCGCCGTCTCGAGGCCTCGGAGACTCCGGAGACGGCCACCGGGCGATGCCCCGCGAGCTGCAGGGACGCGGCGAGCGCCGGCCCCACCCGGCCCGCGCCGACGACACCCACGGTGAGCCGCGCGGGGCGGTCCTTCGGGTCTGGTTGCTGGACTGTACTCACTCGCTGGTGGCCTTCCCGTTCCAGTCCGCTCTGGGTACCGGACGATTTCTCGTCATGTTAACGCGATTGGTTCGAGGGTCGTTTGGTTGTCCACAGGCTGTGGGTTCCCGCAGGTCGCGCGCGTACGGAAATCGGGTGCCGGGCGGCTGCGGGGCGGGAGATGATCCGGGGATGAGCGATTCCCGGGAGCAGACGACGGCGGAGCCCGCGGAAGGGACCGCGGGGCAGGGCGAGGAGCGGGCGGAGGAGCGGCACCGGTTGCGGCGCAGGGAGGCCCACCGGGCGGCCGAGCGCGTGCTGTCCCGATCGGGGTTCCGGGGGACGATCGGCGAGCGGCTGAGGCTGCTGGTGGACGAGGCGCCGGGCCTGTACGACGTGGACGAACCGGCGGACCTCTACGGCGACGGGATCGTGGAGGCCCTGGAGGAGCGGGTCGCCGGGGTGCTCGGCAAGGAGGCCGCCGCGTTCTTCCCCACGGGCACGATGGCCCAGCAGGTGGCCCTGCGCTGCTGGGCGGGCCGTACGGGGGACCGGACCGTGGCCCTGCACGCGCTGGCGCACCCGGAGGTGCATGAGCGGAACGCGTTCAGCGAGGTCAGCGGGTTACGCACGGTGCGGGTGACGAGCGAGCCGCGACTGCCGACCGCCGACGAGGTCCGCGACTTCGAGGAGCCCTTCGGGGCGCTGATGCTCGAACTGCCGCTGAGGGACGCCGGTTTCGTGCTGCCCTCCTGGGAGGAGCTCACCGACGTGGTGGAGGCCGCGCGCGAGCGCGACGCGGTGGTGCACTTCGACGGGGCACGCCTGTGGGAGACCACGCTCCACTTCGGGCGCCCCCTGGACGAGATCGCGGGCCTCGCGGACAGCGTGTACGTGTCGTTCTACAAATCGCTCGACGGGTTCGGGGGCGCGGCACTGGCAGGCCCGCAGACCCTCGTCAAGGAGGCGAAGGCCTGGCGGCACAGGTACGGCGGCATGGTCTTCCAGCAGTTCCCGACCGCGCTGTCCGCCCTGGCCGGCCTGGAGAGGGAACTGCCGCGCCTGCCCGAGTACGTGGCACACGCGCGCGTGGTGGCCGCCGCGCTGCGGGAGGGGTTCGCCTCGGCCGGTGTGCCGTGGGCGCGGGTCCACCCGGAGGAGCCCCACACGCACGAGTTCCAGGTCTGGCTGCCGTACGACGCGGACGTGCTCGCGGAGGCCGCCGTCCGGCACGCCGAGGAGACGAGGACCATGCTCTTCGCCAACGCCTGGGACCAGGCCGGGCCGGGCCTGGCCGTCACCGAGGTCCGTGTCCAGGCCGCCGGGCTGCAGTGGACGGCGGACGACGTGAAGGCGGCTGTCGCGGACTTTGTCCGGCATCTTCGCCCGGAGGCCCGGCGGGCCACCCGGTGAGCAGCCCTCCAGGCCGTCGAAGCCGTCGAGGGTGCCGCGTCAGTCGAACCGGATGTGCCTGAGCCCGACCTTCGCCTGCCGCAGCCGTGTCCGCAGGGCGCCCTCCCGGTTGGGCCTGAGCGTCAGCCCGGCCAGTACGGCGATCCGGTCCGCCGTCTTCGGCACGGTCGAGTGGTCCGTCCACAGGTGCTCGGCGAACTCCGGCTCGCGCAGCGCCTCCAGGCAGTGGTCGAGCTGTTCGACCGCCCAGCTCTCCCGGCGCAACCAGCGGCGCTTTCCGGCGACGTACGGCAGGAGGTGGCCGAACCCCCGTTCGCGCAGCCGTCGCAGTACGGTCTCGCGTTCGGCGAGCAGGGTGAAGTGCCGTACGTCGTGGCCGAGTTCGCGCAGCCGGCCGACGGTCTCCGCGACGTAGGCGGGGTTCGTGACCGTCATGGGGGCGATCACGACGCCGTCGTGCTTGGTGAGCGCCAGGCCGAGGACCTCGACCACGCCCTGCCGCCAGGACTCCAGGTCCTGGAAGTCTTCGATCAGCGGCCTCCCGCCGCGGGCGCCGCGGAGTTCGGGCGGCAGCATGCGGCGCAGTCCGAAACCGGCGTGCTCGGGGTCGCAGATGACGCTGCCCGGCAACCGTCGCCGGATCTCGTGCGCGGGCAGCTTCCTGACGGATTGCCGCCCCCGAAGGGCCCGTTGATCCGCAGGAGCATGGCGCGCACCCTGGTGGGCAGCGGTCACACCGGGGTCACGCCGACGTGTTCAGCTCTGTCCCCCGGCCCGCACCAGCCCCGTCTCGTACGCCAGGACCACCACCTGGACGCGGTCGCGCAGTCCCAGTTTGGTGAGGATGCGGCCGACGTGCGTCTTCACCGTGGCCTCCGACAGGACCAGGCGGGCCGCGATCTCGCCGTTCGACAGGCCCTGCGCGACGAGCACCATCACCTCGCGCTCGCGGTCGGTGAGCCGCTCCAGCTCCTTGTGCTCGGGCCCCTTGCCCGTGCCCGGCAGCATCGGCGCGAAACGGTCGAGGAGGCGTCGGGTCGTGGACGGGGCGACCACCGCGTCACCGCTGTGCACCGAGCGGATCGCGGCCAGCAGTTCGCCGGGCGGCACGTCCTTGAGCATGAAGCCCGAGGCGCCCGCCTTCAGCCCGGAGAAGGCGTACTCGTCGAGGTCGAAGGTGGTCAGGATCAGCACCTTCGGCGGGTCGGGCTCCGAGCAGATACGGCGGGTCGCCTCCACGCCGTCCAGCTTCGGCATCCGGACGTCCATGAGGACCACGTCCACCGCGGTCGAGCGCAGCACCTGGAGGGCCTCGACACCGTCGCCCGCCTCCGCCACGACCTCCATGTCCGGCTGGGCGGCGAGCACCATCCGGAACCCGGTGCGCAGCAGCACCTGGTCGTCGACGAGCATCACGCGGATCGCCATCGGGGTCCTCTTCCGTTCCGTTTCCGTCAGCCGGGTCGTACGAGGGGGTCGTACGGGAATCGTGGGGGGTCGTACAGGAGGCTCTGGTCGTACAGGAGCTCTTACAGGTGTCAGTGAGCGACGTGCAAGGGCGTCAGTGCGCTGGTTTGAGCGGCAGCAGGGCGCTGATGCGGAAGCCTCCACCGGGGCGCGGTCCCGCGTCCAGGGTGCCGCCGACCATGCCCACACGCTCCCGCATCCCGATCAGGCCGTGCCCCTGACCGTCGAGGCCGCCCTCCTCGTACAGCTCGTGCGGGGCACCCTTGCCGTCGTCCTCGACCAGCAGGCCGAGGCCGTCGTCGAAGTAGACCAGACGCACGCTCGCACCGGCGTTCGGGCCGCCGTGCTTGCGGGTGTTGGTGAGGGCCTCCTGGACGATGCGGTACGCCGTGAGCTCGACACCGGTGGGCAGCGGCCGCGGGGTGCCCTCGACCGCGAAGTCGACGGGGAGGCCGGAGGCGCGGCACTGCTCGATGAGCTCGTCGAGCTGTTCGACATCCGGCTGCGGGACGTACTCGCCGCCCTCCTCGTGCTCGCCGGTGCGCAGCACGCCCAGCAGCCGGCGCATCTCGGCGAGGGCCTGACGGCCGGTGGAGGAGATGGTCTCCAGAGCCTTCTTCGCCTGGTCGGGGGCGGCGTCGAGGACGTACGCGGCACCGTCCGCCTGGACCACCATCACGGACACGTTGTGGGCGACCACGTCGTGCAGCTCGCGCGCGATACGGGCGCGCTCGGCGGCGACGGCGACCTTGGCCTGCGCCTCGCGCTCCTTCTCCAGCCGGGCGGCGCGCTCCTCCAGCTGGGCGAAGTAGGCACGGCGGGTGCGCAGGGAGTCACCGAGCACCCAGGCGAGGGCGAACGGCACGGTCAGGACGACCGATATCGCGATCCTGCCCAGGGGGCCGGTTTCCTCCACGGGCCAGCGCAGCTGCGCCAGCGTGGCCGCGCTCAGGCCGCCCACCAGGGCGAACCGGGAGGCCCAGCGGGCACCGTTCGCCGCCACCGTGTAGATGATCACCAGCATGGCGAAGTCGGCCGGGAGCATCGGCACGTCGGTGATCAGCTGGGCCAAGCCCACCGCGGCGGCCAGCAGCAGCATCTGCTCGGGCAGCCGGCGCCGCAGGGCGATCACCAGGCAGAGGAGGAACGTGATCGGGATCCAGACGGCCGGGAGGTCCCTCCCTTCTGCCTCCTGACCGACGGCTCCTCCCAGCGCGGAGATCCCGAGCAGGAAGACGGCCCAGAAGCTGTCGACCCAGGTCGGGTGCCGGCGAAGAAAGTCATAGAGGCGTTGCACGTAACCCAGCGTAGGGAAACGTGGTGTGTGCAGGAGTCAACCGGAGGGCCGATCCGCGAACGGCGCGCGTACTCCCCAAGGTGGAGGCTCTGCCGGCCCCGGCGCTTAGCCTGGCGCCGTGACGGATGAGGCGGGCGGCGAGTGGCGCGGGTGGCGCGAGGCGATGGAGGAGGCGCTGTACGGCCCCTCGGGGTTCTATCGGCGCCCCGAGGGTCCCGCGGGGCACTTCCGCACCTCCGTGCACGCCTCCCCGCTGTTCGCCGAGGCCGTGGCCCGGCTGCTGTGCCGGGTGGACGAGGAGCTCGGGCACCCCGCCGAACTGGCCTTCGTGGACATGGCGGCGGGCCGGGGCGAGCTCGTGACGGGCGTTCTGAGGGCACTGCCCCCGGAGGTGGCCTCCCGCGCGCGTGGGTACGCGGTCGAGCGCGCCGGCCGGCCGCGTGATCTCGATCACCGCATCGAGTGGCTCGCCGCACCCCCCGAGGGCGTCACCGGACTGCTGTTCGCCAACGAGTGGCTCGACAACGTGCCCCTGGACATCGCCGAGGTGGACTCCGAGGGCGTACGGCGCCTGGTCCTCGTACGACGGGACGGAACCGAGCGGCTGGGGGACCCGGTGGCGGGGGCGGACGCGGAGTGGCTGGACGAGTGGTGGCGGCTGCCTGCCGTGAGGCCGGTGGAGGGGAGGGCCGAAGGGTCTGCTGAGGGG